>CALMYC010000265.1 GCA_937873385.1 uncultured Flavobacteriales bacterium | reverse complement strand
AATCCACCATGCTACCAGATGTGCGCCTGTTCGGTGAGCCATTTGTCCTGCACCTTCATTGCTTGTTCCAGAATGTCGCGCACACAACCGCCCCCCCCGGCCGCCCGGGAAACATACCGGCTGATGGCTTTGATCTCCTCCGCTGCATCCGCCGGGCAGCAGGGCAAGGCTACGCGCTGCATCACCCGCATGTCCGGAATGTCATCGCCCATGTAGGCCGACCGCAAGGGGTCCAGGCCGGTACCTGCCACCAAACGGTCCAGCAGGGCGTTTTTGTCCTGCACGGAGTGGTGGAATTCCTTCACGCCCAAACGCGCGAAACTTTCGGCAACACCTTCAGATACACCTCCGGTGACGATAATGATCCGCAGACCCTCCTTCAGCGCATGCTGCACCGCGTAGGCATCGCGGGTGAAGAACGTGCGCACGGGGTCCAGGCCCGGATGGAGCAGGACGTGCCCATTGGTGAATACGCCATCCACATCGAACAGGAACGTATCGATGCCGGCGAGCAATTCCTTATAAGTCTTGTTGGTCACGGGTTTCGGGATGATAGGTGTGCAGGATCAGGTCGCTCAGGGCCGAATAGGCACGGCGAAGTTCGGGTTCACCGGCCAAAAGCTCCATTTGCCGCCCGATGGTCATCACATCGCCACGGCGCGCGGGGCCGGTAACGGCTTGGTCCGCACCGTTCAACGCGTTGCCTGCTGCTGCTGCCCATAAGGGATGCAACAACTTCGGGTCGATGTGCTGATGGGTAAGGAGCCGCTCCGCCTCCCGCAACAGGAAAACCGGGAAGTTGGATGCGATCACGGCGCTGAGGTGCAGCCATTGTCGTTTATCATGGGGCAGGCGGACCACACTCCCGGAGAGATGATCTGCCAATGCCCTTACCACGTCAAATGTGTCCGGATCATCCGCGTCCACGATCACTGGAATTCCCTTGAAATCCACCGGTGCCCCCTGACTGAAACTTCGGACCGGCCACAGGACGCCCCGGTGCGCATGGGGGGCGAGAAGTTCCACGGATTTCGATCCACTGAGGTGGATGACCGGCGTCCCATCCACGGGAAGGAGAGCGGACACGGATGCCAGGGCATCATCGCTCACCGCCAAAATGCGCAGGTCAACCTTTGGCAGCGGGCCTGTGATCGGGAAAGCCCGGCAACCCAGGGCTTCTGCCAATGATCGGGCCTTTGCGGGGTCGCGGCCGGCTACACCGGCAACCATTGCGCCCGAACGGACCACCGCGTGGCCCAAGTGGAAAGCCAAGCGGCCGGTGCCGATGAGCAGGATGGAGGACATGCCGCGCGAAGTTCGGGAGGAACCTGCTTGTTTGGTCCGGGAAGCATCACCCTCGCTACATTTGGTAAAACCACCGCAACATGGACCTCAAATCACTGAAGCTCGAACTGTTGGAGCGGATTTCCCTCTTGGAGGATGAGGCCCGCCTGCTTGCCTTGAAGCGCCTGCTGGATGCGCCGCGCGACTATGGCATTCCGAATGAGCACTTGAGCATTGTGAAGGAAGGGCACGCTCTTTATACCCGGCTGGAGGACCGGCATTACACCGCCGAAGAAGTCCGTGGGATCGTTGACAATGCAATGCGGGGCAATCCGCATCATTGACCGGCGGAACAACTTGTGCTGGCGGAACTGCGGGATCCCTTGCTCCGGGACATTCCAGCCGGCACGCCGTTCTTGGGAAATGCGATCAAATAGCAGGCAGGCCGGCGCATCGGTCACGGGAATTGAAAATTCACTGTTCCGCCAAACGTCCGATGCTCACACGGCTCCTTCCTTCCCTTTCTTCCTGGAGAGCACCCGTTGCCGCACGGCATGCAGGCTTCCCAAGGCCATCAACAGGCAACCGATCCACAGGATGTTGATGCCGGGGAAGAGAATCGCCTGCATGATCACAAACTCCCGTTCGCTCACGTTCAGGCCCACTTGGTTGCCCTTCACCGTGGCCAGGTCGAATTTCACATTGAGGTCCGGGATCTCGAAGCCTTTGCTGCCCACCTGCTGGCCTTTGTGGTAAATGGCCACGGGCTGTGCACTGAACCAGCGGTGCTCGTCGTACAGGTCGCGCACGCGCATGTCCAGGATGTACACGGTGAAATCCGGGCCGAGGCGGGCCAAGGTTACGCTGTCCCGCACGGTACGAATGCTGTCAATGAGGATCACACAAGTGGGGGTGACGATCGTGTCGTGGACGTTTTTTTCGTAGAGACGGGCGGGCATGTAGCCGTCCGAAGCCGTATCCAGCTTCGCATAGCGGATGTGCGTGTACAGGTCGCGTTCAGGCCAATGCTTTGTGCTGGGTTCCGCCACGTTGCCGAAGCGGGGGTTCAGTTGCACCATCGGTTCCAGGGCAAACTCCTTGGGGCCGGGATGGCGTGGCGACCAATCCGGCGCTCGCCAGAGCTCGCGCCGGGTGAAAGTCTCAAGCGGAGCCCAATGCGCAGGCTGGTCCAGGAGGAATTGCGTGCCGGCGGTGTGGTGGTCCCGGGCAATAAACAGTGAATTGCGGACCCGGGCCGTGTCTCCGGCCCTGAATTGGCTGGGTACCGAACGGAAGTAGTCCATGTCGTACTTGAGGTTCACGCCTTCCTGCCGTTTGCCTTTGTACGTCACGAAGAATTCGCCCACCGGCACCGTGTCCCCAACATACAGCAGCATGTCCTGCCCGTCGTTGAAGTCCTTGTTCAAGTAGCTCAAGACCGGCCCGGAGGTATTGCGGCTGATCTTCTGCTCGCGGCTCATGCTGATCAATGCGCCCAGCAGGATCATGGAAAAACCAACGTGCGCCATCGACGGACCCGCCTTGGCCATGTTGCCTTTCAGGATCATCGGGATGTACAGCAGGTTGGCCAGCAACGCGAAGGAGGAAGCGAACAAGAGGGCCACCATGTTGGCCTCCACCAGGCGATAGCCCAGCCACCAGGTGAGAAAGGCCGTGATCAGCACGGCTCCGAAGAAGGACAACCGCAGTTCACGGTAGAACTTTTTCTTGTCGGTTTGCTTATAGCGCAGGTACTGGCCGATGGCCACTAACAAGGCCACAATGAAGGCAAAGGGGATCTGCCACTTGTTGAAGTGGGCCTTGGCTTCCACCGGTGGTGCAAGCTTGGCCTGGGCCAGGTCATGCGCCCAGCCCCAGCCCGTGGCGTTGTGCAAGCTTTCAAAGGCGCCATGGAACGGGGCCAGCAGCAGGTTGAACACCGGCATCGATGTGCTGAAGGTGATCTGCGCCGCGCTCAACAACAAGACCAACGAACCAATGAAGAGCCAGAACTCGCGGCTCAGCAATTGCTCTTCATCATGTCGCTGGTACCCGCCCTTGCGGTAGGCTACCACCAACATCACCACGCTTACCGCACCGAAGAGGATGATCGCCGGCACCTGCACCTCCAGGAACACGCCGAGCACCAACATCACAACCGACAAGCCCAGGTAATACAAGCGGTCCGTGCGGTCGCGGTTCAGCATGGCCACGGCCAAGGCCACGAAGCTGAGCAGAAAAATGAGCAGGCCGGCCAGCATGCCCTCGCCGGTGAAGCTGTGCACGCTGGTGTCCCCCAGCACACCGCTGCGGGTCAGGAACGTGCTGTACAGCACGAGGATAAATGTGATCAGCGCCAGGAAAAAAGTGGAGAAGAGTGAGGTGTCCTTGCGCTTGTTGATGAGCATCAAATGGCCCGCGCCCACCAGCGTGAGCCACGGCACCAGCGAAGCGTTCTCCACGGGGTCCCAGGCCCAGAAGCCTCCGAAGCTGAGCGATTCGTATGCCCAGGCACCGCCCAGCAAGATCCCCGTGCCCAACACGGCAATGCTGAAGAAGGTCCACGGCAGGGCAGGGGCCATCCATTCCTTCACACGGCGCGTCCACAATCCGGCAATGGCAAAGGCGAATGGAACAAGGGTTGAAGCAAAACCAAGGAAGAGGACCGGCGGGTGGATCACCATCCAATAGTTCTGCAAAAGCGGGTTCAATCCGCGGCCATCCTTGAATTGCGGTATCAAGGCCAGGTAGTTGGGCAAATGCGTCCAAGGGAGGCCGATGTTCTCCGGAAGTTCACGCACCAACAGAAAAGGACTGCTGCCGACACGGGAACCAAAAATGTAGACGCCCAACAGCATGGTGGACAGGAAGACCTGCACCAGCGCGAACACCGCAAGCACCGGGCCTTCCCAAGTCCGGGCTTTCCAGATCAACAGGTTGCCGAGCACCATGGTCCAAAAGGTCCACAGCAGGAAGGACCCCTCCTGGCCTTCCCAAAAGCAACTGGCGATGTAGCGCAGCGGCATCTCGGTGTTGCTGTGCTTCCATACATAGTCATACTCGAACCAATGGTTGAAGAGCATGATGAACAACGTGGCCACGATGCCCACGACGGCCACGGAATGCGCCCGGAAAGCCGCGCGCCCCACAGTGCGCCATCCCAGGTCATTGGTGCGGGTGTGCAAGATGTAGGCCGCCAGCGCGAGCAGGGAACCGGCGAAAGAAAGAATGGTCAGCCAATGTCCCAGCTGTCCCGCCCAAGCATGCTCACCGATGTACTGGATGGACTTGTCCACGTTCAATGGCCGGTTATGAAGCCGGAATTACGGATGACCGGCAATTGCACCCAACAGACCGGAGGAGAGGAACAGTGCGTGATAAAGCAACCATCAGAGGCCGGCGGTCACCTTATTCTCCTCGTTGTATTTGCTGGGGCACTTCAGCAGCATGTCCTTGGCATGGAACTCTCCATTGGCGGCGGCCTCGCCGATCAGCACCAGTCGCTCGGAGCGTTCCAAGTCCTGTGGTTTGGCCATGGCCAGGTTCACCTTGCACTTCTTCCCGTGGAGGTCCACCATGGAGAACCGGGTCAAGCTGGCATTTACGCTGGGTTCATAGACGATCGGTTGTGAGCGGTCCAGCGTTCCCACTACGTGAAACTCCTTGCCTGGTTTCGCAAAGGCTTCAGTCAGATCGGCATAACTGCTGCTGTCGCTCAATGAGCCCACCAAGGCGGCGATGGCCACGGCAATGATCACAAGCGCAATGATGTGGGAGCGTTTCATCTGGTTCTTTACTATTTCCTTCCCTGAGCGGAGCCGAAGGATCAGCCTTTTTATTTCCGCTTCTCCTTCTTCTCCAGCTTTCCGATCCGCCGGTCCAGTGCAACCATCCAGATGGCGATCCCGATGAGCACTGCGCCCACCACCATCACCACGGTATTGATCTTCCCGGATGCGAACATCCGCTCCTGCAACCAGTCCGGCGTTCCGGATGCCGCGAAGGTACTCACGGGCATGGCCATCAGTGTCATGACGACCGTCAGTGATTTAATGATCATTGGCTTCATCTGCAATGGATCTTAGCCGCGCCACGCGCAGGTGCAAGGTGTAGGCCCACACGCCGAGCAGCACCCAGCCGGCTACAGCGGGGTAAAACACGGCGCGGAGACTGCTGTCCAGGTCATACTTGCTGAAGGCGGGGTTGCCGCCGTTGCCGGGGTGCAGGGAGTCCGTGAGGCGCGGCAGCACCATCAGGAACACCATCATCAGCACATAGGCGAAGATGTTGTAGATGGCCGCCAAGCGGGCACGCTTGTGGGGATCGGGCACGGAACCACGCAGGATCAGGTAGGCTGCATAGATCAGTACAGTAACAGCCGCGCCGTTCAGCTTGGGGTCGCTGGTCCACCAATCGCCCCAGGTGGCCCTGGCCCAGATGCTGCCGGTGATAAGGCCCAGCGCGGCAAACAGCAGGCTGACATCCACTGCGGAAAGCGCCATTTGGTCGTTCGCAAGATCCCCCTTGCGCAGCACCAACAGGCTCTGCACGAAGGCAATGGTCATCAACACCATCATGGTGAACCACATGGGCACGTGGAAGAAGAGGTTGCGGATGGTCTCGTTCAGGATGGTGCGGTTGGGGAAGGAGAATCCTGAACGTTCAGTGGTGTTCACCGTGCATCCTTCGCCCTGCAGGCCATTGCCGAGTCCTTCCGTGAAGAATGCGTCGCGAAGCACCACGGGGCCGTCCGTGGCATCCCAGGCCCACAAACTCGTCAGGTTGCCTTGCAAGCCCGCAGGCACGATGAAGGTCGCATCCAGTTCCACATCGGATCTGACGGAAACATCCGTGGCGCATACCCGATAGCCTTCATTTTCCAGCCATAGCTGCGGCTTTTCCCGGGTGAAATGCGTGTTGTATCCGGTCGCCTCAAGCGCCACCGGTCCCGGTGCAATGCGATCAATGGAAGCGTGGACCAAGGCTGGCCCCAGCGGGGTATGCAAGCCGACGACAACGACGTAGAGCAACAGCACCACGCACAAGCCCTTCCACCACCAGCCTTTCATCAGTCGCGCCAAAGGTAGGGGAAGAGCAGCCAGGCCAACGCCACAGTGATGAAGTCGATCAGCACCAGCCACAGTACGTACTGCCCCGTGACATTCCAGCCCATGCCGTCCAGTGCCAATTTGCTGGCCTTCATCAGGCTCATGAGCATGGGCAGCACTATGGGGAAGCCCAAAATGGCCATCAAGCCGATGCCGTTGCCGGCCCGTGCCGCCAGTGCGGAGATCAACGTGAGCACCAGCGCGAAGCCGGTTCCGCCGATCACCACCACCGGTAAAAAGATGTCCAGCCGGGCCGCATCCAGGGGTGAGCTGCCGATGAACAGGGCGTATGCCGCAAGGCTCAACAGGCCTAGTACGGCCATGATCAAGCCGTTGTACAGGGTACGGGCCAGGACTACACTGCGCGGTGAAGCCAAGGTGTACAGGTAGAGCTGCCTGCCTGCATTTTCCCGCTGGAAGGAGCGGCCCAAGGCATTGAAGGCGGCGAACAGCAGGATGATCCAGAAAAGGGCATTCCAGATCGGCACGTCGAACAGGTGCCGTACCCCTTGGTAGCACACGTAGATCGTGCTCACCACATACAGCGCCATGCTGCCCCACACATGCTTCTGGCGGCGGTCCAGCTGCCATTCCAGCCGCAGGAGGTGGGCAATCTCGGCGGTGCGCATGTCGGGCGCGAAGGTAGCCCGCGCGCAATCCATCCCCTTTGGTGTTCTTAACCGGTCGATCGTGGATGATCCAGTTCATCTCTGACGCTATTCGGCCAGCGTACGATCGACTTTTACCGCTCCCGCCTATCGTCGGGATGAAACACATGCCACTACGCTTGAGCTACGCCCCATACCGCCTCCTGTTCAAGCACCCGTTTGAAACCTCGCACGGTGTCCGCGATGGCACTGACAGCATCTTTATCAGGCTGGATGAGCATGGCTTGGTGGGCTATGGGGAGGTGACGCTTCCGCCGTACTTGGAGGAGAAGCCCCGTGCCGTGATCGATCGGTTGCTCAGGATCGAACGATCGCATCTGGTCGATCCGGAAACATGCTTGGCTCATTTGAACGAGGAAAATGCGTGGGGCAAGCATGAGCAAGGTTGCCGGGCAGGGCTGTATTCAGCTTGGATCGATCTGGTATGTCGAATACAACAAGTATCTGTTGCACAAATGCTTAGTATTGAAAATATGAAGCATGCTTTAACCATGGTCACCATTGGCATCACACCCGTAGCCGAGGTGAAATCCGTTCTACAGGACCTGCCGAAAAGTGATGTATTGAAGGTGAAAATGAACGGCCCAGGTTCAATCCCCATGCTTAAGGCCGTGCTGCAAGCCGACCCCAGGCCAGTTTTCCTGGATGCCAACCAAGGTCTGAGCAGTTCGAATGAAGCCGAGCAATTGCTCCGCGAGGCTGATAAACGGTTGGTTGCAATAGAGCAACCTTTTAATCTGAACAACAATGAATTGCAACGTAAGTTCCAAGAAGGAATGAACACCGTTGTATACGGGGATGAATCCATTCGAGGCCTGAGCGACTTGGAGTTGGCCAAGGGGTGGTTCAAGGGCGTGAACATCAAGCTGATGAAGTGCGGCGGGCTGGACCGGGCCAAGGCGATGGCCGAGAAGGCGGATGCGCTGGGCATGAACGTGATGCTTGGCAGCATGAGCGAAAGTTCACTGGGCTGTACGGCCATGGCGCACTTGGCCGGCTGGTCCGACCTGATCGACCTGGACGGCCCGTGGCTGATCAAGAACGATCCGTTCGAGGGGATGGACCTGCGCAACGGCGAGCTGGCAATGCCGAATAGACCGGGTATTGGTGCAATCAAGAAGGCTGAGCTTGATTTCATTCCTATTTGCACATAATTTATATTATGTTAACTTGTATATTTCGAACTATCCCCCTGTGTTCCATTTACTTACACCTTGCATGCACGGTGTGCCCAGGCAACTTGGATGTGCGCCCTATTCTTCCCTCCTGACGACTCACCGATGTGTCCGGACAACGATCTTCCACAAAGTTGGAAGCGGCTTTCGGACCGCTCCCATACATCACCCCGGATCCCATTTCCCCAGCGTGCCATACATTTGCACCGCCCAAAGCGTCCAGCTTCACCCATCCGGGTATCGTCCAGGCGCCTTCCCCTGCGGATTCATTGCTCGCCGGACAAGATCGGGGCATTCTTTACAACTTAACCGCGTTCCGTGGTGCAGTGACCCGGACCGTTCATTTCTGAATTCGCCACAATGGCACAAACGTCCTTTGACCAGCTCGGACTGATCGAGCCCATTCTGAAAGCCCTTCAACAAGAAGGCTACACCACACCCACGCCCATCCAGGCCCAGAGCATTCCCTACCTGTTGGAAGGCCGCGACCTGCTCGGTGTGGCACAAACCGGCACCGGCAAAACCGCCGCGTTCGCCATTCCGATCATCCAGCACTTGGCCGTGGAAGGCGGAGGCACGGGCCGCGGCGGAAAGCGCATCATCCAAGCGCTGGTCCTTACGCCGACGCGTGAACTCGCCATCCAGATCGACGAGAGCTTCCGTTCCTATGCCCGCCACACGAAGCTCCGCACCACGGTGATCTTTGGTGGTGTTGGCCAAAAGCCCCAGACCGATGCCCTGCGCAGCGGCGTGGACATTCTCGTGGCCACTCCCGGCCGCCTGCTGGACCTCATGCACCAAGGCTACGTGCACCTGAACGACCTGCGCTTCTTCGTGCTCGACGAGGCCGACCGCATGCTGGACATGGGCTTCATCCATGATGTAAAAAAGGTGATCGCCGCCCTGCCCAAGCAGCGCCAAACCCTCTTCTTCAGCGCCACCATGCCGCCCGAGGTGCAGAAACTCTCCGCCTCCCTGCTCACCAATCCCGTAAAGGTGGAGGTTACCCCGGTTTCCTCCACGGCCGAAACCGTGCAGCAAGAGGTGTACTTCGTGGACAAGTCCAATAAACCAAAGCTACTCGTTCACCTGCTCAACACACGCGACATTCCCGTGGCGTTGGTCTTCAGCCGCACCAAGCACGGGGCGGACAAGCTGGCCCGCCTGATCGACAAGGCCGGTATCCGTGCCGAGGCCATCCACGGAAACAAGGCCCAAAACGCCCGTCAACGCGCCCTCAACAATTTCAAGGAGCGCAAGACCCGTGTGCTGGTGGCCACCGACATTGCCGCACGCGGCATCGACATTGATTCGTTGAGCCACGTGGTGAACTACGACATCCCCAATGTGCCGGAAACGTATGTGCACCGCATCGGCCGTACAGGCCGAGCCGGGGCTAGCGGCATTGCAATCTCCCTCTGCGATGCGGAGGAACGCCCCTATTTGCGCGACATCACCAAACTGATCGCCCGGCAGATCCCCGTGGTGGAGGAGCACCCCTTCCCCGCAACGGGTGAAAACGCGGAGCCCATTGCCCCGCCCGTACCGGGAAACGGTAAGCAAAGCCGCAACAGGCCTTTCAAGAACCGCCAGGGGCAATCCTTGAACGGACCACATGCCACACCAAAGCCGGAACGCCAGCGCGAGGGCCGAAAGGAGCAGCATCCTGAACAACGCCAACCGGATCGGCGATCTGCAAAGCCTGTACCTCAGGGCAAGGACTACGCTGCACTGACCGCTGAACTGCTGAAGGACCTGGATGTGGCCGCAGGAAACAAACCGCAACCGGAACACGGCGGAAACCGGGGCAACAACAACAACCGGCGGTGGCGTGGACCGCGCAGGAGTGGCGGCGGGCGCTGAGGAGTAGATCCCACCGTCGGGAAATCCGGGCAGCACTTCCGCCCGATGCCGTGTCTTGCAGGAAACAGTTTAATTTCCCGCATTATGTGGTACCGCCTATCCATGTTGTCCCCGCTTGTGTTCAGCGCAGCAACGGTGTTTTCCCAAACGGACTGTACACCCGTTGACACGCTTGTGCTGACCGATTCATGGCAAACAGTCTCGGGCAGTTACCCTGAAGGTGGATCGGTCACCTACGCCGTCACGCTGGAACTTGGTGCCAACCACATTTTCAAAACCGGATGTGGCGATGGGGCAACTGCGGACCATGATACCCGGATTGAGCTGGTAACCCCTACGTCGGACTGCATGATGATGATGCAGGATGACAACGGTTGTGAGGATGGCCGGTCCTTGTTGTTCAACACGTTCTTTGACGGAATTAACCTGCGCCTTCGTGTTTCGGGCGCGCAAGGCGAAGGCGGCACGTTCACCATGGCCTACAGAACCCTCGATGGCGAGCCGGGCCAATGCAATGAATGCCCTTCCTACGATGAGGACCTGTCCCCTTCCAGCCTGTGGCAAACGGTAAATGGAAGCTATGCTGCCGAAGGTTGCCGGGTGTACCGGGTCTTCGGAACGCCCGGTCTTGAGTACACGTTCAAGACCGGCTGCGGAGATGGCGCCACGGCCAATGCCGACACCAGGTTGGAACTGTTCCAGGCCGGATGGCCGGATTGCACCAGTTTGACCACCGATGATAACGGCTGCGAAGAAGGCCGGTCCACGGTAACGTGGACACCGCCCCCCGGAAATGCCACTATTTATGTAAAGGTGTCCGGCGCGGATGCCTTGGCCGGGGACTTCACGCTTGCGTACCGCGCAAGTGGCGGAAATGGCAGCGTTTGCGGCCCATGCACGGCTTATGACCACACCATGACGCCGGGGCCCAACTGGCTCAATCGTTCTTCCAGCTATTTGCCGGGCGGATGCCAAGTGTACCGGGTGTTTGTGGACGGAGGCTTCAACTACACCTTCAAGACGGGCTGTGGCAACGGTGCTTCAGCTGACCATGATACGTATCTGGAATTGTTCAATGATACCTGTGGCCTATTGGCCTCCAATGACAGTGGGTGCGACAGCCTCGCTGCAACCATCAACTATTTCGCCGATTCAAGCACGATCCTTTTTCTGCGCGTATCCGGCGCCGGTGGTGTTGGTGGCTTCTTCACCGTGGCGGCGCGCAAAAGCGGCACTTGTTCGGAATGCCCCGCGTTCGATGACCAGCTCACGCCCAGCCTGGATTGGCAGACGGATTCGGGCAGCTATTGGGCCAACGGGTGCCGCACGTACAAGGTGAACGTGCTTGCCGGGCACTCCTATGTGTTCCAAACGGCCTACGGTCATGGTGCCAGTGCGGACCATCAGTTGGACATTGACCTGCTGGATGCCAACTGTGCGCCGACGGCCCAGGGATCTCCGTGGCCAAGCTATTCAAGTAACCGCAGGTTCCTGCTTGCCGACTCCACCGGAACGGCTTACGTACAAGTACACGGTGTGGACAATGACTACGGCAGTTTCGTGATGGCTTATCGGGACTTGGGCGCCGCAAGTGATCTGTGCCAAGATGCCGAGCCGATTGAAATTGGTGATAA
>CALMYC010000264.1 GCA_937873385.1 uncultured Flavobacteriales bacterium | reverse complement strand
TTCAAGCATGGATACGTTCAATCCGGAGGTGACAAGGCTGCTGATCAATTGGGGGCCGCATCCGGTCAAGGCCAGATTTGCGGCCGTCCATAGGTTGTTGCGCCCGGCCAAGGGTGTGCCCAACCCGGCGTGGACAAAATCGCGTTGCCCGGCTGTGAACATGCGGCCGCAATAGGACCAGGTCATAAAGTTCTCCACCATCACCGGCATGTTGCCTGCGCAACTGTCCGGGGCCGGGCCGCATACGAGTATTTCGCGTGAGGGGGGCGTATCCGCAATGCCGTCATCTCCACAAGGGCCGCCGGCAATGGGAATTTCCCAAAGCAGTTTCAGGCCCAGGTAGCGCCCCGTTTGAAGGATGATCTCCGGCCCATGCAGTTGGGTTGAGGTACCAATGGTACCCATCATCGTATGCATCAGCATCACTCCGTCCATGCCGGGTGCGGTATCGGCCTCGGCGGGCAATAAGGTGCCCGGAAAGACGCCGAATTCCAGGTTCTGCACTACCCAGATATTGAAGTAGCGGTCCGGGGGCCATTGGTTCATGTAGGATGCGGGCATGCCGCCGTGCGTGGCTTGGGGTGTTTGGATGCGGTCTATACCGGTGGTCGGTGTGCCGTCCGGGGCCACGGTGGCCAAACAGAACGAAATGTCCATGCTCGTGGCCAAGGCATCATACGGCGGGTCTACGTGATGTAGTGTGTCGCTATTAAAGCCTTGGTTCAGGATGTTCAATCCGTCCATCACTTGGAAGTCGGATATGTTGGCAATGGGGCTGCTCCAAAGCACATGCACCACAACGGGGATGGTGTAGGCTTGGCCAAGGGCCATACCGGTACAAGCACCTATCGCAATGGCAACGAGCAGCATTGAACGTCCGAAAAGTTGCAAGGAGCAAATGAGGTTGTGCACGAACTTGATTTTCATGGCCGTAAGATCTTGGTGCCCAAACGCTGCCCTGTTGCAGATTCCGCACGCAGCAGGTACAAGCCCGGCGGTTCTCCGTCAAGGTCTACGGGGACTTTATTGCTGGATGCGTGCCATTGCCCTACGGATTGGCCGATGGAATTATAGGCCAACAGCACCCACGGGCCCGAACCCGGAAACTCCACTTCCCAATTTGCTGAACCCGGCAATGTGCGGATGATCAGCCTTGTCGGTGTGCCGACGGTTTGATCTATGGCTGTAGTGCTGCAATTCCCTATGGCATCTCCGCCGATCCACTGGATCACCTGCCGCATGGTATCCCCGTCCACGGTATTGATGCCGCCGCACACGTACAGGCTGTCCCGCCATACGGCCATGTCATAGAGCAACGACAATCCGTTGAATTGCCATCGGATTTCGCCCGGAAAGCCGCACCATTGCGTGCCATCCCACTGGGCAATGCTGCTGCATTCGGCCCCTCCAGCACGGTTGAAGAAGCCGCTTACGAGCAATTTGCCATGGTACCATTCCAAGTCCATGGCTACCCCGTTCATGGGGATGGGGTAATAGGCCAGTCCGCCGTCCAGGTCATCCCAATTCTCCCCGTCAAAGCTGGCCACCAAATTGCCCGGGCCACCGCTGGATTCATGGAAGGCACCGGCCACGTACAGGATCCCGTTACGGATCAAGATCTCCTTGATGGGGCTTTGGGTGTTCCAGCCCGGTACATGTTCCCAAGTGGTGCCGGTATAACGAAGAAAGGTAACCGTGCCCGCGCCCACTGGATCTTGCAAGGTGCCGGTCATGTAGGTCATGCCTTGGTAATCAAACACGTACCCCACGTAGTTGCCCGGATCATAGGGAATGTCCTCAAAAGGTGGCCATGTGTGGAACGCCGAACCATCGTACCGAAATACACAGCTTTCCGGAAAGCCACATACCGTACCCTTGTACCCGGTGGCATAAAGCGTAGTGTCGGGTTCCTTGGGTACGAGGGTGGCAATTTCACTGTTGGGTGGATTTGAACAGCCCAATGCCTCCCATTGGGTTCCTTCCTCATTGAGTCTCGCCAAATTAGTGTTCCATGAGCTATTGGGAAGTTGAAAATCAAAGAAACCACAAGCGTACAGTCTCCCTTCAAAACGAAGGTACCAATGTGTTTGTTGAGCGGAATTACTACCCGAAATCGGTGAGGCAATACTGTCCCATCGAGTACCGTTCCATGCAGCTTGGCAATCGCCCAAAACCGTGTCGTGTTCGTTTTTGATCCACATGAAGGTTCCGCCCGCCAATAGGCGTTCTGAAACACTGTCGCCATACAAGGTTTGCACTTCCGTGGGTCCAATGGTTCCACGGCCCAGTGCTTTCCAATACTGGGCAATTCCCGCCTGCGCCAGCAGTGCGAGAACCGCAGCAAGCAGGAGCTTCATGGCCGCAGCAATTTGCCATGGAGCGGCAGGCAATTCGGGCGTGTGGCCCGGAGCAGGTACAAGCCTGCGGCATCTTGGCTTAGATCAACGATCAGTGCAGATCCGTGTACATGCCAATCGCCCACCTGTTGCCCGGCGGAGTTCCATGCGGCAAGTTTCCAGTTGCCAACGGTCGGGAATTGAACCGCCCACTGGCCAATGGCAGGCAGGGGAGTGAAATGCAGGTAGCCTACGGTTTCTTCTGAAGTATTTTGGATCCCGACAGGTAAGTGAACCGTGCCGAAGCAGGCGATAAAGGCGTCATTGCCTTGATTGAGGGGTTCGGGGTTCAGATTATGTGTGAAGTGCTCATAGTGGAGCCCGAAGTCGAACCCGTAAAATTCCAGGTCGGATTGGCTTCCAGTACCCAATAGGTTGTAATCCTGGTAGAAGTCGTTTGGGTCGTTCGGGTCAAATTCCAAGAGCGGGAAGAAATCCCAGGAATTGGATGCCGTGGCTCCCGTGATGTACACTTCCGATTGGGTGGCTGCTATTCCCCAGCCCCGGTCGCTGAGCGTGCCCCCAAAAGCGGTGCTCCATTTCAGCGCAGGGGCGGCCATGTTTTGGCTCATGGCAAAGAGCAGCACATCGCGGCTGGTCAGGTTCGGGTTCAAGACTTGGAAGTATTGCTCCGGGTCAAGGTCGGCTGGTCCTCCATTGGGGCCATTCATGCTGAAATTGCCTGAACTGCGGGTTTCACCGATCAAATACACACTTCGCTGGTCATGGGCCACGTCCAGCAGCATGTCGTAGGCCAGCCCTCCGATCAAGGTACCATCCTTCCTTCCTTCCTTCCTTCCTTCCTTCCTTAGTAATGTACTGTGTGTCCATGGTAGTTGGGGTTTTGGGGTAACGGGAAACAACGAGAAACACAAGGTTGGATACAGTGGAAACCTGCCCGGTGTCAAATCTCGATGTAAGGGAATCACAAATGCAAGTAGGGGATTGCAGTACTTTAGTCGCTACAACGACTAACTCAGCCATGGTTGAGCCCAAACTGGCAGCATACATCAGGCAGAAGATCCGAAGTGAACGCATGCGCTTGGGCTACAGCCAGGAGTACATGGCAAGCCGCTTGGGCATGAGCGGGCAACGGCAATATGCCCGGCAGGAATCCGGTGACGCAAAGCTGACGATCGACGTGCTGGAAGCCATGCTGAACGTGCTGGAATTGCCTGTTTGGATGGTGCTTGAAGGGCTGGACAACCAGGAACCGGGGCGCTTCGGGGAAGTGGGCGCTGTACTTCGGGACCGGATCCGGCATTTGGAAAATGAGGTGGAATATTTGCGCGGGAAATTGGATCAGCGAATGGGGCGCTATGGATTTCCTGCCGGTGGATGATGGTCAAGGCGTATGGGTGTTATGGCCGCACTGCCACCTTGGGGTCATCGCATGCACGACGAGCCTGTAGGGTTGAAGGGGACCGGTCGGGAGCCGCAACTCGCCCTTGAGCAATTGCCACCGCGGAAATGTGGCCAAGCGGCCAATGACCGCACTCATCCGTTTCACCGACCGTTTGGCACCAGCCCTGGTGCATGTATGCCGCCGGGCGTGCATCTTTGTACTGGGCGGTATATTGCCCTCGTAACCGAACCAAACCCAAGGACCATTCCCATGAAACGTTCCACCATCATCCTCCTTGTCGTACTCGGAGCCATCGTGCTTTGGGCCATCAGCTTCCAACGGGGCATGGTGGGCATGAACGAAGGGGTTGCCGCCCAATGGAGCAATGTGGAGAACGCCTACCAGCTGCGTGCGGACAAGACCAAGAACATCGTGGAGATCATCAAAGGCTCGGCCGACTTCGAGCAGAAAACCCTGACGGACGTGGTGGAAGCAAGGGCCAAGGCCACCAGCATCCAACTGAAGGCCGACGACCTGACACCGGAGAAAATGGCGCAGTTCGAGGCCGCACAGCAACAGCTCAGCGGGGCGCTGAGCCGCCTGATGGTAACCGTGGAGCGTTACCCTGACCTGAAGACCACCCAGGCCTTCCGCGACTTCCAAGCCCAATATGAGGGCATGGAGAACCGCATCGGCGTGGAACGCCGCAAGTTCAACGACCTGGCCCGCGCGTTCAACTCCAAGTTGAAAATGTTCCCCAACAACTTGTTTGCAGGGATGTTCGGCTTCACCGAGAAGGGCTACTTCAAAGCCCAGGAAGGCACCGACGTGGCACCGGACATCAACTTCGGCAAGTGAAGCAGCGCATAGAAATTGATGACTGGCTCACCCGCGAGGAGCTGGCCCGCGTGCGTAATGCCGTGCAACGGGCGGAACAGCGCACCAGTGGAGAGATCAGGGTGCACTTGGACGTGGCCATCATGGAGGATGTGCTCGACCATGCGGCCTTTGTGTTCCGTGACCTGGGGATGGACAAGACACGCGAACACAATGGTGTCCTGCTCTATGTAAGCGTGCCCGGCCACAAGGTGGCCGTGGTGGGCGACACCGGCATCCATGCGCGGCTGGGCAACAACTATTGGCACGGTGTGCTGGACGTTGTACTGGCACACTTTCGGGAGGACCGTTTCTGCGAAGGGCTTTGCGAAGGCGTAAGGTTGCTGGGCGAAAAGCTCGAGGAGCATTTCCCGCACCG
>CALMYC010000263.1 GCA_937873385.1 uncultured Flavobacteriales bacterium | reverse complement strand
CTGCCCGATGCGGTGATCGGCGCAACAGCCATCCACCTCGGTATTCCGTTGATCACGGCTGACAAGATCTTCAGCAAGCTGAAGCCCGAGTGTGAGGTGGTGCTTTACGACAAGTGAACCGGGCCGCCCACTTGATCCCATACGATCCGCATGACCTCCACCGCCATCGTCAACAAAGTCTGGAACTTCTGCCACACCCTGCGCGATGACGGCGTGAGCTACGGCGACTACTTGGAGCAGCTCACCTACCTGCTGTTCCTGAAGATGGCCGATGAGTACAGCAAGCCGCCCTACAAGCGCGATACGAAGATCCCGAAGGGCTACGACTGGGCCAGCCTGCGCGGCAAGAGCGGCGCGGAGCTGGAGAGCCATTACGTGAAGCTGCTGGACAAGCTGGGCAAGGAACCCGGCATGTTGGGCGACATCTTCGTGAAGAGCCAGAACAAGATCAGCGACCCCGCCAAGTTGCACAAGCTGATCAACCTGATCGACGGCGAAAGCTGGGTGCTGCTGGGCGCCGATGTGAAGGGCGACATCTACGAAGGGCTCTTGCAAAAGAACGCCGAGGACACCAAGAGCGGTGCCGGGCAGTACTTCACGCCGCGCGCGCTCATCCAGGCCATGGTGGAGTGCGTGCGCCCCGAGCCGATGAAGACCATCGCCGACCCGGCCTGCGGCACCGGTGGCTTCTTCCTTGCGGCCTATGACTTCCTTACCAAGGAGCACAAGCTGAACAAGGAGCAACTCGAGTTTTTGAAGTACAAGACCTTCCGCGGCTGGGAGATCGTGGCGAGCACGGCGCGCCTGGCGCTGATGAACCTGTTCCTGCACAACGTGGGCGACATGGACCACGAGGGCCCCATCCAGCGCGACGATAGCTTGCGAACACAACCGAGCGAGAGCTTCGACTACGTGCTTACCAATCCGCCCTTCGGCAAGAAGAGCAGCATCACGGTGACCAATGAGGATGGAGAAGAAAAGCGCGAGGCGCTCATCTACAACCGGCAGGACTTCTGGGCCACCACCAGCAACAAGCAGCTCAACTTCGTGCAGCACATCCGCAGCATCCTGAAGCCCGGTGGTAGCGCCGCCGTGGTGTTGCCGGACAACGTGCTCTTTGAGGGCGGCGCCGGGGAAACGGTGCGCAAGGAGCTGATGCGCAGCACCGAGCTGCATACCATCCTGCGCCTTCCAACAGGCATCTTCTATGCGCAAGGCGTGAAGGCCAACGTGCTCTTCTTCGAGAACAAACCCGCGAGCAAGAAGCCGTGGACGAAGGAGGTGTGGTTCTATGACTACCGCACCAACGTGAAGCACACGCTGAAGACCAACCCGCTGGCCTACGCCAACCTGAAGGACTTCATCAAATGCTACAACCCGGCGGACCGGCACAAGCGCAAGGAAACATGGTCGGCCAAGTCGCCCGAGGGCCGCTGGCGCAAGTACAGCCATGAAGAGATCATGGCCCGCGACAAGGCGAGCCTCGACATCTTCTGGCTAAAGGACGACAGCTTGGAGGACAGCGCGAACCTGCCGGAGCCGGGCATCATCGCCGCCGAGATCGTGGAGGACCTGGAGGCCGCCCTGGAGCAGTTCCGGATGATCGCCGACGACCTGGGTTGAGGCATCACTCTCCCTCCAGCTCCCTGAACTTTTCCGCCATGGTGGGGTTTTTCCGCGTCAGCTTGCGGATGCTGACATCCTGTGCCTTGTCGTTGGCCAAGCGCAGGTTGCGGTCGGTGCCCAGCAGGGCCTCCTTGGTTTTTTGCAGGTGGCTGATGCTTTTGTCGATCTCTTCAATGGCCGTGGCGAAGCGGCGCGTGGCCAGTTCGTAGTTCTTGCCGAAGGCCAGCTTGAAGGCCTCCAGCTCGTTCTCGAAGTTGGTGATGTCGATGTTCTGCGCGCGCACCTGCGCCAGCTCGGCCTTGTAGCGCATGGCATTGGTGGCGGCGTTGCGCAGCAGGGTGATCATGGGGATGAAGAATTGCGGCCGCACCACGTACATCTTGGGGAAGCGGTGCGACACGTCCACGATGCCGCCGTTGTACAGCTCGTTGTCCGGCTCCAGCAGGGTAACGAGCACGGCGTACTCGCAGCCCTTTTCGCGGCGGTCCTTGTCCAGCTCCTTCAGGAAATCCTCGTTGCGCTTTTTGGTGGCGGTGCCGTCGTTCTCATTCTTCATTTCGAACATGATGGAAACGATCTCGTTGCCCTCGGCATCCTGGTCGCGGAAAATGAAGTCGCCCTTGCTGCCGCTGCTGGCATCGTTGTCCTTTTCGAAGTAGGCCGTGGGGAACGCGGTGGCGCGTATGCGGTTGAACTCGATCTCGCAATGCTGCTCCAGGGTCTCGCCCACCATTTTGGTGCTCAGCTTGGCCTTCAGGTCCTTCAGGCGCTCGATGGTGTCGTCGCGGTCGCGCAGTTGGGTCTCGTACTTGTCCTTTAGGCTGCGCTCGGCCAATTCCTTCTCGTACTGGGCGCGCTCCAGGTTGTTGCGCAGTTCGTCGCGTTCCTTCTCCACCTTGTTCACGGCCTCGGTAACGCTTAGCTTTTGCTGCATGCCGCTGGCCTCCAACTGCGCCTTCAGCTCCTGGATCTCCGCCTGCAACCGGGTCTCATTCTTTTCGAGCCTCGCGCGGTGCTCCGCCTCGGCCAGCTTCACGGCGTTCTCCTTTTCCGCTTGTGCCGTGGCCAGTGCATGCTGCAGCTCATCGCGCTCACGCTCCAGCGCGCCCATCGATTCCTTCAGGGTAACCTGGCCCTGTAGCCGTGCCTGTTCCAGCGCGTTCTTCAGCTCCGTGATCGCCGCCTCCTTTTCGGCCTGTTCCTTCTGTATGCATTCGCGCTCCTTGCTCAGCGCCAGTTCCAGCTCGGCCTTGCCTTGGGCCTGCAAGCGCTGCACCTCGGCCTTCGGCTTCTCCAGTTCCTTGCCCAACTGCCCCGAAACCTGGGCCTTGGCCAATTCAATGGCATCGCGCTTCTCCTTTTCGGCCAGCGCCAAGCGCTCCTGAAGGTCCTTCTCGAAGCTGCTGTCGCGCACCTGCTTGAGGATGTTGGCATAACCGGCGCCATCCACCTTGAAGGCCTTATGGCAGCTGGGGCATTGGATCTCGTTCATGATCTTTCGCAATGTGCGGGTAAGGTAGGGATCGTGGGCGCGATACGGATGGTGGGCAGAGGGGAAGGTAGGGCGTTCCGCGCCGGTGATCCGGCAGAATGTCCATTGGCTGCGCGCGGACCCGGCGCGCATGGGGCCGACTTCAAGGCTGAGTGGGCCTGAACAGGGGTGTGCTCCGCTTGCCT
Source organism: uncultured Flavobacteriales bacterium (assembly GCA_937873385.1). GTDB lineage: Bacteria > Bacteroidota > Bacteroidia > Flavobacteriales_F > PHOS-HE28 > PHOS-HE28. The sequence continues at coordinate 24,359 of CALMYC010000263.1, read as the reverse complement.
TTACAGCGGAAGTGCGCGATCAGCACGGTGGGGTTGAACCTGCTTGCATGGGCACGAGCGGAGGGTGCTCGAGCCGGGGTGAGGGGAGGCCACAAGCACTACTGGTCCCGCCTTGTCGCGAAAGCCTTGCGGGTTTCCTCCATGCGCAGCAGTTGCTCCTCGGAAAATACAGGTCCGTGCAACAGCAGCTCAGCCAAGCTTTCTACACCATCCGAGGTCTTGCCGGTCGGCTTCTGTTCAAGCACGGCCTTTGCTTTCCGCCGCTGCAAAGGCGTCAATGGCGACAAGGCCTGTAGCAGTTGTTCAAACGGCATGTTGAGCTCTACCAATGATCTCACACCCTCCCGCCCTTGATCTCCTCCACCACCGCGGGGTCCAGCAGGGTTGTGGTGTCGCCCAGGTTGCTCATTTCGCCCTCGGCGATCTTGCGCAGGATGCGGCGCAGGATCTTTCCGGAGCGCGTTTTGGGCAGGCCGCTCACGAACTGGATCTTGTCCGGCTTGGCGATACGGATTCCTTATCGGTATGCGTTCTTCCTGTTCGACACCTTTTCGATGCGCACCAGCTTTACCGCATCCCCGATGAAGTAGATCACCCGGTAGTTCCCGATTCTGATACGCCACAGGTCCTTGTGGCCGACAAGCTTTTTGCATCCATGAGGCCTTGGTTCTTGTGCAAGCCGGCCCACAGCTTCACCAATGCGGACCGCAACTTGGACAGGCAGGGCATTCAACTCCAAGTGTGGTAACCCGTAAGTTGATTGACTAAAGATCTGCCACTATTTCGCCTTCATGCAAGACGGAACATGCACGGCGTAGCGGGTGCTACGGCGAAATGTTCCAACGCAGCAGGAAGGTGAAAGAGGGGCGGAGATGGTTAATGAACTCACGGGTTACCACGCTATCCGCACTGCGCAACCATTCAACGGGTAGCTCACTTCCTTCCGGCACGTTTGTACAAGGCGTGCATCACCTGTTCGTGCGGGATGCTTGGTTCATTCCTGCGCTCTTGTGCGATCAGTCCGTCCAAATACTCGTCCACGGCCTCCGGTTCCTTGGCCAAGGTCACCAGGTCAATTTGTACATAGCGCCTGTTCTCGGTCTCGTCCGTGATCAGTCGCACTCCTTTTAAACCTGGCGTTTTCATGATTTCAAAGATAGCATATTGCCTCTTCAGTCCACGGCTCCATGCTGATGCACATTTCGTCACTCACACCCTCCCCCCCTTGATCTCCTCCACCACGTTCGGGTCCAGTAGTGTGGTGGTATCCCCCAGGTTGCTCATTTCGCCCTCGGCGATCTTGCGCAGGATCCTCCGCATGATCTTCCCACTGCGCGTCTTCGGCAGGCCGCTCACGAATTGGATCTTGTCCGGCTTGGCGATGCGGCCGATGGTGGCCACCACGGATTCGATGATCTCGCCGGTGATGCGGTCCACGGCCTGCTTGTCGGTGAGGTCCAGCGGCTCGGCGGTGATCACGTAGGCGTAGATGCCTTGGCCCTTGATGTCGTGCGGGTAGCCCACCACGGCGCTTTCCACCACGCGCTCGCTGAGGTTGATGGCGCTTTCGATCTCGGCGGTGCCGAAGCGGTGGCCGCTTACGTTGATCACGTCGTCCACGCGGCCGATCACGCGCCAGCGGCCCTGGGCGTCGCGCTTGGCGCCGTCGCCGCTGAAGTAGTGGCCGGGGTAGCTGCTGAAGTAGGTCTGCTTGTAGCGCTCGGGATCGCCCCAGGTGGTGCGCAATATGCCCGGCCAGGGGAACTTCATGCAGAGCATGCCTTCCACTTCGTTTTCGGTGATCTCCTTGCCGTCGGCGGTGAGCAGCACGGGCTGCACGCCGGGCAGCGGGTAGGCGGCGTGGCTGGGCTTTTCATCGGTGACGCCCGCTAAGGAGCTGATCATGATGCCCGCTGTTTCGGTTTGCCACCATGTGTCCACGATGGGGCAGCGGTTTTTGCCCACGTGCAGTTTGTACCACTGCCAGGCTTCTTCGTTGATGGGCTCGCCCACGCTTCCGAGCACCTTGAGCGAATCCAGCGAGTAGGCCAGCACGTGGTCCAGCCCTTGGGCCATGAGGCTGCGGATCGCAGTGGGCGCGGTGTAGAAGATGTTCACGCCGTGCTTGTCGATCACTTGCCAGAAACGGCCCGCGTCGGGGAAGGTGGGCACGCCCTCGAACATCAGCGTGGTGGCCCCGGCGCAGAGCGGCCCGTAAATGATGTAGCTGTGGCCGGTGACCCAGCCGATGTCGGCGGTACACCAGTAGATGTCGCTTTCCTCGTATTGGAACACGTTGCGGAAGGTGTAGTCGCAAAAGACCATGTAGCCGCCGCAGGTGTGCACCACGCCCTTGGGCTTGCCGGTGCTGCCGCTGGTGTAGGGGTCCTCGGCATCCATCTCCTCGGCGGGGCAGTGCTTGTCGACGTGCTTGAGTTCCTCGTGCAGCCACACGTCGCGTCCTTCCTGCATGTCCACGGCCCAGCCGAGGCGGTCGGTGACGATCACCTTCTTCACACTGGGGCATTCCTCCAGGGCCTCGTCCACCACGCGTTTCACGGGGATCTGCTTGTGGCCGCGGTGCAGTCCATCGCTGGTGAGCACCATGCTGCATTGGGCGTCGTTCACGCGGTCGGCGATGCTCTTGGCGCTGAAGCCGGCGAAGACCACCGAGTGGATGGCGCCGATGCGCGCGCAGGCCAGCACGGCGATGGTGAGCTCGGGGATCATGGGCATGTAGATGCAGATGCGGTCGCCCTTCTTCGCGCCGTTGCGCTTGAGCACGTTGGCGTACTGGCACACTTTCTCGTGCAGCTCGCGGTAGGTGTAGCGGATGAAGCGCTCGTGCGGGTCGTTGGGCTCCCAGATCAGGGCGAGCTTGTTGCCGCGTTTCTCCAAGTGGCGGTCCAAGCAGTTCTCCGTGATGTTCAGCTTTCCGCCAATGAACCATTTCACTTCGGGCTTGTGGAAGTCCCACTGAAGCACCTTGTCCCACTTCCTGCGCCAGGTGAAGGTTTCGGCCTGTGCAGCCCAGAAGGCTTCGGGGTCCTGCACGCTTTGGCGGTAGGCTTCGTCGTAGTCGGCTTTGGTGCGGATGCGGGTGATGTCCATGGAAGTGTTCGGGATTGAAGCCGCAAAGTAGGGATACAGCAGGTGTGGATAAAACAAACACCAAGCACAGGGCAAGCCCAGTCGGCTCGGTTATCGCTATCAGCAGCGATGCAGGCAGAGGCGATGCGTAGGAAGACACGTAGCAGTGCGAATCGGCGGCAGGCGTTGTAAGCCCTGAGAGGCACTCATTGCCTGTTGTACATGAGTCGGGTGCTCAAGGACTCACCCTTCCGCGTACCCCTTATCAGATACATTCCTTCTGACAGGTGCGAAGCATCCATGCCTGTGGAGCTACTGCGCGGATTGCCCTGCATGACCAAGCGGCCCAATGGGTCGAACACTTCTATTAAGTCCATGTTAGCGAGGCCAGCGCCGAGCATCAAGTACCCATCGGCGCGTATAAAGGCAGAAACACCATCACGCACTGCCGGTGGTGTTGATGCCACCCCTGTGGGTATCGATGTCCCGGTGAGCCTCAGCACAAAATTGCGCCCGATGCCTTGATAGCTCTGGAAATCGCCAGCCACCAGGTAGCGACCGTAAGCATCCACGTCCAGCACGCGCACGTTGTAGTCAGCATCGGGCTCAAGGCCGCCCTGTGCATCAAAGGTGGTGTCCACCACGCCCAGCCAATCCGTGCGCACCAAGTCGTTATGGGGCTCACCACCATAAGTGCTGAAACGTCCGCCGATGAGGTAATTGCCGTTAGGCAATTGCTTTATCCGATGGCAAAAATCATCGGACAGGTAAGCGAATCCGGATGTGAAGGTGGTTAGTACCCCATTGGTGGTCATTTGGAGCAGACCTTGCCTTAAGAAGCTGCCATATGCACGGCGTATGCGCCCACAGACCATGATGGCCGTGCCCGAGGCCAACGGTTCCAGATCGAGCACCTCACCGTCCAGGTCGAATGTTCCTTCAATGTGGATCCCTGCCCATGGATCGAGCGTGCCGGTGCTTGTTACCCTCGCAAGGTTGGAGGTCGCAGAACCCATGAAGTAATTGAAGGAACCGCCGATATAGGTTCTGCCATCAGAGATGGTCTGGCTTGCGAGGAGCGGGCGATCGAACCATTGTTCCTCCTGGTTATTGTAGGAATTGTCCACGAAGAGGTCGGCATCCAAACGGGTGATGCCGCTTCCCACCGCCAATGCTCCGCCATTGGGCATGCGCTCGATGGCCCGTATGCTCTCACACGTGTAAGGAGGTGTGGTCCACGAATGGATCGATCGGATGAATGCGCCGTCCTGGTCTACCAGGAACAATGAAGCTGTGCTGTCAATATCATAGAAATTGGCTTGCATTGTATATGCGTTCTGCGTCGCGCAATCCATGCCCACAAGCACCGTTCCGTTGGAGTTCAACAACAAGGCATGCACTTGCGCACCTGTTCCACGGCCCACATGGAACGAAGTGTCCAGCGAGCCATCATCATGGACCCGGACCAAGTAGCGCGAAGGATGGCCGTTGTATGTGGTGAATGCACCTCCCAATAGGATGCGCCCATCCGGCTGGATCGCCGCACAGTTCACCGGCCCGTTCGCAGCGGTACGGTGTCTGAAGCTGGGGTCAAATCGGCCGTTCCCTAACAATCGCACCATTCCATTGGCATAAGCTCCACGTGCATGGGTCAGCATCTTGCCGCTCAATATGATACGGCCATCCTGAGTGATGGCTTGGGCAGAAACTCTGTCTTCGAGGGAGACGAGGGGGTAGAAATGAGCGATCAGGTCATCGGTTTGGAATTCATCTGGGATGTTTCCTGCAGGATCCGTCACCAATAGTCCATGGCATTTCTTGTTCGGCGGTGCGAAATTGAATGCCCCGGTGAATAGGATGTTCCCGTTCGGCAATAATCCTGCTTGGACACGGGTGCCATTGGGCGCCCCATCAAAGGCAACATAAAAAGTGGTATCCAACGTGCCGTCTGCATTGACCTTATGGCAGTCATCGTGATATCCGTCCTCATGCCGGAGGTAGAGGTAACCACCGTCGGGGGTTCCTGCCAGATACAATCCCGACATGTTGTTCAACCAATTTGACGGTAGTACGGATTGCGATTCAAAATGTCCATCCGCCGTGAATACCAAGCACCTCGTATTGTTTACGTTACTCACCCCACATGCCACGACACGGTCATCCGTCAGCACGGCCATGGCGTATAACGCCTGTCCGATCCCAATGCCAGCGGGAACCCCAGGGCCATTCGCATACGGTGCTGGAAGCAATGCCCCGTCGGAATCCAAACGTGCCAATAAGCTGCGAGGTATGCCATTCACCGCTGTGAAACTACCCCCGACCAAGATGTCGTTGTTCGCCATCACCTTCAGGTACTTGATGGACCCGCCCGTGAATTCATTCGTTGAATTGAAGGTGGTGTCTTGCGTGCCGTCGGCATTCAGGCGAATGATCTGGGGGTGTTCGTAATACTCGCGTGCCACCAGCAGCTTGCCATCCACCTGCAACGCCAACTGCGTCAAGCTGTAGGTCACATTGGTATGGTAAGTGGTGTCAAGCCAACCGTTCTGGTCGAAGCGGACGATGCGGGTATATCCCCCTGTGTTCGGAATGGGGTTTGGGGCATGTGCACCGAGGGGGCCACCAGGCCACCCTGCGATCAACCTGCCATCAGGCATCGGCACAAGAATGCTGTATGGTTGCTCATACCATTGGATCGCTCCGTTTCCGGTATCATCCGGATTGAAGGAAAGATCCAAAGCAGCGGGGTCTTGTGCATAGCACACGGAACAGACCGTCCCGGTGATCAGCGATAAAGACCAAGCATATTTCAGGTAAGTGGTGTTTAACTTCATTTGTTTGCAGGGGAGAAACTGCTGAAATGAGCCTTCATTGGTTGAGGTCAACTCGCAGTGCGGGTGATGTCCATGGGTATGCGGGAATGAATGCGCAAAGTAGGATTATTGGGGATGGATCCCAAGGGGTAAACCGCGGAAGGACGCGGATGAACGCAGATGAATTCCGGGAATGGGTCCACCGATTGCAGTGCAGGAGGCAATTTGTACATTCAGGCTGGCCGAATCCTACATGCAGAGGCTGCTCTTGGGCCAGTGGAAAGCGCCGTCCATTAGGCTGGCCGGGCCTTTTGTGTTGGACGATTTTGCATGGATCAGTTCAACGGACCGTCCATTCTGAAGGCTTTCGACCCCCTTCACAACTCAAATACCCACGAACTATACTCCACCGGAAATACAATTCCGGAAGGTTCTTCCGCAAAGATGCCGAACACGCTGCTGCCGGAACCGCTCATGGCCGCGTACACAGCGCCCTGCTTCAGCAGTTCAGCCTTTATGGCACCGATGGCCGGGTGCTTGGCGGAGACGATTGGTTCCAGGTCGTTCACCACGGTGGTTTGCCAGGCCGCGAGCGGAGCTTTCAACACTTCCTCCAGATCAGCGTGCGCGGAAGCAAGCTGCATACCTTGGAACACTTCCGCCGTGGATACGTGGATGCCTGGGTTCACCAGCACCAGCCAGTGGTTTTTCAGGTCCACTTCAGCCGGGCTTAGGCGCTCGCCGCGGCCTTCGGCGAACTGTGGTAGCTCCTTCAGGAAGAACGGGCAATCGCTGCCGAGCCGGGCGGCCATCGCGTGCAGTTCTTCCGCCGTGAACCCAAGTGCCAGCAGTTGGTTCAGCAGGAGCAGGGTGTGCGCGCCGTCGCTGCTGCCCCCGCCCAGTCCCGCGCCGGTGGGGATGGCCTTGTGCAGGTGCATGCGCAGGCCGGGCAGTTCGCGCTGTTGGCGGATGTGTTCCACAGCTTTCAGGCAGAGGTTGCTTTTGGGATCGCCGGGCACGGGCAGGCCGGTGCTTTCAAACTTCACTTCGCCTGGCGGCAAGTTGTTGTCCACCACGGCTTCCAGCGCATCCCGGAGCGGAATGGGGAAGAGGGTGCTGCGGATGTCGTGGTAGCTGTCGGGCCGCTTGCGGAGCACTTGCAGGCCGAGGTTGATCTTGGCGAAGGGGAAGACGAGCATGTGGACCGTGGTGGCTGGGCGGGGCGAAAATTAGGCAGGCGCACCGGCGGGCCCAGGGTGCAAGCACACAGAACCTGTTGCCCTTCCGGATGCCGGCGGTTACCGTTCAATCGCCCGTCCGCCTACCTTCGCCCCTTCGCCTAAAGCAATGCCATGAGCACCTACCTGGAGTTTGAAAGTCCGATTCAGGCCGTTGTGGAGCAGATTGAAAAGCTGGACCAGGTGGCGGCTGAAGGAGAGGTGGACGTGCGTGCCGCCAAGAAGGACCTGAACAGGAAATTGGCCGCTGCGCGCAAGGAGGTCTATGGCAAGCTCACGGCCTGGCAGCGGGTGCAGGTGAGCCGCCATCCGGACCGGCCGTATGCGCTCAAGTACATCAACCACCTGAGCGACGGTACGTTCATCGAGATGCACGGCGACCGCACGGTGAAGGACGACAAGGCCATGGTGGGCGGCTTCGGCTTAATGGACGGCCATACAGTGATGTTCATCGGCCAGCAGAAAGGCGTGAACACGAAGATGCGCCAGTACCGCAATTTCGGCATGCCCAATCCGGAGGGCTACCGCAAGGCGCTGCGGCTGATGAAACTGGCGGAGAAATTCAACAAGCCCGTGATCACCTTGATCGATACGCCAGGTGCTTTTCCCGGGCTGGAGGCCGAGGAGCGCGGCCAGGGCGAGGCGATCGCAAGGAATTTGCTGGAGATGAGCCAGCTCAAGGTGCCCATCATCTGCGTGATCATCGGCGAAGGTGCCTCCGGCGGCGCACTCGGCATCGGCGTGGGCGACAAAGTGCTGATGCTGGAGAACAGCTGGTACTCGGTGATCTCGCCGGAAAATTGTTCCACCATCCTGTGGCGGACGTGGGATTTCAAGGAACAGGCAGCGGAAGCGCTGAAGCTCACCGCCACGGACATGTTCAAGAACGGCCTCGTGGACGGCGTGATCGCGGAACCACTGGGCGGTGCGCATGCCGACCATGAAGAGGCGTGCAAGCTGGTGAAGGAAACCGTGGCCAGGGAATTGGCGAAGCTGGTGAAGTTGGACCCCGAAAAGCGGGTGGAAAAGCGCATCGCCAAGTTCTGCAGGATGGGCGTGGTGAAGAAGGGGTAGCCCTTCAGCGGTTGAGCATCGGCAGCACCTTGCGGACATTTCCGGCAACGCCCCATGCGGGCGACACGGCACCCGTGGACGGATCGATCCGCACCACTTGCCCGTCCGCGCCTCCGAACACACTGCCGTCCATTTCATTGTACGTCATGGTGTTCAGCACCGGCGTTGTGGCAATGCTGAGCGATGCGGCATTGCTGAAGGTGAAGCGTTGAAGGTCGCCGCTGGCCAATGCCACCAGCCAAGTGCCTTGGGCCACGCGCTCCACCGCGGTGATCGGGGAGGGCCAATGGTAGGGCTCCCATCCGCCGCCGCCGGGGATGGAGCGGTCTTGCACCACACCTTGCCCGTTGCGGTTGCCGAAGACCAGGAGGTGCTGCCCACCGTCGCGATCGAAAAGGTTTACCGGCGTCAGGTCCAGTGGCTGGGTGGTCTGCAGGGTGCCAGTGCTGCGGTAGTGTATGCCAATGCGCTCTTCGTGCGTCACAAAGTGCCGTTCGGTGCAGATCAGCAGGTCGCCTACGGTCACGGAGCGCGTGGCGCGGAATTGATCGGGAAGCGTGGCCGTGCATGTGCCGGTGCCGCTGCCTGCCATGAAGCCCCTGAGCGTGCCGTTGTCCTGGCCCACATACACGCGGCCGTCCGCGCAAGCATCCACGCTGGTGAACCAAGGTGCACCAATGGAACCCAAGTTGGGCAATTGCCAGGCCACACCGGTGCCGTCCGGCGAAAGGGCCATGAAGTTTCCCTGGGCCCCGCCGGCCACAAAGAGCATTTGCGCACCCGGGCTTGCGGCCGCGCCGCCGAGGTCCATGGGCCATGATGCAGCTGTGTTGGTTTGGCCCAGGCTGTCCGTTTTGTACAATACCGTGTTGCCCCCTGTTTCGGCAACGGTGTACACGGCGCGCAGGCGAAGCGGCACGGCCGAGACGTGCAACGTCCGGAAGTCGTTGCCGATCAGGCTGCCGTCATAGGCTGTGGCGTACAGCGTGTACACACCGCTGGGCAGTTGCTCCGACACGATGGGCATTGCAAGCGTGACGGAAATGCCTTTGCCTGAAACCGTGCGGCTTGCGGACGGCCCTGCGGGAATTTGATCCTGGTTCAGCAGGGACACCGCCACCTGGGCAAGCCCGATGTCGTCCGAAGCCTGCACGGTGATCATCAGCGTGTCCGGCACGGAGCACGACGCACCTTCCGCCGGTGCGATGATGGAGATGTGCGGCGCTTCATTCCCCGGCTCCTTCTTGCAGGCGCCGAGCAGCACCCCGCACAAGGCCGGCAGCAGCAGGGCTTGTTCATAACGCATCACCACAAAGTAACGGTGGGCGCGGCTTTGAAAAACCGCCAACGATCGCCTGTGCGGAACGTGTTGATACAAGGTGAAAGTTGGTGGCTTTGCAAGGATCCGACGCGGTAGCTTGGGCCTACTTTTGCGCCCCTTCATTCCGGCCAGGCCATCCCGTGTTGAATTTTCAATGAACGACCTATCCACATCCTCCCCCGGCAACCGCACCATGGAGCGCAAGCGCCGCCCCAACACATCATTGATGGACACCGCCATGGAGGCGGGTAAGCTTCCGCCGCAGGCGCCTGAACTGGAACAGGCCGTGCTGGGGGCCATGATGCTGGAGAAGAACGCGGTGAACGAGGCGATCGACATCCTGCAGCCGGACAGCTTCTACAACGATGCCCACCGGCGCATCTTCGGCGCCATCCAGCACCTCTTCCGCACTGACCAGGCCATCGATATCCTGACGGTGACGCAGGAGCTGAAGAAACGCGCGGAGCTGGACATCGTGGGCGGGGCCTTCTACATCAGCCAGCTCACCAACAAGGTGGCCAGCAGCGCCAACGTCCAGTTCCACGCACGCATCATCAGCCAGAAGCACATCATGCGCGAGATGATCCGCATCAGCGCGGACACCATCCGCGATGCGTATGACGAAAGCACCGATGTGTTCGAGCTCCTGGACCGCACCGAGCAGGACATGTTCGCCGTCACCAGCGGCAACCTGAAGCGCAATTACGAGCCGATGAGCGACCTGATCCAGGGCGCCATCGCGCAGATCGAGCATTCCAAGAACAAGGGGGGCGGCATCAGCGGCGTGCCCACCGGTTTCACCCAGCTGGACAAGCTCACCGCAGGTTGGCAACCCAGCGACATGATCATTGTGGCAGCGCGCCCCGCCATGGGCAAAACCGCCTTCGTGCTCAGCATGGCCCGCAACATCGCCGTGGAACACAAGCGGCCCGTGGCCGTGTTCAGCCTGGAAATGAGCAGCACCCAGCTCGTTACCCGCTTGATCGCAAGCGAATCGGGGATCAGCTCGGAAAAGCTCCGCAAGGGCGACATCACCGATCCCGAGTTCGCCATTCTGCACCAGCACATCGCCCGGCTCGCAAACGCCCCCATGTTCATCGACGACACCCCGGCGTTGAACATCTTTGAGCTGCGCGCCAAGTGCCGCCGCCTCAAGAGCCAGCACAACGTGGAGCTCATCATCATCGACTATTTGCAACTGATGACCACCGGCGGCGAAGGAAGCCGCAGTGGCAACCGCGAACAGGAGATCAGCAACATCTCGCGCTCCATCAAGAGCATTGCCAAGGAACTCAATGTGCCCATCATCGCGCTCAGCCAGCTGAGCCGCGCCGTGGAAACCCGCGGCGGCGACAAGCGGCCCATGCTCAGCGACCTGCGGGAGTCCGGGGCGATCGAACAAGATGCCGACCTGGTGTGTTTCCTCTACCGGCCGGAGTACTACAAGATCCATGAGGACGAGCACGGCAGCACCCTCGGCATTGGGGAAGTGATCGTGGCCAAGCACCGGAACGGCGCAATTGACAACGTTCGCCTGCGTTTCATATCCGACTTGGCCAAATTTGCCGACCTGGAAACGAGTGACATCAACTTTGCGGGCGGCATGAACCTTGGGCCGGGCGATGTGAAAACGATCACGGTGCAAAGCCGGATGAATGATGAATCGGACGAAACGGCTCCTTTCTGATGTGGGCATGCCGGTACGGGCCGCCCGCCTCCTGGCCTGCGTGCTGCTCACGGCGTTGGGCCTGAAACCTTGGCGGCGAAGATCCTGATCCCCATGGACAAGGCCCAGGCCAACCACCTCAAGGCCTACGGCATTGTGTACTGGGTCCTGGAACAAGGCGCTTCGGTGGACTGGCTGCTGAATTACCGGGGGGGCAGCTTCATGCTGGACCGCCTGGGGCCCGTGGAACAGGAATGCACGGTGCGCGGCGTTTCGTTCAATGTGATCGCCGATGCCCAGGCGGATGCCATCCTTACGCAGATCGCCGACCCGGAGGTGAACATGGAGATGGTGAAGCTGGAAAAGGCACCCAAGATCGCGGTGTACGCCCCGCCCACCTTCCAGCCCTGGGATGATGCCGTGGCCCTGGTGATGACCTACGCCGAGATCCCCTACGACCGCATTTACGACAAGGACATCCTGGTGGGTAAACTGCCGCAATACGATTGGCTGCACCTGCACCATGAGGATTTCACCGGGCAGTACGGGAAGTTCTACCGCCAGTTCCGAAATGCCCCCTGGTACCTGGACCAAGTGCGTGAATCCGAGGCCATGGCCAAGGAAATGGGCTACGCCAAGGTGAGCCAAATGAAGGGCGCCGTGGCCGGCAAGATCCGCGATTATGTGGCCGGCGGCGGCTACTTGTTCCCCATGTGCAGCGGCACCGACAGCTACGACATAGCCCTTGCGGCGGAGGGGGTGGACATCTGCGACACGCCCTTCGACGGCGATCCGCCCGACCCGCAGGCCCAGCAGAAACTGGACTACGGCAAAACCTTCGCGTTCACCAATTTCAAGCTGATCACGGACCCGATGATCTATGAGTTCAGCGACATTGACGCCACGGACATCCACAACACCATAGGCGAAACGCGGGACTTCTTCACCCTTTTCGATTTCAGCGCCAAGTGGGACGTGGTGCCCACCATGCTTTGCCAGGACCATGAACAGGTGATCCACGGGTTCATGGGCCAGACCACCGCATTCCGCAAGAATTTGGTGAAACCAGGCGTCACCATCATGGGCGAAAACAAACCCCAGGGCACCGTGAAGTACATCCCCGGAGAGTATGGACTGGGGCAGTGGACCTTCTACGGCGGCCACGATCCCGAGGACTATCAGCACATGGTGGGCGATCCGCCCACGGACCTGAGCCTGTTCCCGAACTCACCGGGGTACCGGCTGATCCTGAACAACATCCTGTTCCCGGCCGCCCGGAAGCACAAGCAGAAGACTTGATTTTCTGGGCGGGGAGGCCTTGAGGGTCCCCGGGATGGAACAATACAGGGCGGGCTTGCCTATGTTTGTGCCTGCAACACCGCTACATGGACCTTTCAAAGATCATCTCCATCACCGGCAAACCCGGGCTATTCCGTATTGTGGCGCAGGGGCGCCAAGCCCTGATCGCGGAATCCCTGCTGGACAAGAAGCGGATCCCGGTCCATTCCAGTGTGCGGGTGAGCTCCTTGGATGAGGTGAGCATGTTCACCAAAGGGGATGACGTGCTGCTTTCCAAGGTGTTCGAAGCCTTGCACACCAAGGAAAAGGGCACCCTGAGCGTGGACCCGAAAGGCGACCTGGAAGCCCTGTATGACAAACTGGGCGAGGCCTTGCCGGATTATGACCGCGACCGGATCTATTCGAGCGACGTGCGCAAATTCTTCACCTGGTACCTGATCCTGGTGAATGCCGGGGTTTTCGAGGAAGAGAAGGGTAAGAAGGCGGACAAGGAGGAGAAGGATGTCAAGGAAGCCCGGAAATCCACTGCCAATAAGGGCGGGGCAAAGCCCAAGGCCCCCGGTTCGAAGAGCGCGGCCCCCAAGGCCGGTGGCGGCTCCAAGGCCAAAGTGCAGCCCATGCACAAGGGTTCGCAGCGGGGCAGCTGAAGCGGCTCCCTGGCCAGGCCGGGGCCTGCGCCCATCCGTGTCATCCCCTTGAACAATGCCTCGCCAACGGGGTGCGGTGGATTTGTTGTCGGCACGGGCAACCGCGCTCTGGCCCAGTGCATCTATCTTGCGTAGCTTACCGTAATAACCGGCCCATGGTGAAATTCAACCCCCTCCTTGGTAGATCCCTTGTTTTGGCCGCTCTGGGCGGCACCATCGCGTTGTCCATCGCCTGGTCGGACGGGCAGGTGCCGGAAGCACATGCTTCCTTTCACAGCGCCGCGGAACTGAAGGACTTCCGCGACATGGCCAGCCACCCCTTGGATTCCACCGAGAACACCTACTTCGTGGGCAGCGCCCACTGCAACGGCTGCCACGGGCATGACCCCACCGGAAATGCAATGATGACCGTGGACGGCCAGGATGTGAACGTGATCGATGCCTGGCGGAGCAGCATCATGGCCAATTCCGCACGCGACCCCTATTGGCGGGCCAAGGTGAGCCATGAAGTGCAGCTGAACCCCGCGCACCAGGTGCAGTTGGAGGACAAATGCACAGCCTGCCATGCCCCGATGGGCCATTTCGAGCACCACTTCACCGGGCAGGGGCCCTATTCCATCGCATACATGGAACAGGATGACATTGCCTTTGACGGCGTGAGCTGCGTGCCCTGCCACATGCAAAAAGAGGACAGCATCGGCAAGTTCTTCTCCGGGCAGTTGCGGCTGGACACCGCAGGCCGGCCGATCTACGGCCCCTATGCCACGGACGACATCTTCGGTGCGCCCATGGAGGCCTTCGTGCATTACGTGCCCCAGTACGGCGCGCACATCCTGGATGCCGGCCTGTGCGCCGGTTGCCACAGCCTGATCACTGAAACCGTGGACTTGGACGGCAACCTCACGGGCGATGAGTTCGTGGAGCAGGCCACCTACCATGAGTGGAACAATTCCTCGTTCGACAACCGCACGCACCCGGCCACCGGCATCACCTGCCAAGGTTGCCACGTGCCCCTCCTGGATGACACGGTGGGCGTGGTGCTCTCGGCCAACTACGTCTTCCTGCAGCCCAAGTCGCCCTTCGGCCAGCACCACTTCGCGGGCGGCAACGCCTTCATGCTCACCATGCTGAAGGACAACGGCGACACCCTGCGAGTGACCGCCACGCCCGATCAGTTCGACAGCTCCATCGCCCGCACGCACCGCATGTTGCAGCAGCACACGCTCATGCTGGAAACCAGTGTCCCCGCGCGCAATGCGGACACGGCCTTCATCGATGTGAAGCTCACCAACCTCGCGGGCCACAAGTTCCCCAGCGGCTTTCCTTCGCGCCGCGCATGGGTGCAGCTCATCGTGGCCAACGCCAATGGCGACACCCTGTACAACAACGGCGCGCCCTCGGCGGATGGTGACATCGTGGGCCACGACCCGCTCTGGGAGCCGCACTACAACACCATTACCGATGCCGGCCAGGTGCAGATCTACGAAATGGTGATGGGCGACGTAAACGGAAACATGACCCATGCGCTGGAACGGGCCAAGCAGCCGCTCAAGGACAACCGCCTGGTGCCGGACGGCTTCAGTACCGCGCATTATGCCTATGACACCACGCAGATCGTGGGCGGTGCGCTCTCTGACCCGGATTTCAACCATGAGGACGGCGTGGAGGGCAGCGGCACTGACGTGGTCCACTACCACGTGCCGATGGCAGGATATACCGGCCTGGTGAACATCACCGCCAAGGTGTGGTACCAGAGCGTGCCCCGGCGTTCAGTCCAGGATATGTTCACCAGCTCAAGTCCGGAGATCGACCTGTTCAAAGGCATGTTCAATGCTGCGGACAACGCGCCGGTCCTGGTGCGCAGTGCTTCGCAGACGGACATGACCACGGGCATTGACGACCTGCGGGAACTGGGCGTGCACGTGTTCCCGAACCCCGTGCGCGATGGTGTGCTGAACATCACGGGGATGGACGCGCGCGTCACGGGCATCGAGGTGTATGATGCCGGTGGCCGCAAGGTGGGCGGGCGCCACGGCGCGAACGGCCGCAGTTGGTCCATGCGCCTGCCGGGCAGCGGCACCTACATCGTGGTGGTGCGCACGGCGGAAAAGAGCTTTGTGGAACGCGTGGTGAGCCTGTGATCTTGGGCCTTGACGCTGCGGTGGTCACCCCACCAGGCCCAGGTTGAAGATCGCATCGCCCTCGTACACCATCGGCGCGCGGCTGATGTTGATGACGTAGCCCGCCTTGGGCGCGGCCACCGGTGCGCTCATGGTGCCGTAGGGGTCGGAGATGGTGCAGAGCACTTCACCGGCCTCCACATACTGGTGCATGGCCACTTTCACGTGCAGAAAGCCGGAACGGTCCGCGCGCACCCATTTGGTGTCGTGGATCAGCACATTGGGGTGCCGGGATGCGGGCACGGGGATGGCGGGCTGCAACATGCCGAGGTGGTGGAGCACGCGGATGGCTCCATGCACGGCTTCGGCGGCCATCTCCTTGTCCAGGTTCAGGGTCATGCCGCTCTCGTTCAGCAGCAGCGGGATGCCCCGCTTGCCGGCTGTTTCGCGGTAGGATCCCTCGATGATCGGCTCGTATAGCGTGAACGGTGCTTGAAAAATGTCCGCGAGCTGCTTCAACCTTTCATCATCCGGCGTGATGCGCACCTGCGCCGCATTGAACCGGTCGCCACCGCCCGTGTGGAAATCCATGCAGAGGTCCGCCACCGGCAGTACTTCGTTGCTGAAGCGCCACGCCACGCGGCTGGCCAGCGATCCGCCCTTGAGCCCGGGGAATACGCGGTTCAGGTCGCGGCCGTCCGGGAAGTAGCGCGACTTGGCGATGAAGCCGAAGACGTTGACCACCGGAATGCAGATGATGGTGCCGCGCACGGGCTTGTTCACGCCGTGGCGGATCAGTTGGCGCACCACCTCAATGCCGTTCACTTCGTCCCCGTGGATGCCGGCCGTGATCAGCACCGTAGGACCCGGCGTTGACGCGCGCTCCACGATGATCGGCACTTCCACCGCCGTGTCGGTGAACAGGTTGGCGAGGCCCAGGTCCATGCGGCGACTGGCGCCCATGGGGATGGTTTCGCCGAGGATCACGAGGTCCTCTGTGTGTTCAATCTCCTTCAGCTCGATCATGATCCAGGCTGCGGTGCAAAGCTCGCACACGGAAGTTTGCGCAGTAGGATCGGACTTGTTCAATATGTCAACGTCGCCCAAATGCCCCGGTCCATGTCGCCGTGGCAGTGCTGTAGGCCGCGATGTTCCTGGTGAGGAGGTAGCGGAGGCGGCCCATGTACTCCAGGTCGCTGTTGCCAAACCGAGGGTGGCGCGGCGGATCTTTGACTGATGTCGTCTGCTATGCCATCCAACCACATGGCTTGAGCTGATCGGCTTGGGCTTTCTCCGCATTGTTCCACCGAATCGGTCATCCTTTTGGTGCAACAACGCCAAGCCCCCACTGGTATGTGCGGCGCAATACATGGCCGCATACCCTGCGCCCGGTCCTTTCAGCGAAATGGTCTTGCAAGGATCTGGAGACCGCTGGACCCGGGCATCCTTTGTCATACATTCGATAGGTAAATCCACGAGCCATGAAACACTCCGCATTCCTCCTGCCCATGCTCATGTCGTGCCACGTGACCCAGGCCCAGGTCGGCAATTATTCCCTGAACGCCAGCACCGCCATGAGGCTGCTGGATGATGGTTCCGGCGGCAGCCTCCTGGCCATCGAACGGCGCTTCGGCTACGACAGTGCCTATGTGGAATTGTTGCATGCCGATGCCGGTTGGAACAGCACCTCGATCACCGCATACCGGTTCGTCCCCCACCTGTACTATCTCTTCGATGCGGCGAAGCTGAGTTCAGGACCGCTGATCTCGGGGCTGCTGCCGAACGCAAGCCAATCCTCCCTACTGCACCTGAATAATGACGGAAGCCTTGCCTGGTCGGTGACGATCGGTGGCATGGATGGCTATCAGCGGCGCTTCCCGAAAGTCTTCGCCAGCGGAGACGACTTCGTGGCTTACTCGAACACCGATGGCTTCTTCTCGGATCTGTTCTATCGGTTGGAGGGCGATGCGACGGGCACCACCTGGAGCGCACAGGAGATCAGCACGAATGATGACGTACCTTCTCGCTTCTACAACGGAGTGGCAACCGGCACGATCGGGGAGCATGTCCTCGTCGGTTCGCGACGGAACAATACGGATGCACAAGCGCTGCTGGCCCGTGTGAACGGTTCCGGGGTGCAGTGGATGAAGCAGTACCAGCTCGATAGCCCCGATATCGAGGATGAGGAAGCGATGGATGTGGTGGACCTTGGGAATGATGAATACGCGTGCGTAATGAAGATGAACGACGGGAACGGCACCTTCGCAACGCTCGTTATGCGCTTTGATGGGACAGGCTCGCCGATCTGGACCACCAAGCTCACCGATCCGGGGGGACTCTATGGCTTCGCGCTGACAAACTTGAACGATGGTGGTTTGCTGGTTTCTGCGACCACAGGGAGCACACTGCGGCTCATGCGGTTGTCCGCCACCGGATCATTGCTCTGGGCGAAGAGCTGCACGACCTGCTTCGGCGGCATCACATCTTTCCGGCGCTTGGACTCCGGAAAGCTCCTGGGCGTGTCAGCCGCCAGGCTTTATGAATTCACCGAGGATGGTACGGCCTGTGATCTTGACGCGATCACCACCGTGACGGCCGTACCCTTTGCACCTGTGGTCACCTCGCTCCTCGCCACCATGACCGCAGCCACGCTCACAGCTACCCAGGTGCCGGTATTGGACCGCCTCCCCGTGAACGCGCTCTCCACCACTTGTGTGCTCAGTGGAGTGTCCGAGATCCCGGGCAGCCAGATGAACACGGCTTGGCCCACGCCAACATCCGGTGATGTGCGCATTGACGGGGCGCACGACGGCGATCTGTACAGCGTGCGCGCAGTGGACGGGCGAACGGTGCTGCACGGCAGCTACCGTGATGGCATCAACCTGGGCGGGCTCACGGCAGGCAGCTACATCATTGACCTTCCATCGCGGGGACTACGTGCACGCGTGCTCCGCCAATGATGGGCGAAGGGGCGTAGCCACTTTGCCAGCGGCGATCAGTACGTCACCGCCATCCCAATGCCCCAGCCCATGTCGCTGTCGTAGTGCGTGCGCAGGGACCAGGTCTTGTCCAGCACGTAGCGCAGGCCGGCCATGTACTCCAGGTCGGTGTTGCCCATCAGGTCCATGCGCAGGCGCGGGGTGAGGGCGATGTCCTCACGCATGAGCGAAGCACGCAGCTGGCCGTCCGTGTCGATGTGGCCGTCCAGCACCAGGAGGAAGGGCAGGGTGTAGCGCAGGCCGACGTTGAGGGCTTTGCGGTCGTCCCAGGTGTTGGGCTCACCGAAAAGATTGTCCTCGTGGATGTCCATGTCCATGGGGTGCGAGCGCCATTCCGCGCCGATGTACGGGAAGAGCCATTGCATGCGGTCGACGTAGCGGCCGAAGCGGGCTTCCACCTCCTGCCCATGTTCCCCGGTGTAGCCGATGCGCCATTCCGTTTGCAGTTCCCAGCGTTTGTTCATCAGCATCAGCTCGCCGTCCAGCCCATTGGTGGCAAAGTCGTTCTGCGCCATGAGGTGCCAGTGCTTGTCGTCCTTCAGGAAGTTGCGCCAGGCTTTCCGGGGATTGCTGAACACAGGTGCCTCTGTGCTGTCCCCGTAACTGAACACGCGCCCCATGCCGCTCATCATGTGGTAGAGGATGTGGCAGTGGAAGAACCAGTCGCCGCTTTCCGTGCCGGCGAATTCAATGGTGTCGGTTTCCATCGGCATGATGTCCAGCACGTTCTTCAGCGGGGCGTGTTCGCCCTGGCCATTCAGCACGCGGAAGTAGTGCCCGTGCAGGTGCATGGGGTGGCGCATCATGCTGTTGTTGTAGAGGATCAACCGCACGTTCTCGCCTTTGTTGATCTTGATCTTGTCGGTCTCGGAGATCGTCTTGTGGTTGATGGTCCACAGGTAGCGGTTCATGTTGCCGGTAAGCTCGAAGTGCAATTCTTTCATCGGGCCCGGCGGTAACGTGGTGGGCTCCGGCGCGCGCAGCATGGCGTAGTTCAACGTCACCGGCCGGGGGGCAGCGGCTGCTGCATGTGCGCCGTGACCCGTATGGTCCATCCCTTCCATCTCCGCCATTTCCTCGGTCACCTCCTTGCCCCGGTCCGCCTTCTTGTCGGTTCCGCCGCGCTGGCCGGTGATCTCCGGGTACATCACTTCGTTCATGTCCATGCGCTGCAGGCCCATCTTCATGCCCATGTCGTCGAGGTCGCCGTTCATCTTCATCATGCCGTTCATCATCTTCATCCCGGCGAAATAATCCAGCGGACCGAGGGGGGGCGCGAGCTGGCGGATGCCGTTGCCCAGCCACAATGATGTTGAGCGCGTGCGGTCCTCGGCGGTGGCCAGCAGTTCGTAGGCCGTGCTGTCCGCGGGCAGTGTGACGATCACGTCGTAGGTCTCGGCCACGCCCATGATGAAGCGGTCCACGGACACCGGTTCCACATCGGCGCCATCGCTGGCCACCACCTGCATCTTCCCGCCGGCGAACTGGATCCAGAAGTAGGTGGAGGAACTGCCGTTCACGATGCGCAGCCGCACCCGTTGCCCGGCCTTGAACTGCGGCGCTCGCTCTTCCACCTTCCCGTTGGTGAGGAAGCGGTCGTAGTACACATCGCTCACGTCCATGGCGTGCATGCGCTTCCATTCGTTGGTGAGCTTGACGCCCAGCGCGCCGGCTTTGATGGCATCACTGTAGCTCTGCACAGTGCCGGGGCGCAGCTTGTTCTTCCGGATGGCGAACCAATCGTTGGCGGCGTGCAGGCGGCGGTCCACCCCGGAAGGCTTCATGGTGGTGAAGTCGGTGAGGATCATGGTGTACTCCGGAATGGTGTCCGGTGTGCGCGGGTCGATCACCAGTGCGCCGTTCATGCCGCTCTGCTCCTGCAACATGGTGTGCGAGTGGTACCAGTAGGTGCCGTGCTGCTTGAGCGCGAATTTGTACGTGTAGCTCTCACCGGCGTGGATCGGCGGGGTGGTGAGCCAGGGCACGCCATCCTCGCCGTTGGGCAGGATCAGGCCATGCCAATGCAGGGAGGTCTCGCCCTTGCGCAGCTTGTTGTGCAGCACGATCATCGCCGTGTCGCCCTCGGTGAAGTACAGCGTGGGCATGGGCGTTTGGCCGTTCACGGCAATGGCCGGCACGTCCTTCCCGGTGTAGTTCAGCACCGTGTCGGTGACGTACAGGTCGTAGCGGGTGACCTTCGGCATGAAGTCGCCAGAGGGGACCGTAGTGCCTGGCACATGCACTTGTGCTGAACCAACAAGGCCGGTAAGTGCAAGGACAACGGATAGAAGGGTATGAACAGCGCTGGTACCCACGACACGCGGGCACCAACGCTGGTATACAGTCATTGCATTCATCTTGTAAATCCTGGCCATCCTGTAAAATGAAAACCTGTCTTACTTCACAATGGTCTCCTTTACACTGCCGCAGGTGAGCATCGTGTTCCCGTAGAACGGGTTCTTGATCTCCTTCTCCAAGCTGAGCCAATCGGCACCACCTTGGTACATGGGACAATGGGAAATGTACACGGGAATGGAGGAAGGCGCCGCCTTGGCAAGGTCGACAATGGGCGTGGCAAGCTGCTTGAACGCCTTGCGCTGTGCATCCAATTCATCCGTGTTCGTGATGGTTCCGGCCAGGTCCGCGAGCGGCCCCATCACCTGCATCCACACCAGGTGCACGTCGTGGCCCAGCACGGACATGTCCACAGCACCCACGGCACTTTTCAGTGCGGCCGCCTGTTCCTTGGCCTGGACGGCATCGCTGGCCACCAAGGCATCCTTGAGCTTGAAGTAGGATGTGAACACCGGTGCCAATGGACCGGCCAAGGCCGGTGAGGCCACTTGATCGGCCTCCACCCGATGCCCGGTGTGGTCATGAACTTCCGCGGCCGCGACGGGTGCTTTCTTCAGCGTGCGATCGTACTGGCAGCAGCCGGGCAACGCGGCGTAGGCGGCATCGGGCGCGAGGTAGCTCGCGTTGTCGTATCCCGCCAGCGCGATCCGCTTCAGCACGGCGTCCACATTCGTACGCGCGCTGTCGTAGGTGATGGTGGCGACCTTGGTGTCACTGTTCCAGCTGGCCATGGCCTCGTGCTTCACGAGCGCCGCAGCCTCGATGGTCTTCTTGCACATGCCGCAGTTGCCGTCCACTTCCATGGTGGTTGTATTTGCATGAGGTATTTGGGCGCTCGCGCTTAGTGAAAGGGTCAAGGCCCAAAAGTTCAGGAAGATGCTCTTCATCGTCATGGGTTTTTTCGTTTTTTGCCTTATCAGGCAGGTCAATCGTCCGGGCTTTCGATCAGGCCCTTAAGGAAGCAGCGGACCCAGCCGATCCTTTTGTCAATGTTCTACCAAGATCCGGACCATGCTGGCAGGATATTCCCTGACATGGATTCCATACACACCGTTGGACAGACCGGAGAGGTCGATCCCATGCAGTGCGGTGGATACGGGCAGTGTGAGCACGATGCTTCCCGTGATGTCCAGCACGTCGAGGGTTGCGTTCCCTTTAACATCGGAGAGGCCTGCTAGGTATACCGTCCCGCTTGTTGGGTTCGGGTGGGCACTAAGCGTTGGGGGAGGATTCTCGGTGATGCCAGCGCCTGCCGCCGGATCGATCCGCACTACCTCGTTGTTCGGGGTGTTCACATACCACAGGTGGCCATCGGGGCCCACTTTGATGCCCATGATGCCCGGTGCACCGGTGGATATGGTGCCGACAAGGCTGAACGGCGGCGCGGAGTTGATGTCGTAGACCAGGATGTCGCCGGTGGAATGATCGGAAACAAGCAAGCGGTTGCCTATCACTTCAATGCCGGCAGGCTCAACCAAGCCGGTTGTGACAACGGGCTCCCAAGTGGCCCCAACGATGTTCTGGTATTCCGCGAAAGGTTCGTGCGGGCCGAAGCTCGGCGTACCGCCCGGCGTTCCGGAATGGATGTCCAGCCGCAATACGCGTTGCCCCCCGAAATCCACCACATAGAGCCATCCGGTGCTGTGGTCGAGCACGCAATGGCTCACCACATTGTTGTTCGGGTCCTTGGTGATGGTGAATTCATCATACCGGTGGACCACCCCATGGGAATGGCCGGAACCGCCTGGTTCGTGGGGCTGTTCGAAGTCGTACATCACGATATCGCCGAGGTTGCCGTCCACCACCCAGAAGCGGTTCAAGGTCTCCGATGCGATCCCTTGGCTGTACGGACTTTCATGCAGCATGTCCAAGTGGCTGCCATTGCCTCCCGACGGTTGCGCATAGATGCTCATGTCCGAACTCCACAAGGCAGGGCCGGTGAATGGCGTTCCTCCGTCATGGTTGGCATCATAGACCCCGGGGCTTGTTGCAAAGTTGCCATTGTCCGCCATGGCGATGGCAGTGGGAAGGCTCATGAAATGCCATGCGTTCCCGTCATGTTTATACTGGTGGGTCATGTCAGGGGCACCCGCATCGAAGAAGGTGACGGTGCTGCCACCGGAGTTCTCGGAGCCTTTGTTGATCACCCAAAGTTCATTTCGGGCCAGGTCCTGGTGGAAGTCCAGGTCGCGCGGTGAACTCACTTGGTCGCTGCTGGATCCCACGGTAGTGAAGGTGGGCGTGGCGTAGAAGTACTGGTCGATGATGTTCGGGATGGGTGCATTGATGACCTCCTGCATCAGGTTGTGGTCGTTCGCCGGCGCTTGGTCCGCTGCGCCGTTCAAGTTGCTCGCCCAGACGTCCAGGTCGTAGGTGCCGGTCTGTGTCGGCGTCCAGGGAATGCTGTGCTCAAAGTGGTAGTCCTCGCCGGAAGCGATGTTCAACCCTGACAGTGAAGCGACCTGAGGGTCGCCGCCATCAATGGTATAGTTGAGGTCCAGGCTGCTGATCGTGGCGGTGCCGTGATTGCGGAGGGTGCCTGCCACGGTAATGGCCTGATCCGCAAAGGCGTATTTCGGGTTGGTGAGCTCACTGACGGCGAGGTCCAGTTCCGCAGGAACGGCTGCCACGAAGGAAAAGGTATTGCCCGCCCCGGTTGAGGCATATTCGCCGATCAGGTAGCCATTTGCCCGCACGTTGTAATGGATCCCGCCATCCCCCCAATCATCCACTACGATCAGGTTGTAGGTGGCACCATCCGTGAGGTTGTACGGCCCTTCCGTAAAGGTCTGGTTGTTCCCGTATCCGCCGGGGGGTTGGTTTTGATCGCCTCCGCCATTGCAGCCTACAGCCGTGTTCCCGCCGGAGCCGATGGTGTTGCTGCCACAGGCGGAACCATCCGGCACCAATTGCCAATAGCCTTCATAGCCGTAGTCGTCGGTGATCACCTCCACGGTGATCGGTACTTGGGCCTGCAGCAGGGCAGGGAAGAGCAGTGCGCCAAAGGCGAGGGGTAAGAGCTTTTTCATGGGTTTGGGGTTTGTGTTGGTCATCGAGTTTGGTTTGGATGAAAAAAT
Organism: uncultured Flavobacteriales bacterium; assembly: GCA_937873385.1. Classification (GTDB taxonomy): domain Bacteria; phylum Bacteroidota; class Bacteroidia; order Flavobacteriales_F; family PHOS-HE28; genus PHOS-HE28. The sequence continues at coordinate 660 of CALMYC010000263.1, read as the reverse complement.
TGCGGTTTGCTCAATTCCTGGAGTAGAGCAGATACCCTTCATTCCGATGGACGAGGTGAGGGAACCAACGTCCGCGTTCGGGGTACTTCTCCGCCTCGCTTCGGCGAATGAGCAGGTAGGTCACATCGTATGCTTGCAGCAGGCTGTCCATTTCAGGTGCAGGGGCCTCCAAGCCGGCGAACATTCCTGCTCTGGCCTGCTCGCGAGGCGCGGGGAGCACGTACGGATTCGCCATGGATGCGTTGGTGGCCACGGTCTTGCGGGCGGAGGCCATGAGGACCCGCATGGAGAGTTCGTCATCACAGAGCACCACGGCTTCCCAAGGAAGTTGGTCCCGCATGAAATAGCACATGTCCGTTGCACCGGTGTCGGCCATTCGCAACAGGCACCGTTGCCGGGTGAGGACCAGGTCGGGCCGGTTGGCATAGGCAGGATATGCAAAGGCGGTTTGAACAAGGATCAGGGCCCCGAGGGTGAAGGTGGTCCTGGTCGTGGTCACTTGCGCATCTTCCGTGCGCTGTGGATACTGCCATGCACGCTTCACGGAAACCACCACGATATGAGCGAAGCCGATCGCCAATGCCGCCTTCAGGTAGAAGTAGAAGTGGAAGGTCGGTACCGCTGTGGGCAGCTTGATGCCATAATGCACGCCCAGTGTGA
>CALMYC010000262.1 GCA_937873385.1 uncultured Flavobacteriales bacterium | reverse complement strand
ATCGGCGTAGCACGTTGCCATGGTGGCCCAATCCTTCCTGGAAAGGGCGGAATGGAAACGATGGAGGACGGGCATGTGGGCAAGATCGGCAAGGGCCAAGTTACAGCAGCGAAAATGGGAGTGGCAGGCGATGAAAACCTCCCTAACTTTCACTCCTCATGGGGAAGAAGGACATTCTTCTCGTCAAGGACCTCGCGACATTTGAAAAGGTCGTGAACCGCGATCCGCGACCGTATGACCTCGGCCTGATGGTAATGCCGGGCACGCTGGAGGACAAGCACAGGAACATCGACCCCACCACCGGTATCCGCGTGTTGCGCCGCGTGTTCAACCTGATCTACCTGCTGAAGGGCGGCGAGCACGATGTGCAGCTCGGCGCCGAGGAGCGCTGGCTGAGGCCGAATGACCTGGTGGTCGTGCCGGAGAACACCGTGTATGCGTCGCGCTACATCCACCAATGCACGGGCTTCTGCATCCACTTCCGCACGGAGTTCATCCAGCCGTTGCTGAAGGGGGCGCTGGCCACCGACTTCCCCTTCTTCGACCTGCAAGCGGTCCACATCATCAATGTGACGGAGGAGGAAAGCGCGCTGCTGGAACGGTCCTTTGGCGATATCATCAGCGAATACGAACGCTTCAGCCCCGAAAGGGACCATGTGCTGCGCAACCTCATCCACATCCTGCTGCTGCGCATCCGCGAGATCCATCGGCCCCATGCGCACCACATCCGTGAAAACGCATCTCGTGCAGCCGGGCTCACCAACAAATTCAAACACTTGGTGGAGGTGAATTTCGTGGAGCACCGGCGCGTGGCCTGGTACGCCGAAATGCTCGGCATCACGCCGAAGCACTTGTGCGACGTGGTGAAGGAGACCATCGCCCGCACACCGAAACTGGTGATCGCCGACATGCTCTTCCTGGAAGCGAAAGTGCTGCTCGGCTCCACGGACCTCACCATCTCACAGATCGCGCAGCAACTGCATTTCGATGACCAGGCGCACTTCGCGCACTTCATCAAGCAGCGGTCCGGCATGTCACCCAAGGAATTCCGCGCGATACTCTGATCCATACAAGTTTTCCCGTGTTCCGTCCAAGGATGTGGTTGGACTGTGGGAACACTTTTGTTCCATCAAAACCACGGAACATGAAGAGCACATCGATCACCGGTCTGATGGCCCTTGGCGCGGGAGCCATCCTCACCTTCAGTTACGCGTTCACAAACCCCAAAGCCAACACGAACATGCTTGACACCATGACCAAGGCCGAAGCCAAGACCTTCGACAAGCCCGACACCGTGCGCACCTTCCCGAAAGGACGCCTGGAGCTGGTGAACATCGGCGGGGCCACCATCGGCCGCGCCATATTCGAACCCGGTTGGCGCTGGAGCACCAGCGTGATGCCCATCGCCAAGACGAAAAGTTGCGAGGCTCCGCATTTCCAGTACCATGTGGCCGGCGTGCTGCATGTGAAGATGGACGACGGCAGTGAATTCGACCTGAAGCCGGGCGACATCTCCATTCTCCCCAGCGGCCACGATGCCTGGACAGTTGGCAAGGAAGCCGCCGTGGTGGTGGACTTTCAAGGCATGGTGGATTATGCCAGGGCGAACCACCAACACTGATCGTCACCGATCCCAGCCGGAAGCCTGGACGTTGGTCCGGGCTTTCGGTATTGGCCGCCACGATCCCCGGTTCCGCGCGGATCCCGTAGCTCGCGCTCATCCATTCGCCGAGTGCGTCGATTGCCAGGGCCTCAGGCCCGTCCTATTGGATCGATGCAACCTCCGGTATGGTGGCGGGCCGGAGGCCTTAGGTCTGCCACTCACCCGGCAAAAGGCCTAGCAAGTGCATGCGGTGCATGTGATGGAAGTTAATGGGATGGAGTGAATGCCCTCCTTTCCCCAATTCCACCAATCCTTGGAATCCTCAGCGGCACTGCACAAATGCGGATCCTTCCACAGCCGGTACCACCACGGTATCTTGGCCGCATGAAACTGCTCTACTCCGCCCTCCTGCTCCTTGCGGTTCCCGCTGCCACCCAAGCCCAGTGCGACTCGGTGTTCATTGCAAAAACGGGATGGACCATCCCGTACGTGGACAGCGAGGAACTGACCGGCGAAGGAGCGAACAACGGCCACGCGGCCCAATGCATCGACGGGGATTCGCTCACCTTCTGGCATACCCAATGGCAAGGTGCGCAACCCGGCTTTCCGCATGAGATCCAGATCAACCTCGGTGCGGTGCATGCGGTGAACGGGATCTCGCTGCTTTCGCGCAGCGGCACCGCGGCCGGCAAGGTGAAGGGCTATGAGCTCTACCTGAGCATGGACGGCACCAACTGGGGCACGCCGCAATCCGCAGGGCAGCTCACCTACGCCGACCTGAATGCCGGATCGCAGCGGGGCACGGTGCATTTCGGCGCCGTGGATGCGCAGTATGTGCGCCTGGTCGCGCTGTCGAACTACGAAGGCGGGCCGTATGCCATGGTGGCGGAATTCGATGTGTCCGAATACAGCGGCAGCGGGTGCGTAGCCACGGGCCAGCAGAACCAATTGGTGTCCATCGGTCCGATCGCGACGCAGACCACCACCTCCTCTCCCATCACCTTGAACGGCAGCAGCAATTCGGGCTTGGCCATCACGTACAGTGTGCTGTCCGGTCCGGCGAGCGTGGCGGGCAACATCCTCACGTTGGACGGCACAGCCGGAACAGTCACCGTAAGCGTCAATCAAACCGGTGACGCCACGTGGTATCCCGCCTCGGCCACCACCAACTTTGAGGTGTTGGACTTGTCCACCTACGACCCCGTGGTCAGCACCAAGCTCACGGATGTGTACCCCATTGAGATGCCCGCGCTGCATGCGTATGCCTTGTATGCCTCGGCCAGCATCGACGAGCCGGACTTCAACAGCATCACGGCCGTGGTGTTCAGCGTGGACGGCACGGACATCCCGGCCAGCCTGGTGAACGGGGCGTGGCTGGCGTGGTGGACACCGGCCGGGTACGGAACACACGCGGCAACGGTCACCGCCACGGCCAGCAACGGGAACACCGCCACGGAAAGTTTGAACGTGAACGTGGTGAACACGGCAGCGGACCAGACCGTGAACACGTTCAACAATGCGGTGATCAACTTCGATGGCAGCGGCGCATCGCAGTGGTACACGGGGAGTTACACCCTGCCCCAATCCGTGGGAGCGTACAACCAGGTCCTTGCCCACCTTACCGTGAGCTGCCCCAACGTCACCGGCGGCTGTGATGATTGGGACCGGCTGGCCTATATCGAGGCCAAGGCCCCGAACGGTGACTGGGTGGAGCTGATCCGCTACATCACCCCGTACGGCGTGCCGTGCAACCATTACCTCGACGTCACGGATTTCGCCTCCCTGCTCCAAGGCAACACCGAGATCCGCATGTACATAGAGACCTGGGGCACGGGCGGATGGAAGATGAACCTGGACTTCACCTACGTGCTCGGCACGCCGGACCACCTCTATTCCGCCGTGCAGAACGTGTGGCACGGCAATTACAACTTCGGCGACCCCGCTGCGCTGCAGCCGGTGGACACGGTGACGATCGATCCCGGTGCTGCGCAAAGCGCCTCACTCCGCCTGGTGACAACGGGCCACGGCTGGGGAAACAACAACACCGGCCACGCAGCTGAATTCTACCATGCCACGCACCATGTTTACGTGAATGGCACGAACAACTTTGCACAGGACCTGTGGCAGAACTGCAATCCGAACCCTGATGGTTGTTCCCCGCAAAACGGCACTTGGCAGTACAACCGGGCTGGTTGGTGCCCCGGAAGCATTGCCCCGCCTTTCGAATACGACCTCACATCCCTGTTGAACGGCTCTCCTTTCACGCTCTCGTACATCTTCCAACCCAGCTACGTGGACCTTTGCCACCCGCACAACGTGAACTGTGTATCCGGTGTGACATGGCCGGATTGCAACGACGGGTACAATCCGTACTACCGTGTGGGCGCATACCTGATCAGCCGGAGCGACGCGCCGATCAGCACGGGCCTGGCCGTGCATGCGGCCAAGCCTTCCAAGAATTCGGTGCACATCAGCCCCAACCCGGGCGATGGCCTGTTCAATTTGCGCATGGACCGGGACATTGGCGAGTGCGTGGTATCGTTGTGTGATGTGGGCGGAGAAACATTGAAAACCTGGTTCTTCACGAACAAAAGCCAAGTGGAGGCCTACCACTTTGACATCCGCAACATGGCGAAAGGCAGTTACTTCCTGAAATTGCAAAACCGGGACACGCAACTTGCAGGCAAAGTGATGGTGCGATGAGCCGCACCGGGTCTTCCGGTGGGCATTGACTTGAGCGGCGACCCGCGTTTTGGAAAACACAGGTGGATCAAAGTCGGCCTGTACATTCACCGCCATTGGGCCCACGGCCATCGCGTCTAAACATCCGTGGAAATACATGTACTGTTCGGATCCCTTCGGGGGCGAAGCCGGCAGGATGGGGAGCTGTGCTGCGTGACCCACTGCGGGGCCACCATCCGCACTTCCCCAGCTGACCCCCAACGGGATCACACCACGGGGCAATAACACGCCAATTGGAGTTCGACCCCGACGGGTGTCGCACGAATTCCCGCACCTGACCGGTCTTTGAGAAGCGATTGCCCTGCATTTGGCCAGCGCAGCGGCTGCGTACGTCCTAACTTTGCGCACTTCAGGAAGGCAGAAGGAATATGATCAATCCAGACCAGCACCGGGTGCAGTTGAGCCCCAACCAAAAGGCCAAGCGGATCAACCAGGACCCGGACATTTACGGCACCTTCGCGGAGATCGGTGTGGGGCAGGAAACGGTGCGCCACTTTTTTCGTGCTGGCGGGGCCTCGCAGACCATTGCAAAGGCCATGAGCGCGTACGACAAGGACTTCAGCAATGCCATTTACGGCGCGGAGCCCGGGAACCGGTTTGTGTGTGAAAGCCGGTTGCGCAACATGATCCGGCACGAATACAGCCTGATCGTGGAACGGCTGGACCGCATGGACCACCCGACCAAACGCTTTTTCAGCTTTGCGAACACCGTGGCCAGCAGTTCCTACGACCGCCCCCATGGCGGGCACGGGTGGCTGGGCGTGCGGTTCCAAACCGGGCCGGACCGGCCCACGAACGACGTGATCATACACATCCGCCTGCACGATCCGGACATCAACCTGCAGCAGGAAAGCATCGGGATACTGGGCGTGAACCTCCTGCACGCCTGCTTTTACCTCCACGACGACCAGGACGCCATGCTCACGTCGCTCTACGACAACGTGAGCAGGCATGTCGTGGAGATCGACATGATCCAAATGAACGGCCCGGACTTCAGCCAGGTGGACAACCGGCTGTTGAGCCTGCAACTGGTGAAGCGCGGCTACACCGATGCGGTGATCTTCGGGCCGGACGGGCAAAACCTCCAGGCCAGCGATGTCTTGTACAAGAAGAACATCCTGGCCATTCGCGGCAGTTTCCGCCCGGTGACCAAGGTGAACATCGACATGATCATGAACGGCTACAACATGTTCATCAAGGAACAGCGCGTGGACCGCAAGAACCTGCAAGTGCTCTTCGAGATCACCCTGAACAATTTGCAGGCCGACAGCGGGGCCGTGGATGAAAAGGATTTCATCGACCGCGCCGACATTCTTTGTTCGCTGGGGCAAACCGTGCTCATCAGCAATTATCAGGAATATTACAAGCTGGTGGAGTATTTCAGCCGGTTCACCAAGGCCCGGATGGGCGTGATCATGGGGGTGAACAACCTGATCGAGGTGTTCAATGAAAAGTACTACCGCCACCTCAACGGCGGCATGTTGGAGGCCTTCGGGATCCTCTTCACCCGCGACCTGAAGATCTACGTTTACCCCAGCAAGCCCAACATGGAGGCGCCCATCATGGACTTGGGCAACATGCCCGTGCATCCGCGCCTGAGGCCGCTGTACGATTATCTGCTGAGCAACAAGCGCATGGTGGACATTGACACATACGACCCGACGGTGCTGCACATTTTCAGCGTGGCCGTGCTGAAGATGATCCGCGAAGGCAAGCCCGGCTGGGAAACCATGGTGCCGCCATACGTGGACAACATGATCAAGGACAACAGCCTGTTCGGGTACGACCCGCAGAGCGGCCATGCCCGATCGGGCATGTCCAAGGCCACCGCCTAGGGAGCCTTTGATCGCCGTGGTGCCCGGCAAATGGCAATTCCTGAAGGGCCTTTGCCCAGGTTGATCCGCTCTTTTGGCAGGCCCACCCTGAGGGCCAAGTACTGGTAGCCAAGTCGGGCAGGAACCGGTGGAAGGCCAAATTGATGGGACCCCGTGCAGTTCCCCGCATCCAGGGATCGCTTGTGAGACCTGGCCAAGTGGGTGCAAGGACCGTCCGTACCTGGAGGGAGACCTTGTCCGCACTGCCGGGGAAACATGTTCGAACAGGGCCGGAAGCCTTGACCATCGCCCCTGGCGCTGCTCTTGCGTGCCCATCGCCAAGGGTGAAGTGGCGGCCACGGCACACCATCCTGTCCACGTTGCGTAAGATCGCACCATGTTTCACCGCTTCAAGCAGATCACTGTAGTCCTTTCTTTCCTTATTGCCTGCCCGGCCATTGCACAGCCACCCATGGCCGTGCTCACCGGCCAAGTGGTGGAAGCAGGAACCCTGCAACCCGTCCCCGGGGCTTCCTTGAGCTTGCTGCCGGGCAACATTTCACTCACGGCCATGACCGATAGTGCCGGAAGGTTCCGCATGGCAGCCATACCCGTTGGCCACTACAGCCTGGTGGTATCCGCGGCGGGGCATGATACCGTGGAAGTGCCGGAGTTGTGGCTGCGGGCCGGCAAGCAGGAGGAACAACGGCTGGTGCTCGCCCCTGCCGCCAACGTGCTGGGATCAGTGACCATCAGCGCCATGGCGCGCCAGGAATTGCAGCCATTGGGCGTGCGCACCTTCACCGTGGAGCAAAGCCTGCGCTGGCCCGCCACCTTTTTCGATCCGGCACGCCTAGTGATGGCATTGCCGGGTGTGGCGGGCATCAACGACCAGGCGAATCATTTGTCCATCCGCGGAAATTCACCCAACGCAAATGCGTGGACGTTGGAGGGTGCGGAGATCGTGAACCCCAGCCACACGGGCAATGCGGGCACCCCCACGGACCTGCCCACGCTCAGTGGTGGTGGCGTGAACATCCTCAGTGCGCAGATGCTCGGCCCTTCCCAACTGCTCACCGGCGTACTGCCCATGAACCGCGACAACGCCTTGGGAGGCATCTTGGACATGCACTTGCGCAACGGCAACATGCAGGAACAGGAATGGACGCTACAGGCGGGCTTGCTCGGCATCGATGTTTCCACGGAAGGGCCGATCGGAAAAGGCGGCCGGTCCTCCTATCTGGCCAACTACCGCTATTCCACCGTGGGCTTGCTGGGTGCCATGGGCGTGGACCTCGGCGATGAGGCCATCACCTTCCAGGACCTCGCTTTCCATCTGGCCCTACCGGCGGGAAAGCGCGGCGAACTCAGGTTGTTCGGGCTCGGCGGAACCAGCAGCAACATTTTTGAAGCCGTGCACGACACCACCACGTGGAAGGTGGACAAGGACAGCCGGAACATCGACTATGCCTCCAGCATGGGCGCGGTTGGCGCGAGCCTGCGTGTGCCGATCGGGGCCCGCTCCACGCTCTCCACAACAGTGGCGCTTTCGGAGATCGACCAGGAACGCAGCGAGGAACGGCTCACGGGCAATTACGCCGTCGGTAGCCGCCTTGATGCGGACCTGAGCGAGCGGAAACTCGCAGGCACGGTGCAGGTGGAAGGCGGCGCAGGCCTGCGTTTTCGCTGGGCGGCGGGGGGCAGCGCCACCGAACGCAGGCTCACCTCCCCGTTGAACAGTGACCTGACTGGATGGCTGCTGCGCCCCTGGCTGAACGGACGGTGGAGCCTTGGCGAACATTGGCAAGCCACCGCCGGCATTGGCCTGGCGCATTTCACTTACACCGGCCAAACCGCCCCGGAACCACGGTTCGCGGTGGAATGGCAAATGGCGCACCGGCAAAAGATCGCTCTGGCTGCCGGGACCCGGTCCCAACTTCCGCAATGGCAATCCTTCAGCGCAAACGGATGGCCGCTGTTCATGCAGGAAAAGATCGGCCTCACGCGTTCCCAGGACGCGGTGCTTGGTTACGACCGTTCCATCACGGAAAAACTGAACCTCCACGCCGAAGTGTACTACCAGCAATTGAACGATGTTCCTGTTGAAGCAGCGGGCCTGATCTTCCCTTCGCAAACGGCCTTCAGCATGGTGAACGTTTGGGACGAAGAGGCCAGCGTGCCGCTGCAATCCACGGGCACAGCCAGCAACATGGGCGTGGAATTGGGCCTGGACCGGCATTTTGCGGACAACCTGTTCTGGCAGGTGAATGCCTCCCTGTACAGCAGTCGCTATGCCGATGCCGCCGGCAATGAGTACAGCACGCGCTGGGACGGCCATTACCTGTTCAACCTGTTCGGCGGAAAGGAATTCAAGAAAGTGAAGGAAGACCGCGTGCGCACCTGGGGCGTGGGCGGGCGCGCCAACTTCATGGGGGGGCCATGGAGCCCGCCACTGCCTGCCTACACCGGCATGAATGGCTCGGTGCTGTACCCAGGCGACCAAAACTGGGTGCAGCTGTCCGCCTATTACCGGATCGACCTGCGGGTGTACTTGCGGAAGGACCGCAAGGGACGCACCGGGCTGTGGTCCGTGGACCTGCAGAACGTGACCGGGGCGCAGAACGCGGCGTTCCGGTACTTCGACACGCGAAAGGGGGAAGTGTTGACCAAGTACCAGCTCGGCCTGATCCCGAACCTCAGCTACCGCATCGAATTCTGACCACCCATGAAAAAGCTCCTCCTCCTCCTGCTCACCTTGGTCTTCCTCGTTTTCGCGTACCTCCAGCTGAACGACCCGGACCCGATACACTGGACACTGGGCTACCTGGCGGTGGCGGTGTCCTGCGGCATGGCCGCATTCGGGATCTACCCGAAGTGGTGGCTCCGTGGCATCACGGCCATCTTCGCCGCGTGGATGCTCATTGCCTCCCCCGGCGTGATCCATTGGGTGGAACAAGGCTTCCCCAACATTGCCGGTGCCATGAAAGCCTCCACCCCCGTCATCGAGGAATCACGGGAGTTTTTCGGCCTGCTGATCGCGCTTGCGATGATGGTGGTGCTGCTGCTTGATGGAAGGCGTAAAGTGACCCGGTGAGTGCAGCCAGCCCTACCGTGCCGCTTGGGCGTGACCGCGTTTCAGCGGATCGTCCAGGAAGAACTCGTCACGGAAAGGCCACCCTGTTCACCAAGGTGCATGGGCAACGCTGTTGCATCCCCGGCAACCTGGATCGACAGCACCATGGCGTGCCACAGGGCGTAAGTTCCTTGTCCCCCACGCCCATCGCATTTCCGCATCCGGCCCCATCTTTGCAAGAAGCAGGATACCGATGAAAACACCGCAGTTCCTTTTCGCCGCGGCCTTCATGGCCATGTGCTCCGCTGCCAGCGCGCAGAACGTCATATACGGTTACGCCATCGGCAATTGGCGCAACGGTCCCACGGTCGAGATCTCCCCGCTGTTTGAAACGACGGAGATGTACAGCACGCCACAATTGATCGCATGGGTGCGCCAGCAATGGCCGAAGGAATTCACGGACACCACCGACATTGACGTGCAGCGCTTTGCCACCACCGAGGAAGGCCTGGAGAGCCGCACCACGCTTATGCGCAAGTACGGTATGCGCAAGCTACAGGTCCATGCGATCGATGCGGCCGAAATGCCGCGCACTTCCGCGGCCCCCGAAAGGAAGGAGGCACCCGCGGCCCCCAATTAGGAAGGGCCAGGCATGCTGCAACGCCTGAAGGCATGGGCTTCCCGGCACCGGCGCATGCTGGTGATCACTGCCGGTGTGCTCCTGTTGCTGTTCGTTTGGGCGCGTTGGTGGCCCATGGGCCCACTGTTCAGAGACCCTTGCTCCACGGTGCTGCTTGACGCAAACGGCGCGCTGCTCGGCGCCACGGTGGCGGGCGACGGCCAATGGCGCTTCCCTTCCACCGGCCGTGTTCCAACGCGCTTTGCAGCCTGCATCATCCAGTTCGAGGACCGGCACTTCCTGCACCACTTCGGCATCCGGCCACAGTCCTTGCTGCGCGCCTGGGGGCAGAACCGCGCCGCGGGCCGCGTGGTGAGCGGTGGAAGCACCATTACCATGCAGTTGGCACGCCTGGCACGTGGAAACAGGCCGCGCACCTATGGGGAGAAGATCATCGAGGCCTTGCTGGCACTGCGGGTTGAATTGCGCATGGACAAGGCGGAGATACTGGAGCTCTTCTCCTCCCATGCGCCCTTCGGGGGAAATGTAGTGGGCCTGGATGCCGCCGCATGGCGCTACTATGGCCGCCCAGCATACCGCCTGAGCTGGAGCGAAAGCGCCGTCCTGGCCGTGCTGCCCAATGCGCCGTCCGCGATCTATCCCGGGAAAGGACATTCCGCCTTGCGTGCCAAACGTGACAGGCTGCTGGACCGCCTGCTCAAGGTGCAGGCCATCGACAGCACCGAATGGTCGCTGGCCAAGGAGGAACCGCTGCCCGACCCTGCACAAAACCTGCCGCAACGCGCGCCGCAGTTGCTCTCCACCTTGATCGGCCAAGGACACGGCGGGGAGTTGCTGCACACCACGCTGCAAGGGTCCGTGCAGGACCGGGCCACGGCCGCCGCCAACCGCTACGCGCTGCGCCTCAACGCCAATGAGGTTCACAACGCTGCAGCACTGATCATGGACGTGCCCACCGGTGAGGTGCTCGCATACGTTGGAAACCTGGCCAATGCGGGCAATGCCCATGCAGGCGCGGTGGACATTATTCCGGCGCGACGAAGCACCGGCAGTGTGTTGAAACCATTCCTGTATGCGGACATGCTGCAAAGCGGCGAATTGATGCCCGACATGCTCCTGGCCGATGTGCCTACCCGCTTCAACGATTTCTCCCCCCGGAACTACGACGAGCAATACAGCGGTGCCGTGCCTGCCTCAGAAGCGCTTTCACGCTCATTGAACGTGCCCATGGTGCGTGCCTTGCGGACCCACGGGATCGATCGCACGTTGCTCATGCTGCGCGCCATGGGCCTGCACAGCATTGACCGCAGTGCCGACAATTACGGCCTTTCCCTGATCGTGGGCGGAGCTGAATCCACGTGGGAACTTGCCGGAGCCTACGCCAGCATGGGCCGCATTCTTGGGCATTACGGACGCTTGGGCATGCATTACCGTGCCGGGGATGTGCGCCCCCCGCAAGTGCTGCAGGGCAGCGGCGGGGCATCATCGCTCCCTCAGCCCCTGCAAGGGCCGCCCGTGCTATCCGCCCCTGCAGTATACCTCACCCTCAAAGCCTTGCGTGAAGTGGTCCGCCCCGCGGATGAACAAGGATGGAACCAATTTGCCGGACAACAACACATTGCCTGGAAGACCGGCACAAGCTACGGTCACCGCGATGCCTGGGCCATCGGCCTCAGCGGCCGCTACTGCGTGGCCGTGTGGACCGGCAACGCCAGCGGCGAGGGACGGCCCGGGCTCACCGGCACATTGGCTGCCGCTCCGCTCCTCTTCGACCTCTTCGCACTAATGCCCGCCAGCGAAACTGCCGAACCGCCATTCGATGCGATGGTGCGCACGCCGGTATGCCGCGCCAGCGGCTACCGTGCCGGGCTCGATTGTCCTGAACAGGACACCCTGTGGATCCCGCCGGAAGGCATGCGTACCCCCCTTTGCCCTTATCATGCCCGCGTGTTCCTGGACCCCACGGGCACCCGTCGGGTCTCCGGAGGGCAAGGCAAACCCACCACGTGGTTTTCACTGCCACCCGCCATGGAGCATTATTATGCCCTTCGCCACCCGAATTACCGCCCGTTGCCGCCCTGGATGCCCGGCATCCAAGGTTCAGACAACCCGATGGAGATCCTCTATCCGGAACCCGGCGCCACCCTGCTGATCCCCGTGCAATTGGACGGCACCAAGGGCAACATGGTGGTGGAAGTCGCCCACCGTGACCCCGGTGCCACGCTTTTCTGGGACCTGGACGGCAAGTTCACCGGCACCACCACAGCGGAGCACCGCATGGCGCTTTCCCCGATGCCCGGCCCGCACCGGCTAACTTTGACCGATGGCCAAGGCCACTCTTTGCACCGCGACTTCACCGTCGTCTCCGGGGCCGCCAATGCCACCACCACCCATGCTCCGTAAGCTTCTTCCCCTGCTTTGCATCCTCCCCGCGTTCGCCGCTGCCGGCCAACCGGATTCGCTCTACATCACCGACAATGGCACCACCACTGCATATGCCGTGGTGTATCCCCCACTTCCGGATGGAACGGCCCCATTCATCCGCGCCGGGAAATATGCCTTTGATACCACACGCACCGCCGTGACCATCAACTACAAACGCGGCAAGCCCAGTGGCGTTTACCGCGCCTACTACCCCGATGGCAAGCAACTCCTGTTCGCCGTTTATGGATGGGGCAGCTTGCACGGCGACTGGGCGGAGTACGACCATGCGGGGCGGATAACCGTAAAAGGCCAATACCGCCAAGGCAAGCGCGAGGGCACCTGGGCCTTCCGCGACCAGGGCATCGTGGGGCATTACAAGGACGGCCAAAAGCACGGCAAGTGGAAGTACTACCAGAACGGAAAGCTGGTGCGCAGTGAAAAGTGGCACAAAGGACAGATGAAACAGGGCGGGACGTTCTTGTTCGGGTTGTAGGGAAGGCCGCCGCGGCTACCAAATTGTTCGCTTCGCCTCCTCCCGACCGCAACCTGTGGCAGCACAACCTATTGGGAAACCACCATTTCAGTTGCGGCACGCCCGGATCTCACGGGCGGCATTCCGATGCTTTTGTTGGTTCACCGATTAACAACCCTTAACCGCCACCTGGGCAACCACCATGGCTTATTTGCCGTTAAATTCGTGCTTTAACGCAAGTCGTTGTTCTTCTTGCCTTTCCTGTTCCCCCAGCCTTCCGTTCACCCCTATGAAGAAGTTCCTGCTCCCGCTGGCACTGATCGCGGCCGTGCCCTCCTTTGCGCAGCCCACGCCTGCAGCCACCAAGCTGCAAACGCTGCTGTACCAGATCGACCACATGTACGTGGACAGCGTGAATGACAACAAGCTCGTGGACAAGGCCATCGTGGCGATGCTGGGCGAACTGGACCCGCACAGTGTGTACATCCCCAAGGAGGAATTGGAAGAGGTGAACGAGCCGCTGAAGGGCAACTTCGAAGGCGTGGGCATCCAATTCAACATTGTGCGCGACACCATATACGTGGTTGACGCCATCAGTGGCGGTCCCAGCGAGCGCGTAGGCATCAGGGCCGGCGACCGGATCGTCAAGGTGAACGACAGCACGGTGACGGGACCGGAGCTGAAGAACGCGGACGTGATCAAGCTGCTACGGGGTGACAAGGGCACCAAGGCGAACGTGGGAATTGCCCGCGCCGGGGAGAATGGCCTGCTGGACTTCACCATCACCCGGGACAAGATCCCCATTTACAGTGTGGAGGCCGCGTACATGGCCGAGCCGGGTGTGGGCTACATCAAAGTGAGCCGCTTCGGGGCCACCACCACCAAGGAGTTTGGTGACAAGTTGGACCTGCTGAAGAAGCAGGGCATGAAGGACCTGGTGCTGGACCTGCAGGGCAACGGAGGTGGCTACCTGCGCTCCGCCATTGAGATGGCCGATCAATTCCTCAGCGACAGAAAGCTGATCGTATACACCCAGGGGCGCACCTCACCGCGCGAGGATACATATGCCACCGATGCCGGGAAGTTTGAAAAAGGCCGCCTGGTGGTGATGGTGGACGAGGGCAGTGCTTCGGCCAGTGAGATCGTTACCGGCGCGATGCAGGACTGGGACCGGGCCGTGGTGGTGGGCAGGCGCTCCTTTGGCAAAGGCCTGGTGCAGCGGCCGGTGATGCTGCCCGATGGCTCAGCCGTGCGCCTCACCGTATCGCGCTACTACACGCCCAGTGGCCGCTGCATTCAAAAATCCTATGCAAACGGCCTTGAAGCATACAAGCATGACCGCATGGAGCGCCTTCACGACGGGGAGCTCACCAATGCCGACAGCATCCACATCCAGGACACCGTGAAGTACTTTACCAACAACAAGCGCGTGGTGTATGGCGGCGGCGGGATCATTCCGGACGTGTTCGTGCCCATCGACACCACGCTCAGTTCCGCCTGGTTCGGCCAGTTGGTGCGTAAAGGCATCACCAACACGGCCGCCATCAACTATGTGGACAAGCACCGCTCCGAAGTGCAGCGCCAGTACAAGGAAGTTGAGGCATTCAGGAAGAATTTCCAGGTCGGGGCGGAACTCCAAGATGCCCTGCAGAAACTCGCCAAGGACGCGGGCATCGAACCGGACAGTGCTGGCATGGCGCGCTCCAAGCCGCTGGTGGACGTCCGCCTCAAGGCGTTGATCGCCCGCGATGTGTGGAATACTTCCGCCTACTGGCAGGTGATCAATGCGGACAACCCGGTGGACAAAAGCTACGAGGAGGCCCTGCGCGTGATCACCGACGACAACTTGCAACGCACGAAGCTGGCCGAGCGTTGATGGCCGGTTCCGGATCAAAATAGCTGTTAAGGGAGAGGACGGCGTTGGTCCGGACCGCTCCACTCACCTATTTTCGCGCGGCAACAAATCGGCACACATGAAGGAGAACATCAAGATCGCACTATTGGCCATCATTGCAGGGGGCGTTGTGTTCATGGCCGTTGACCGGCAAAGCGCGGGACCAGCGCAGGTGGCCACGTTCGCCCCGCTTCCCGCAGCGGCAAAAGCCGCCGTGCCGGCCACCAGCACGGCCCCGCAGTCCACCTTCGACCCCCTGACACCACCGGCGCCGATGCCTCCTGCGGACTACACGGGGCCGCTCACCACCATCGGGTTTGAAGAGGCCAACCACGATTTCGGCAAGATCAAGCAGGACAGCGAGAACAAGTACAGCTTTAAGTTCACAAACACCGGCAAGGATCCCTTGGTGATCACGGATGCCATTGGCAGCTGCGGATGCACAGTGCCCGATTACCCCAAGCACCCCATCGCTCCCGGTGAATCAGGCGATATCAACGTGGTGTACAAGCCCGGCAAGCAGGAAGGCCAACAGAACAAAACGGTGACCATTACCGCGAACACCGAGCCGAGCCAGATCGTACTGCGCATAGCGGCGAACGTGCAGAAGGTGAATTGAGGCGCTTTGCCGGCGCAACGATTGCCACTTCCCCCGGTTGGCCAAGGGGCCGGGGTGCATGGTGTTGCCGCCAGGTTCTATTGATTTGCCTGTGCCGCCGGTTTCCTTTGCCCACCTGCGATCCCATCGATCGCTTCGGCCAGTTTGCGGTCTTTTTCGGTGATGACGTCCCCGGCATCATGTGTGCTGAGGAGGATGGACACCGTGTTGTACACGTTGATCCATTCCGGGTGGTGGTTCATCCTTTCCGCAGCGAAGGCCACCCGCGTCATAAAGGCGAAGGCTTCACTAAAATCCTTGAAGCGGAACGTCCGGTGCAATTTCCCGTTGGCTTCCTTCCACATGGTGAATCGATTGTGGCATTGAAACAATCAGCAAGGCAAAATGTTTCCATGCGGCCTTGGGCCGCGGACCCAATATCCGCAACTGTGCGAGTTGGCACCCTGGTGCGGCCTGCGGCAGTTGCACTACCGGTGCAGCGGCAATTCGATCATGTGCGGGACCTCCGCTTGGCCAACAAGCTCCATTTCATCCACCAGGCGCTTGCCGCCCAAGTACTTGTCGATAACGAAAAGCACATAGCGGATGTCCACGGAAATGTTGCGGCACAGCGCAGGGTCGAACAGCAGGTCGCTCATGGTGCTTTCCCACATGCGGTCGAAGTTCAGGCCGATCAATTCACCCTTGCCGTTGAACACGGGGCTGCCGCTGTTGCCCCCAGTGGTATGCAGTGATGCGAGGAAGCAGGTGTACATCTCGCCATGGGTGCCATACGGCCCGTAGTCCTTTGCGTTGTACAGTTGGACCAGTTTTTCCGGCACGGAATACTCCGGGTTCCCGGGGTCATTTTTCTGCATTACGCCCTCGAGCGTGGTATAAGGCAGGTAGACCAAGCCGTCGCGGGGCTCCGCGCCTTCCACCTTGCCGTAGCTGAGCCGCAGGGTGAGGTTGGCATCCGGCCACCATGTTTTTTCCGGGAAGAGCTCCATCAGGCCGCGCGACCAGGTGCGCATGGCGGTTTCCAAACTGTCGCTGATCTCCGCGTGGCGGGGCCGCACCCGGGCCGCAAACGTGGTGTTCAGCGATTTCGCCAGGCGGTACGCTGGATCGGTGGCCATGCGCTTCGCCGCCTTGCCGTTGAACCGGTCCAAGAGTGCAAATAGCCTCACGCTGTCGGCGAAAACACTTTTTGCATACAGGTTGTCCGCATAACGTGCAGCGTCACCGCCGAACTTGGCTTGTACAATTCCCAATTCAGGGGTTGCCAATGCAGGTGCTTGCTCACGCAGCACAATGGGCAGTTGCGCGGCCAGTATGCCTTGGTCCACCTCGATGTCGTTGTTCCTGAAAAACTGGGCTGCCGCCGCACGCAGGCGCTTGGCCTCCGCTTTGCTGTCCGTCTCGGGCACCTTGCCCCAGCCTTCCACCAATTTGTCCATGGTTGCCGCAAAACGTGGCAGCTCCGCACCCATGTACATGAATTCGCTGTAAAGGTCCCTGGCGCGGTCGTATGGGGCCAGCTCCCCGTACAGTCGTTCCAGGCGCGGCAATATGCCCGCATACTCCTTCTTGCCTTGCGCCCTGCGCAGAAATTCCGCTTCCTCCGCCTGCTTTTTTCCCACGGCATCGAGGTCCTTCAGGCCGCGCACCTCACCTTGCCACTTTTTCCAGCCATTGGCAATGCGGCGCTGCTTGGACGAATATTTCAGCTTGAGTGCGGCACTGGCGTTCATTGCCGCATCGATCACGTCCAAGCTGGCGGTGCGCATGTCGATCCGCAACGGATCGGCGAACTCCACTACCTGCTTGACGGCATAGCTGGGCACGTAGTATTCCGTGGAGCCCGGGAAGCCATAGACCATGGCAAACTCGCCCTCCTGTGCGCCGGTGATATCGATGGGAATGGAGCGCTTGGGCTTGAAGGGCACGTTGCCTGCGGAATAGGTGGCCGGGGAGCCGTTGGGTGCCGCATAGATGCGGAACACGCTGAAGTCGCCCGTATGGCGGGGCCATACCCAGTTGCCCGCATCACCGCCGAATTCGCCGATGCCTGCAGGCGGAGTAGCCACCAGACGGATGTCCCGGTAAGTGCGGCTTACGATCAGGAACCAGCTGTTGCCGTAATTGAAAGGCCGCACCAGGGCATCATTGTCCGTGCCGGCTACGGCATCCGCCGCAAGGGCCAGCCCGGCCTTTTCCGCTGCGGCATCCCGCTCCCGCTCCGGCATGGTATCGGACAGGACCGCATTGATGCGCGCAGACACGTCCTCCATGCGCACGATAAAGGTCACGGACAGGCCCGGGTTGGGCAATTCATCGGCCAGGGTGGCGGCCATGAACCCGTCGCGCAGGTAGTTGTGCTCCAACGTGCTGCAGGCCTGGATGGAACTATGCCCGCAATGGTGGTTGGTGAGGATGAGGCCCTGTGTCCTTACCTCCTCCGCCGTACACCCCCCGCCGAACAATGCAACCGCGTCCTTGAGGGAACTGTGGTTGACACTGTATATATCCTCCGCCGAGATCTGAAGGCCCTCGGTGCGCATGTCCCCCTCCACCGCCTTGAGCAGTGTAGGGAGCCACATGCCTTCATGTGCAGAAAGGGGCAGCACGGAACATGCGCACAGGATCGCGGCACAGGCATGGAGAGATGCCCTGCGCACAGGAGAGTTGAAGATCATCAAGGTGTCAAAATCGCGTGGCAAGATACCCATTCCGCGCCCAGGAACATACATGCCCGTGCATCCACATATCCAGCGCATGGTTACCTTGGTACTTCCACATGCCCGCTTCCCGTTTCCTGCTGCTCCCCCTGCTCCTTGCCTCCCAGCACCTTTCCGCCCAGCAGGTGTTGCGCTTTGTGGAGAACCGTGGACAATGGCCAGAACAGGTTTCTTTCCGCGCGGATGTGCCGGGG
>CALMYC010000261.1 GCA_937873385.1 uncultured Flavobacteriales bacterium | reverse complement strand
TCTCCACGAACGGGCAGGTGGTGTTGTGTTTCAACGGGTCAATTCCCAGCGTTTTCAGCCGTTCAGCGGTTTCCAAGGTGGTGCCGAATGCCGGGATGATCACAATGTCGTCGCTGCGCAGCTCGTCCCAATTCATCAGCTTGTTGCCATGGGTATCCTGCAGGAAACGGATGCCGCGACCTTCCAGGTCATCATTCACTTCGGGGTTGTGGATCATCTGGCTTAGCAGGAAGATCCGCTTGTCCGGATGGTCCTCCAACGCTTTATAGCTGATCTCGATGGCGTTTTGCACTCCGTAGCAGAACCCGAAATGCCGGGCCAGGATGAACCGGACCGGGCCCAAGTCCAACAGGGTGGGGGTGAGGTCCTGTTTTTTCGGGTCCTTCACCTTGCGAAAGCTCTTTACCCGGCCGATAAGGCTAGACCGGTAGTGCTGGGGAATGTCGAATGTGCGCATCCAGGCGGCAAAATTAACCAGGCTGAGGCTTGGTTCCCGATCTGCGCGGCCAGCAGGCACCTGCCCGCTCGCGTGTGCGTCACCCGGCCCACCATGTATTGTTCACATGCGTTGGAGGCTGGTGCATGCCCTCCTATGTCCGTTACCGCACCCAACTCGGCGGTGATGGACTTCTTGATGAACGGGGCCAGCTTGGGCACGCCATTGCTGGCCCCCAGCACCACCTGCAATTTGGGCCACTGCGGCCCGGCAACCAACAGCCACAGGCATTTTGTGACGAAAGCGGGGCCCAGGTCCCGGTGAGTAGCGAATAAGTGAAACGACTGTGGCAAAGCGTTTCCGGGTCGTAGTGGGCCGTGCAGGTGGTATCGCCTTTTATTGTACTTTTGCGGCCCCAATTCCGGGAACTGCCCGCGCAGCGGCACCGCGGGCCATTTGAAAACAAACCCCTCCCAGGCAGTGCCGCCCAGGCCCGGGATACAAACAGGATAGTGGATGTCAACAGTGGAGAACAACAAGGTCGTTTTTGCAGAGCCTGCCGCGGATTTCGATTGGGAGGCCGTTGAAAACCCCGCCGCTGCCACCAAGGCGGACAAGGAGAAGGTGGAGAAAGCATACGAGGACAGCCTCAACAGCATCTCCGAGAAGGAAGTACTCATGGGCACCATCGTGGGGCTGAACAAGAAGGAGGCAGTCATCAACATCGGCTATAAGTCCGAGGGCGTAGTGCCCTTGAGCGAATTCCGTTACAAGCCGGACCTGGCGATCGGCGACAAGGTGGAGGTGTACATCGAAAAGCAGGAGGACAAGTCCGGCCAGATGATCATCTCCCACAAGACCGCACGGGTGCACAACGCGTGGGGCAAGGTGAACCACGCCATGGAGAGCAGCGAGATCATCACGGGCTACGTGAAGTGCCGTACCAAGGGCGGCCTCATTGTGGACGTGTTCGGCCTTGAGGCGTTCCTGCCCGGCAGCCAGATCGACGTGAAGCCCATCCGTGACTATGACCAGTACGTGGGCAAGAACATGGAGTTCAAGGTGGTGAAGATCAACCAGGAGTTCAAGAACGTGGTGGTTTCGCACAAAGCCTTGATCGAAGCGGAGATCGAAGCCCAGAAGAAGCAGATCATCAGTGGGCTGGAGAAGGGACAAGTGTTGGAAGGCACCGTGAAGAACATCACCAGCTATGGTGTCTTCGTGGACCTTGGCGGCGTGGACGGATTGATCCATATCACCGACCTGAGCTATGGCCGCGTGAGCCACCCGGAGGAAGTGGTGAAGCTCGACGAAAAGATCAATGTGGTGATCCTCGATTTCGACGACGAGAAGCGCCGCATCGCACTGGGCCTCAAGCAGCTCAGCCCTCACCCATGGGATTCCCTGGACCCGAACATCAATGCGGGCGACAAGGTGAAGGGAAAGGTGATGGTGACCACCGACTACGGTGCCTTCGTGGAAGTGGCCCCCGGAGTGGAAGGCCTGCTGCACGTGAGCGAGATGAGCTGGAGCCAGCACTTGCGCAGCCCCAAGGACTTCCTCACGGAAGGCCAGGAAGTGGAAGTCCAGATCCTGAACATCGACCGCGAGGAGCGGAAGATGAGCCTTGGCATGAAGCAGCTGACCCCCGATCCCTGGCAGGACATCGAGTTCAAATACCCGGTCAATTCCCGCCACACCGCCAAGGTGCGCAACTTCACCCACTTCGGCATATTTGCCGAGCTGGAGGAAGGCGTGGACGGCCTGATCCACATCAGCGACCTGAGCTGGACCAAGCGCGTGAAGCACCCCAGCGATTTCTGCAAGATCGGTGATGAGATCGAGGTGCAGGTGCTGGAAGTGGACAAGGAAAACCGCCGCCTGAGCCTCGGCCATAAACAAGTGGAGGAGAACCCTTGGGAAGTGTTTGCCGATACCTTCCAGGTGGGCAGCGTACACGAGGGTACCATCACCGGCCGCACGGGCAACACCTTTGTGGTGGCTTTGCCTTACGGCGTAGAGGGCACAGTGGCATTGAAGCACATCCGGAAGGAGGATGGGAGCAAGGCCAATGTGGATGATCGCCTGCCGTTCAAAGTGCTGGAATTCAACGGGGATGCACGCCGCATCGTGCTGAGCCACACGCGTACTTTTGAGGAGGGTGACGATGCCGTGCCCGCAACGCCTGCCAAGCGTGGTCGCAAGAGTGCCGAAGACCACGGCGCTGGCCAGAGCCCGAGCGTCCGCAGCGTGAATGAGAAAGTGGAAAAATCCACCCTTGGCGACCTCAGCGTGCTGAGCGACCTGCGTGAAGCCATGGAAAACAATGAGCGCGGGGGCAAGCCCTCCAAGCGCAAGAGCCGCCGCGACGAAGAAGGCGACGACATGGACATGGAAGGCTGAAATTGCCTGTGACCAACTGCCAGGAAGGCGGCCATCCGGCCGCCTTCCTGCGTTTTGGGGAGTGCCCACCCGCGCTGGCCTCCACGTCCCGGACTAACTTGGCCGCCCCATGTTCAGGATCCTTTCACGGTTGGTCCTCAAGCTGCTTGGCTGGCACGTGATCGATCACCGGCCCGGCCCCATGGGCAGCGCCATTTACTTGGTTGTGCCACACACCAGCAACTGGGATTTTTTCCTGGGGCTCTTCGCCCGCAGCGTAGCGCGCATCAACGCCAACTACCTGGCCAAGAAATCCCTGTTCGACTCCCCGTTCGGTTGGTTTTTCCGGGCCACCGGCGGCTACCCGGTGGACCGCTCCAAGCATACCAACCTGACTGAGCAGGTTGTGGAATACTTCCGCACCGTCCCCGGCTTTTCCATCGCCATCACCCCGGAAGGCACGAGGTCCAAGGTGGATGCCTGGAAAACCGGCTTTTGGCGTATTGCCAAAGCCGCCGATGTCCCACTCGTCCCGACAAGCTTCGATTACAGCCGCAAGGAGGTCACGCTGGGCAAGCCCTTCCACGTGGGCGATAGCATGGAGGCGGACATCGCCTCGCTCAGGGAATACTTCAAACCGTTCGTGGGAAAGTATCCGCAATAGGAGCGGCACCGTTTTTGCCAGCAACACTTCCCATGCACCTGCGCAGTTTGTTCCTCTCGGCCTTGGTTTTCCCTGCCTTGCTTTCCGCACAAGCCGGTTTCCCTTCCCTGGAGGGTGAAAACACCAGCGGAAATGGCGTTCATGTTCCCAGCCATGGCCGATGGAACATCGTGGCGGTGGGGGCCGGCAAAAAAGCTGAACCCTTGCTGGAGGATTGGTTCGCACCGGCCTATAACCGGTTCATCATGAAGAGCGGACTGTTTGCCTCCAGTTACACGGTCGATTTGTTCCTGGTCCCCGTGTTCACCGGGTTGGATAAAGCCGCGTACGGCCCCAGCATGAACTCCCTGAAGAAGAAGGTGGATGCAGACCTGGCCCAACAGGTTGTCTTTTACAAGGGTGATGCAGCCCTTGTACTGGATGCGTTGGGCATCAAGGACAAGGGCATCCCGTATTTCTTCACCGTGGACCCGCAGGGCAACATCGTCCACCGCGAATCCGGGAGTTTCTCCGTGGAAAAGCTCGATGCCTTGGAGGCACCGATGTTGTGATGAACTCCACACGAACCCGCCCTTAACTTTGCGCCCCGTAAAAACCCAGATGAACATCATGCAGATCACCTCCGCCTTTGCCGGCATCGCCTTGGCTTTTGCCTGCGGCTCCAATCCGGTCCCCGCCACGGCCGAGCCCGTTTCGCCATCCGCCCCTGCGGCCCCTGTTGCACAGGCCCAGCCTGCACCAGAGGTGGACCAAACGGGAGACGCGGCCAATGGCCTGTTTGCCATCATCACAACGCGTCTGGTCGGAGACAGGCAACACAACCCCGCCTAGCCGGACGGTGCGCGCTTCTGCGACGGCTTGATCTTTCACCGGGTAATTCCTGGGTTTATGATCCAAGGGGGAGATCCCAACGGTACTGGCGCCGGTGGCCCGGGGTACACCTTCCCTGATGAATTGGATGCTTCCAAGGAATCGTACAAGGCGGGCTATTTGGCCGGTGTGATGGCCATGGCCAACCGGGGCCCCAATACCAATGGTTCACAGTTCTTCATCATGCACAAGGACTTCGCGCTTCCCCATAACTACTCCATCTTTGGGAAAGTGGTCTCCGGCATGGAAGCCGTGGATGCAATCGCCAACCTGCCGCGCAACGGCCAAGACCGCCCGAATGAGGAGGTGGGCATGAAGGTGAAAATTGAAGCCGTGGGGAAGGATGCCAAGGCCTTTGATGCCAAAAAAGTGCTGGAAGAAAACAAGGATAAATTCCTGAAGGGTAGGTGATAAGGTGGTAAACGTAAAAGTGCAGATCAAAGTGGAAAACAACACATTGGGCGAAGGTCTCTTCGCCGAGATCAAGACGAACAAGGGCACCCTGGTTTGTCAACTTGAATTTGAAAAAACACCGTTGACGGTGGCCAACTTCACCGCATTGGCCAAGGGCGATCGGCAGACCAGCGCCAAGGCGGCCGGTACCCCGTATTTCGACGGCATCTTGTTCCACCGCGTGATCGCGGACTTCATGGTGCAGTGCGGAGACCCCACCGGAACGGGAAGAGGAGGCCCCGGCTATGTGTTTCCCGACGAGATCGTACCTGGCCTGCGGCATGACAAGCCGGGCATTCTCAGCATGGCCAACGCAGGGCCCGGAACCAATGGCAGCCAGTTTTTCGTGACGCATGTGGCCACACCGTGGTTGGACGGCAAGCACACGGTGTTCGGCCATGTGGTGTCCGGGCAGGACGTGGTGAACGGCATCGCCCAAGGCGACCACATCGTTTCGGTGAAGATCATTGCAAACGGCGCCGGGGCCCAGGCATTTGATGCCAAGGCCGTGATCGAAAAGAACCGGGATAAGTTCCGGGTGCGTTAGCGCCGCTGTCCCCCAGGCTTCCGTCCGCCCGGCCTTCCTCCGGGGCGTCCACCGCCGCCTCCGGGCTTGCGATGTCCGGCACCACTGGCCCTGCTGCGTTTCTCCGTGCTGTATTCCGGCCCTGCGGCAAAGCCTGCCGGAAGGGGCATCTTCTTGACTTCGTAGCCGATCAGCTGCTCAATGCGGCCGAACTCCCGCATGTCCTTGTCGCTGATGAAGGTGATGGCCTGGCCCTTTTTGGCGGCGCGCGCAGTGCGGCCAACCCGGTGCACATAGTCCTCGGGATCACGCGGCACATCGTAGTTGACCACCAGGTCGATGTCGTCAATGTCAATGCCGCGGCTCACCACGTTGGTGGCGACCAGTATGCGCAGCTTGCGGTTGCGGAAGTCCAGCATCACCTGTTCCCTTTCACCCTGCTCCAGGTCACTGTGCATGGCCTGTGCGTTGAATCCCTTTTTCCGAAGGTGCCGCGTCAGGTTCTTCACTTCCACCTTGCGCCCGGCGAAGATGATGATGGACTTCGCCTCATTGGTGGCCAGAATGTGCTCCAGCAGCGGGGCTTTCTGCGGTTCATGCGCCACGTAGGCTTCCTGTGCAACGCCTTCGGCGGGTTTGCCCAGGGCGATGGTGATCTCCACCGGCTGATGCAGGATTTCCTTGGCCAGCGCACGGATGGGCGGGGCCATGGTGGCGCTGAACATCAGGGTCTGCCTGTCCCTGGGCAGGAATTTGATGATCCGGTTGATGTCATCGATGAAACCCATGTCCATCATCCGGTCGGCTTCGTCCAGCACCAGGAATTCCAATCCCTTGATGGAGACGTAGCCCAGGTTCAGGTGGCTCAGCAGCTTGCCCGGAGTGGCCACAATGACTTCCGTGCCACCGCTCAGTGCCGCCTTTTGCTGATCGAATGAAGCGCCATCGCTGCCCCCGTACACCGCCATCGACGTGATGGGCGTGAAATAGGCAATGGCCTGCATCTGCTGGTCGATCTGCAAGGCCAGCTCACGGGTGGGCACGATGATGAGCGCCCGCACGGAACCTTCCACTTTGGGCTTGTACCCGGTGATCACTTCGATCAAGGGGAGCAGAAAGGCTGCAGTTTTCCCTGTGCCGGTCTGCGCGCACGCGATCAGGTCACGGCCGTCCATGGCGGCGGGAATGGCTTGGGCTTGGATGGGGGTGGGCTTCCGGATCCCCATGGCCCCCAAGCCGTCCAGGATGCCCTGGTCCAGCCCTAAGGCGGAGAAATCAGTTACTGGTGCTGTCGTGTTTTCCACCGGTTGGGGGAAAAATCCTGGGGCGGCTTTGCGGCGCGAATGTAGAACATCGCCACCCCGCCAGCGTCTTGCCCCACTACGAGGCTCTGCGCAGCTCGCCCTGCCGCATCGGCGCAAAAGTGAGCTGGAATGCCGTGTGATCACCCTTCAGGAGGATGATCGCACCGTTCACGGCCTTGCTGATCGCATGGATCATCACGGCTTCAAGTGAACCGCTGTTCAACGAGTCCCGGTTGATGCCGCCCGCTTCATCGGTGTACACCAGTTCGCATTGGTACTCGCCTAATGGGCGCAGCGACACCATGATCCGCGACTTTCCGCCGGCAGCAGCCAAATGGGCCATGCTCACCATCAATAGTTCCCGCACCAGCAGGCTCATCGGGAGCATGGCTTCCTGCGGCACTTCTCCCGCCGCGATCGTGAACTCAGGGTCCATGCGCCCGGCCATCCCGTGCTCCTTGATCAGGGCGGCCGCCATGGCCACCCAATGGGCCCTCAGGTTCAGTATCCCCTTGTCGCCGGATTTGGCGACATGCTCCTCCATGAGGCACAGTGTCGCCAAACGGCGGTGAAGTTCGCCCAATGCCTCGGACGCGGATGGGGTTTTGGCCTGTTGGACCTGCGTGAGCAGTAGGAAATTGAGCCAGTGCAAACACGCTGATACGGGGGAGCCGACCATGCCCGGCAGTCTGCTTGGATCGTGGAGCAGGGCATGGGACAACCGGAGGTTTTGCTGTTCAAGGTCCTCACTCTTGGCCTCCATTTCCTTGGCATGGCCCGATAACACGGCATTCCGCATCCGGGTGCGGCGCACGGTTCGCGCCTCCTTCTTGCGAAGCACCACGAAAACAAGCACACAGGCTGCAAACAGGGCGGCGATGCCGGCCAGCCAACGCATCAACTTTTCATTGTTTGCCAAGCCGGCCTGCAGGTTCCCGTTGGTTTCCATCATTTTTTCCAGGTCCACCTCTTTTGAGCGGACTTCGTACATCATGCGGATGTTGGCCATGCGTTCCGCCATCACGGAACTGAACGCCGAATCACGGGTGGTGGCCTGTTCCCTTTCACAATGCAGAGCGCTGCGCAGGTCCCCCAGGCCTTCATGGATCTTGGCTTCCAGGCCGTACAGCGCCGGAAATGACCGGGGCGCCTGGGGGAATCTGGTGATACCTTCCTTGTAGGCGGCTTGCGCGGGTTTCCATTGGGCCAAGGCCGCGTAAGCCCTGGCCAAGGCAAATCGCATGGCAGCGGCCTCCTGGGCTTCCAGGCTGGCTGGGCTCTCGCGGATCGCCAAGTGGAGCAGGGTCAATGCATCCGCCGGCCTGTTCTGCCTGATCAGGCCTTCCCCTTGCCGGTACAACACTTTTGCCGCACCGTCATGGTCCGCGGTGCGTTGGCAGTTGGCCAAGGCTTCGTCGCTGCGGTTCTTGAATTCGGACATGCGGCCGGCTTGCAGCAGCACGTCAAGCAGATTGAGCGTGGCTTTGGTCACTTCTTCCTGGTTACCGGTTGTTTTCAGCACCAGTATGCCTTTTTTGGCGGAACTGACCGCACCGTCCAGATCACCTGATCGCATACTGACCTCACTCAGGACCAGCCAGTCTTTTGCCATGGCGATGCGGTCGTCCCTGGTTCCGACGATGGCCGTGAGCTCAAGACCGGTCCGCATGGCAGAGTCCAGGGAACCCGCCTTGATCTGCCGATCGCGAAGCAGGCGCAACTGCGCAAGGAGCGAATCCGCGACATTGCCACCCGGTCGTTCACTTTGGAAGCCGGGTTTTCTTTCTTGGCGCAGGGTTCTGCCATGGGCAGGCCCGGGCATGAACAAAAGAGCAAACAAAATCGCGGATCCGGAGCATACGTTTCCCATGGCGGGCATCTTACGCGCATACGTTGGAAGGGTTGCAGCCGGAATGGTGCCCTATTCTTGGATGGCCATTCAATGGCACAGGCGGAATATTTGCAGGCTGTGTTGCCGAACCCATTACCTTTCCCTCGCCAAAAGTCACAAACAAACCCTCGATGAACCCCACATTACGATTCAAGACTGCACTGGCCGCCGTGGCCCTGTGCGCGGCAACGGCCGGTGTGCGTGCCCAGGGCTGCACGAATACGTCCCAGTATCCGGGAGAAACGATCATTCCTGATGCCTTGGGCGGATTGACCCCCATTTCCACCTGCAGCTTTTTCCAGGAATACTCGGCTGTTGGCCCTGTGGTCATCAATGGAAACTACGAATTCACCGTGTCGGGAGGAGGGTATATCACAGTGCATGAAGGCACCTTCAACGGCCCGGTGATCGCAATGGGGTATTCCCCGGTCACCGCTACGGCCACCGTGGACGGAGGTACCCTGTTCGCCCACTGGAATACGGATGAGAACTGCGGGACATCCACGGGCTGCCAGGTGACCAACGTGCAGTTCATGCTGGATTGCACGCCCCCGGCAGCAACGGTGATGTCCGTTGATGATTGTCCAAACAACCAGTTCTCCCTTACCGTGAACGTGACCAGCTTGGGTGATGGCACCAGCGTGGACCTGCTTTACAGCTTGAACGGAGGCCCTGTTCAGACCTATCAAGCGGGCGTTTCCATAGGTACATATACCGTTGGGCCTTTCACCGTGGGGGATGTGGTGAACCTGACCGTGGCCCATAGCAGTGACCCGATGTGCAATGTCCACATCAATGGACTGGTCTCCAACAACACCTGCCCCACGATCATCAATTGTGGCGGAGCACCCCTGGACCAGACCTACTGCTACATCAACAACGACAACAACCACTGGCATTACTTGCGCAGCACCCCGGGCCTGCCCCTGATCATCATTTTCTCTGCAGGCACCATTGAAAGTGCCACGTTTGACCATCTGAACATCTACGACGGGCCCGACAACACGGGCACCTTGCTCTACAGCCACATTCAAACAAGCCAGGAAGACCTGACCGGCCTGCAAGTGGTGGCCCCGTCCGGCGAGATTTGGATGGAGAACACTTCGGATGGTTCAGTGAGCTGCTCCAGCGGCAGCCAAACCCCTTGGGCATGGCAAGTAGGTTGTTTGGATTGCAATCCGGCAGAGGCCACCTACACCGTGAACACGGATTGCGACGCACAAAACTTCACGATCGATGTGAACATCACCGCCTTGGGCTCCGACCCCACGCTGGACATCACGAACGATGCCGGGGCGCCCACGGTCACGGCCTTGGCCACCGGTCCTTACACAGTAGGGCCATTCCCCATCACCACCTTGGTACACCTGACCCTGGTGAACGACAACAACAGTCTGTGCAACGTGCATTCGCCCCAGTTGACGAACCCCCTCTGCCCGAGCCATGTTACATGCGGCCAGCCCCCATTGCAAGAGGCCTTCTGCTACACGAACAACGATACCATGGCCTGGCACTGGCAGAACACGGACCCGAACGGAACGCTGGCGTTGCTGTTCTCCGCCGGTACCATTGATTTCCCCGGGACGTTCGGCGACAACTTGCGGATCTATGACGGGCCGACCAATACGGCACCGTTGCTGTACCAGAACTTGACCAATGCGGACCTCGCCGACCTGATGGTCCAATCCACCGGTCCGGACATCTACATGGAGATGACCTCCAGCGGATTTGGAAGTTGCAGCGACGGCAACCAGACCGAATGGCAATGGCAGGTAGGCTGCTATGATTGCGCCCCCCCCGCTGCCACCTACACGGTGAACACGGATTGTGATGCACAGAGTTTTACGGTGGATGTGCACATCACGGACATGGGCAGCCAAGGCAGCTTGAACATCCTCAACGATGCCGGTGCAACGATCGTGACCGCCAATGATACCGGGATGTACAGTGTGGGACCTTTCCCCATCACCACGCTTACGGTCATTACCCTCGAGAACGACACCAACAGCCTGTGCAGCGTGCACTCGCCCGTGCTCACCAATCCGCTCTGCCCCACGTTTATCACTTGTGGGGGAGCACCATTGGACCAGACCTATTGCTACATCAACAACGACAACCACCAATGGCATTGGCAAGCGACCACGCCGGGATTGCCGTTGATCATCATTTTCTCCGCAGGCACCATTGAGAGCGCCTCGTTCGATCACCTGCGCATCTACGACGGTCCGGACAACCTGTCCCCCTTGTTGTACGATCATACCCAGCTCTCGCAAGAGAACCTGACGGGCCTGCAGCGCGTGGCCACTTCAGGGCATATCTACATGGAGAACACTTCCGATGGTTCCGTCAGCTGCTCCAGCGGTTCGCAGACGGAATGGGCCTGGCAGGTGGGCTGCTTGGATTGCATTCCGCCGACCGCCACATACACCGTGGTGACGGACTGCGACTCCATGCTGTTCAGCGTGGAAGTGAACATCACCAATCTGGGCAGCGACCCTGTGCTGGACATCACCAACGACGGAGGCGCCCTTCCGCAAGCGGCTTCAGCGGCAGGTACCTACACCGTGGGGCCGTTTGCCGCCGGTGACTCGGTGGTGATCACCTTGGTGAACGACATGAACACCTTGTGCAGCGTGCATTCGGCAACGCTCTCCAACCCGCTTTGCCCCACGGTGATCCAATGCGGTGGCGACCCCCTTTCGGAAACCTACTGCTACCTCAACAATGACAACCACGAGTGGCATTGGCAATCTTCCGGCGGGCAGCCCTTGGCCCTTCAATTCTCCGCCGGTTCCATCGAAACCAATTTCTTCGATGACCTCATCATCACGGATGGTCCGGACATCAATGCCGACACGCTGTTTGCCAATGGCACCGGGGCCACGAACCTTGCGGGCCTGTTGGTGATCTCCACCAGCCCTGACATTTACATGCGTGTCACCTCGGATGGTTCAGTAAGCTGCCAGAGCGGCTCGCAAACGGCCTGGGCCTGGCAAGTGGGTTGCCTGGACTGCACCAATCCGGCGGCCACCTACAGTGTCGTGGAGGATTGCATCCACCATGCGTTCTCCATTGCGGTGAACGTGGATTCCACCGGCAGCAGTTCCACCGTGCGCATTGCCAACTCGCTCAATACCGATACGTTGGCGAACATCCCTGCGGGCCTGACCATGGTGGGGCCGTTCCCGATGGACAGCCTAGTGAGCCTGACCGTGATGAACGCGACCAACTCACTGTGCCGCATCTTCTCGCAGGAGTTCACCGCCTCCACGACAAACTGCGTTGATTCGGTGTGCGCGGCCGAGGCCTATGAATACTGCTACACCAACAACGATACGGCCTGGTTCCTGTACCAAGGCACGGCCAACGTTCCCCTGACCATTGAATTCCTCTGGGGGCAGATGGGGGCTGGCGACTTCGTGCAGATCTACAACGGATCAAGCCCGGTGGCCAGCGCACTCTTGTGGCAGGGCAACCTGAACGGGAACATGGCCGGCTTCGCGATCAATACCACCAAAGCCCAGCACAGCATGTTGATGCGCGTTGTGTCCAATGGCGCCTACTCCTGCGCCTCGGGAGAATTGTTCCCGCCACTGCACTGGGTGGTGCAATGCGGTGCCGTGGGCGTGAACGAGATCGCCGCCAGCGATTTCTCCATGTACCCGAACCCCTCCACCGGCCAGCTTACCGTGCGCCTGCCTGACAACAGCCGGGGAACCATGGACCTGCGGATCACGGACCTCGCAGGGCGGGTGGTGCATCAAGAGTTGTTCAATGCGTCCGGAGCCGTGAACACATTCGACCTCAAGGGACTTGTGAGCGGCAACTACACCGTGACCCTCACCACCAATGATTGGGTGAAGTCGCAGCAGTTGCAGATCATGCACTGATCAAGTCGAAATGGATTGAAAGGGCCCCCGGATCTTCCGGGGGCTCTTTTGTTTGGGCCATGTGGCCGTGGTCCTGCTTTGGTCCGGACCGCGTGGCTAGTTCCCGCCGTTCGTTGCGTGCCGCCAGCGCCTGGCCCTTGATTGCACCAAACCTAAGCCACCTGCGGCCAAGGCGAAGCCATGACGCAAAGCGTTCCCGGGTCCCTGCTTTGCCACGTGATCGCCATTCCACCCCATCTGTTCGCCGCATGGTGCCTTTCCATGGGAGACTCGGTTGGCCGATCGGAAAGGGCAGTGCTGGCCGAGGTGGCGAATTATGCCGACCGGTCCGTGGTTGTCTTGTTCTCCATCGGGCTGCGCAACAACGGCGGTGCAATGTTCAGGTGCACAGCGGCCAACGCCCGAAGAAGTGTTCCGTTCGGGCGTTGTTATTCCGTCCGGCGCAGGACGGCCAGGTCTTTGCCGGCCTTGAGCACGAGTTCATTGCCGTTGATGGCAAAGGTGCGTGTGGCATTGAGTGCTTGTAGAAAGCCGTCCTCCAACTGCGCAGCCTCGCGGCAGTACATTTTGGTGGATGCCAGGCCGGGGAACGACAATGAATCGCCACGCAAGGCGACGGAGCCAAAAAGTTGGTTGCAACCTGCAAAGCCGCTGACGTTCCGGCCCAGGCTGTCAATGTTCAGGAAAGGTCTTTGCGCGCCTGCGGGAAGGTTGATCGCTTGGCCCCCGATGGACGCCAATTCCCATTTGCCCCGTGCGGCAGCAGCGTTTGCTGCATTTCCCGTGGAATTTTCCGAACACGTGTTCGCGCTGAACAGCGCGCCCAGAAACAGTGCGGCTATGGGCAAGTTGATCTTCTTCATGTGCGGCCATCCGCACCGGGCGGTTGGGGCTCAGTTGTTGAGCATAACGGGCATCACCAGCATCAGCACGTCCTCACCGTGTTCCCCGCCTTCACCGGGCAGCAGGATGCCGGCGCGGTTGGGGGCACTCATTTCCATCATGACATGTTCGCTGTCCAGGTTGATCAACATGTCCATCAGGAAGCGGGAATTGAACCCGATGGTCATGTCCTCGCCTTCGTAGCTGCAGGTGAGCTTCTCATTGGCTTCATTGCCGAAGTCCAGGTCCTCCGCGCTGATGGCGAGCTGGCTCCCCGTGATGTTCAGGCGCACCTGGTGGGTGGTCTTGTTGCTGAAGAGGGCCACGCGGCGGATGGAATTGAGGAAGCCCTGCCGGTCGATGGACAGTTTGTTGGGGTTCTGTTTGGGGATCACCGCCTCGTAGTTGGGGTACTTGCCATCAATCAGCCGGCACACCAGGCGCACGTTGTCAAAGGTGAAGGAGGCGTTGTTTTCATTGAACTCCACGCTTACTTCCGCGTTGGTGGCCGAGAGGGAGGTCTTCAGGAGGTTCAGTGGTTTTTTGGGCACGATGAAGGAGGCCGGCTTCGGGGAGCTGATGTCGCTGCGTGTGTAGCGCACCAGCTTGTGGGCATCGGTGGCCACAAAACGAAGGGATTCCTCCGAAAGCTCGAAGAAGATTCCGCTCATCACCGGGCGCAGGTCGTCATTGCCGGTGGCGAAGATGGTCTTGTTGATGGCCGTGGCCAAGGTGCCTGCCGGAATGGTGAATGTGGTGGGATCCTCCAGCACGGGGCTCTTGGGGAATTCACCGCCGGGAAATCCGGTCATCTTGTACGTGCCCTGGTCACTGCTGATCTCAATCCCGTGATGCTTGGCGTCCACGCTGAAGGTCAAGGGTTGTTCGGGGAAGGCTTTCAGTGTGTCGAGCAGCAGGCGTGCAGGGATCGCCACACTGCCTTTGTCCTTGGCCTCCACCACCATGGTGGCGGTGATGGTGGTTTCCAGGTCACTGGCCGTCACCGTCATCTTCTTGTTATCGATCTCAAACAGGAAGTTGTCCAGGATGGGCAGGGTATTGCTGCTGGCGAGTACGCCTTGCAGGCTTTGCAGTTGTTTGAGCAATGCATTGCTGGAAACGATGAATTTCATCCGTGGTGAAGGTCTTTTTTGCGTTGGGCCGGGCTGTGCACTGTCGGGCGCGGCACGGGCGGCAAATATATCCGGGACCCGGCCTCGCGGCAGTCTTGGTTTTCAACACGGACGGGCCTTTATCCACAAGCACGGCACGCGGGTGGAATTTGACCCGGCGGGCTTTCCTCAATGCTGTGCGTGCTGCGGAAGGAGGGAGCTGAGCGGCCGTGCCACGCGGTCCCACCAGAACCGTTGCACCACCACCAGTGCAGTGTCGTTGGCCAAGGCGTACATCCGGTTCACATCCGTGATCACCGGCTTGAATTCCAAGTCTTTTTCACCGGATTGGGGGTTCTTCCTCCAGAACGGGATCCGCTGGACGCCCTGCTTGCTGGTGATGGTGATCACGTACCATGGCTTGGATCGGACCACGGAATCTCGTGCTGCGGGGTCCAGCCCCCGCTCAAAGCCCTCATAGCTTCCCACGCGTAGGGCAAGCATCAGGTCCTGCACGCGATCGGTGTCCATGGGCATTTCCCGGCCTCCCGCATCAAACAATTTCAAGCTGTCTCCCCCTGTAAAGGTGACGGTGAAGCCCTGGGCGGTTGTATCAGGCACTTCCACCTGCACTTTGGTGATGTCCGCAAGCTTGGGATAATACGTGAGCCTGCTGCTTCGCCAGGAGTCGATGTCCGTGTGGAAGCGGGTGCCCAATACGCCGGTGAAGCCGGCCATGCCCATTTCGTACGGTGCGCTGCTGCGGCCCACGCCCGGCACTTCAAGCACCATATAGGTGCCGTACTGGTCTTGCGTGGATTGCCCCACCCACCAAATTTTCACCGGTTTGGCACCACCCTGGTAGATCTCCACCTTCTTGGCCACCCCTGCCATCACGCGCACTACAGTTGGCTCCATGACCTTGGGCACGGGGCTTCTGAGTTCCACCAGCTTGAAGGTGCGCAACAGCAGGTTCACGGAGTATTCCTTGGCGGGCAATCCGTTCACGCTCCAGCCGTAGGCCGTGCGCCGCAGGTCTGCCACGCCACCGTTCTTCTCAGCGATGAAGATGCGGTCCACGGCCGCGGTGTCCTGCACCGCAAAATCGGTGAGGGGGCCGGCCAGCGTGCTTCCCGTGTTGTTCTTCCACAGCCACCAGGCCACAACGGCCAAGGCCAACAAGAGGATCAGGGGGAGCAATCGTTTGTTCATCCTTTGCGGGCATAGCGCCGCTTGCGCAGCAGATGGAACGCTCCGCCACCCAGCAGGCCGAGCAGTATGGGCAGCACCACATTGGCCGCCTGGATCGCCGTTCGGTCGGTTTCAATGCGCATGGGGTCCAGCTGGTGGAGCCGGATGGAACGGGCCCGGATGCTGATCAAGCTTTTGTCGTCCAGCAGGTAATTCATCGCGTTCACGAAGAATTCACGGTTGCCGAAGACCTTGGCACGCGCTGCCTTTTCGTAGCCCAGCGGATAATAGGTGCCCTTGGCCAGGTCAACAGGGTTGGCAATGGCATCCCCGTCGCTCACGAAGACCTGTGCCGTACGCGGGCTCCACGTGCGGAACCCGACAGCTTTCAGCACGCTGTCCGGCATGGCCAGCCGGTCCGCGAATGCCGATTTGAACTTGCCTTGGGTCAGGACGGCCACCGGCCTGAAGGGGTTGTTGTTGCGGTCCAGGTCGAGGTCCATGCCCACCACGGCCAGGCTTACGCGCACCGGATTGCGCAAGATGCGTGAATAGCGTGATGTGGTGAGCAGGATGGTGCTGTGGGCGCTGTCCAACCCGATGGTGTCCATGCTGCTGGCGAGCTTCAGGTGAACCGCGTCGATGTTGTTGACAATGGGGTGCATGCCGTGGGCCAGCACCAGCGGCTCGAAGGGGAAGGGGAGTGTTTCCAGCCTGGGCTGGTCGCCGTATGGCCGGGTATAGAGCTGGATCGGGGCGCACTGCTTGTCCAGCAACAGGTCCTTGTTGATGCGTACGCCGTAGGCGAACAGCAATTGGTCGATGCCGAGGTCGAGCGGCGTGGCCATGGAGAACTGGTTGGTCCGCAGGCTGTCCAGGTGCGGGTCCATCGCATCAACGGCCCAAAGGACCTTGCCGCCGTTCATCACGAACTGGTCGATGACGAACTGGTCCTTTTCGCTGAAGGCGCTGTCCGGCTTGGCGATGATGAGGGCATCGTACTTGTTGACCCGGTATTTCGCCCCGTCAAATTTGTCGCTCAAGGCATCCACCTGGCCATTGATCCGCACGCGGCTCACGTCATATTGTTCGCCCAGGGCATCGGTCAGGTCCTGCACGGCGATCTTGGCCAGTTCGCCCTGGCCTTCCAGGAAGGCGACCTTGGGGCGGTGCGTGCTGGTGATCTGCCGGATCGCACTGGCCAGTTCGTACTCCAGGTTGTTCAGGGACCGGTTCACCGTCTCCGCGTCGGTGGCGCGCAGCTGCGATTTCAGCAGCTGAACGGGCAGGCTCTTTCCCCTGTACGTAATGATGGCGCCGGGCCATACGATCAGCTCGCTTTGGGACCCTTTGCCCTGCAAACGGATGCTGGTGTACTGCAAGCCTTGTTTTTGCAGGGCCTCATACACCTTGTTGCGTGTATTCTCGTCCTGGCTGGCGCTGGGGTCGATGAATTCATACTGCAGCAGGTCCTTGTTCCGCACGCGCATCTCGTCCAGCAAGTCCTTCATGCCGGTGCTGAGTTGTTGCAGGTCCGCAGGCAGGTTGCCCCTGAGTTACTCTTTCACGAACCCCACGTCCTTCAGGCTGTCCCCCAGGTTCTTTGTGGCATCCGTAAGGGTGTAGCGCTTTTCGCTGGTAAGGTCGGCGCGCACCCGGGTGAACGAGCCGATGAAGAGCACCAATGCCACGCTGGCAATGCCAATGGCCAACTGCGTGAGGCCTGCGGCTTTGCGGGTGGTATGCCTGGAGACCTTCATCACCAGGTACGGCTTTGGAGCACGGTGCGCGTGGCCATCAGGAAGATGGCGTCAACGCCCAGGAAGTAAAGCACATCGCGCAGGTCCACCACCCCGCGGCTCAGGCTTTCATAGTGTTGTTGGATGCCCATGGCCTTGATCGGCCCTTCCAGTGCGCCCAGCACGCTGAAGTCCGCCATGAGCTGAAAGCCTACATGGATGATGAAACAAAGGAAAACGGCGATGAGGAATGCGACGATCTGGCTTTCCGTGAGGGAACTTGCAAAGATGCCGATGGCCGTGAACGTGGAGGCAAGAAGGAACAAACCGATATAACTGCCCCGGATGCCGCCATTGTCCAGGTTCCACGGGGGGACGGCAAGGGTGCCGATGCTGTACCAGTACACCAGCGTGGGCAGCAGGGCCAACAGCACCAGTACCACGGCAGCGGCATATTTGGCCATCACGAGCTGCATTTCCGAAACCGGTTTGGTGAGCAGCAGCTCAATGGTGCCGGTGCGCCGTTCCTCGCTGAAGCTGCGCATGGTGATGGCCGGCACCAGGAAGAGGAAGACCCAGGGGGCGATGTAGAACAAGGTGCCCAGGTCGGCGTAGCCCTTGTCCAGCACATTATCCGGGAAAACCCACGTGAACAGGCCGGTGAGCAACAGGAACACCACGATGACGGCGAGGATAGCGCCATCGAACAAGGTCGAGATCGCGGCTTCGTAGTTGCCCTTAGTGAAGTCGACCGAGGTGTCGATCAGTTTCAGGTCGAC
>CALMYC010000260.1 GCA_937873385.1 uncultured Flavobacteriales bacterium | reverse complement strand
ACAGCGAGAAAGGCGTGAAACAGTCGAAAGAGCCGCCCACGAAATGGCGGCCTTCGACATCGAAGCCCTGGATGAAGGCGCCCAGCACGATGCCTTGCGCGAAGGCCGCCACCGCCGAGCCGATGGCGGAGGCGATCAAGGGGAGGACAATGTTTCTCAGGTTCATAGGTTATTTTTTTTTGCTGATCCGGTGCCTGCTCCTTTGCCGACATGCCAAAAATGGGGCCAAACTCCTGCACGGCAAGCACCGTGGACCCCGAACTTTGCGTCACCTGCCGGATGGAACGCGCCTATCACTTGTGGAATTGCCTGCTTGCCGTGGCCTTGGTCGCTGCGCAGGCAGCATGGCAAGCGGCGCAAGCACAATGCGGCCCCATGATCAGCACCTTTCCCTACAATGAGGGATTCGAGGCCTCACCGGCATGGACCAGCGGCGGCACGGCAAGCGATTGGGCTTGGGGAACTCCAGCCCATCCATTGATCAACAACGCAGGCGGCGGGTCCAAAAGCTGGTGCGTGGGTGGCCTTACCGGCACGTTCTACAACAACAACGAACGTTCCTGGTTGGAGAGCCCCTGCTTCGATTTCACCAACCTGGTGAATCCGCGGATCTCCTTCAAGATCTTCTGGGAAGTGGAGCGCCAGTACGATGGCATGACCTTCCAGTACTCCACCGATGGCGGGGCGACGTACAGCAATGTGGGTGCCTTCGGGGAACCGGCGGACTGCAACACAGCCTACTGGTTCAATTCAAATAACATCACCAATCTGGGGGCAACCGTCAATCCCAAGCATGGTTGGAGCGGAAGGCAGGGATCCACGCAAGGGTCGTGCCTGGGTGGAAATGGAAGCCAGGCGTGGGTAACCGCTAAGCATTGCCTGGGCTGGCTCGCCCATGCGCCGAGTGTCCGGTTCCGCTTTTACTTCGGCGCGGGCAGCACCTGCAACAACTACGACGGAATAGCCATTGACGACATACTGATCGATGAGGCAGAGCCGGTACTGGCGGCCTTTAGTGGGGATTGCAACGGCAACACGGTGGATTTCATCAATGCCTCCACACCATGTCCGGACACCTTCGCATGGAATTTCGGTGATCCCGGTTCTTCACAGAACACTTCTGTTCAGGAGAACCCGTCGCACACGTTCAATGCTCCGGGCACCTACACCGTTACCCTTACTGCCACGGACGCATGCGGCGCCGTGGGAACCACCACGCAGAACATCAATGTCCTCGGCGCTTCCATCAATGCCGTGC
This sequence comes from uncultured Flavobacteriales bacterium, assembly GCA_937873385.1. GTDB lineage: Bacteria > Bacteroidota > Bacteroidia > Flavobacteriales_F > PHOS-HE28 > PHOS-HE28. Next base: position 2,990 of record CALMYC010000260.1, on the reverse strand, counting down.
AGCCCACCTGCGGACAGGACAACGGCAGCCTTGACGCAGTTGTGACCGGAAACAGCGGAACGGTAAGCTATTATTGGTCACCGGGAGGAGCCACTACGCAAAACCTTTCCAACGTGGGCCCTGGTGATTACACGGTTACGATATCGGCCGTGAACAGCTGCCCGGCCACGGCAACGGCGACACTTTCAACTTCCGTGGGCAATCTTTCATTGGCCATCAACCACACGGACGTTTCCTGCGCGGGTGGCAATGACGGTACGGCAACAGCGGTTGCAACCGGAGGTGTGGCGCCGCTCAGCATTCTTTGGGCACCCGGCGGTGGAACCACGGCTGCGCTCATCGGCTTGGCGGCAGGTGTATACAACTGCACAATTTCAGATGCGTCAGGTTGTTCTGCCCAGCAGGGCGTAACCATTCAGGAGCCGCCGCCCTTGTTGCTCACTGCCGGAGCGGATACGGCCGTGTGCGCCGGCACCACGGTGATGCTGCATGCGGAGGCCAGCGGCGGAACGCCCGGTTATACCTATGCTTGGACACCGGAAGGTCCTTCGGTTTCGCCGCAAACCACCACAACATATTTCGTTACGGCCACGGATGCCAATGGATGCGCATCGTTGCCGGCCTCATCAACCATTACGGTCTCCGCTGCCTTTCAAGCTTCATTCACCGTTTCGGACACGGTGGGATGCGCGCCGCTCTGTGCCACATTTCAAGCGCAGCCCATCGGTGCGGCATCCTATTTGTGGAACTTCGGTGATGGTGCCACGGGCAATCTCGGCACGGCGAACCACTGCTACACCGCCGGAGGTCCATTTTCCGTGGGGCTTACGGTCACCGATGCCACGGGCTGTACTGCACTGGCCTCGTCTCCCGATCTGATCACCGCCACCGCGCGGCCCATTGCTTCCTTCATTGCTTCGCCGCCGACCACCACCATAAACGAACCCACGATCCATTTCATCAACACCTCGCAACACGCCACGGGGTTTTCCTGGAACTTCGGCAACGATGCGGACAGCATCTCCACGGAAAGCTCGCCCAGCTTCACTTATTCCGACGTGGATTGCTACACGGTGCGCCTGCAGGCCACCAATGCGGACGGATGCCTGGACTCGACCTCTGCCACGGTATGCGTGGAAGACCCGTACATGCTCTTCATGCCGAACGCCTTCACGCCGGACGGTGACGGGATCAATGATGTGCTCAGGCCGATCACATCCGTGCGCGACCCCAAGCACTTCTCGTTGAAGATCTTCAACCGTTGGGGCTCCTCCATCTTCACCACAGGCGACCAGGAAAAAGGTTGGGATGGCGGTACGGCCCCTTCGGGGATCTACGTGTGGAAGGTTTGGATCACGGATGCACTGGGCACGCAGCATGAGGTGGTGGGCCATGTGGCCCTGCTGCGATAGGTGGAAAATCCCCTTCCCGCTACCTCTTCTTCTGTTCGGCGAGCTGCTTCAGTTCCGCATATACGCGGTGCATCGGAAGGCCCATCACGGTGTAGAAACTGCCTTCGATGCGCTCCACTGCGGTATAGCCGATCCAATCCTGAACGCCATACGCCCCCGCCTTGTCCAGCGGGGAATACCGGTCCACGTAGTAGGCGATCTCGTCCGCATCAAGTGGCCGGAAAAAGACCTTGGCCCGGTCATTGAAGCTCACCGATCTGCGGTTTGTGCGCAAGCAGACCCCGGTGACCACAACGTGTTCCCTGCTTGCCAGGAGCGCCAGCATGCGGCGTGCATCCGCTGCATCTTCCGGCTTGTTCAGCAGCATGTCATCGCCCAGCAATACAGTGGTGTCGGCGGTGATCAGGACTTGGTCATCCGCAAGCTCGCCCTCCCATGCATCGGCCTTTTTCACCGCCAGGAACTCGGCCACTTCCCCGGCCGGCATTCCAGGGGGCGGAGTTTCATCGATATCCACCCGAGTGATCTCCACAGGCATGTCCAACCCGTGCAGCAGGTGCCTGCGGCGCGGAGAGGAGGAGGCCAGCACCAATCGCCAGGCCAACGGAGGCTGGACCAGGGTCATAGGTTCTGGTGCATGAAGAAGGCAAAGGCCACGCCAATGGCCATGGCCAATTTGAGGATGTTTCCCGCTGTGATGTACTGCTGCCGTGTGGTGGAGCCATAGGTGAAACCGGCGGACAGCAACAGCGGCAAAACCAGCCCGGCCCCGATATACCAGTAGGCGAATTCGCCGGTGAGCAAGTTGGACCGCACCCACAGCAGCGCCACCACGGTAATGGCGATGTAGAACAACGCAAACGCCTTGGCCCAGCCAATGCCCATGACAATGGGGACTGTGCGGCAGCCGTGTGCCTTGTCGCCTTTGATGTCCGCCAAGTCCTTCTGCAGTTCCCGCACCAGCGTGGTGAGAAAGGCAAAGCCCGTGAAACCCCAGATCCAACCCCAAAGACCATGGAAGCCGAACACGATCAGCCCGTAGAGGTCCTGCAATGCGGGTATCTCATACAGGCCCACGGAAAGCGGGACCAAGGCCACCAGCACGGCTACCAGGCCGTTGCCAAGCAGGAAAGTCCGCTTCAACCTTGTGCTATATGCCCACAATGCCCCGGCTGCGAACAAAGGGATCACGGCAAGCTTCAATTGTCCACTGCGCCATGCCACCAGCATGCCGATGGCCACGCCTGCGACCGTCAGCGCCCAATGGCCGAGCATGGCCGCCCGGCGCTTTACACTGCGCCCCACGATCACCGCAGCAGGCTTGTTCACCCGGTCGATCCGGGTGTCGAAATAATCATTGATCACGTTGCCGCCTGCGGCGATCAGCACGGTGCTCATCACCAGCAGCCAAAAGTGGGCCGCGGAGAAGCCATGCGTGAACGTGTTGCCGGGCACTTGCTGAAAGAGGGTGACCGCTGGATCCATGGCCAGCGTTTGCAGCTCGGCAGTGCTCACCTGCAAGAAGCCGTGGACCACGCCATACCGCATGGCCACCATGGTGAAGACGATGATCAGCAG
>CALMYC010000259.1 GCA_937873385.1 uncultured Flavobacteriales bacterium | reverse complement strand
ATTGATTGCACAGGATAATTGAGCACCTGCAACGGGGTGCCACAAAGGACAACACAAGCGCTTTGATTGATCCGCCCATGCAGGCAGCACCAACGAGGGAAGATGTCTGCACTTGTTCCTGAGCTTGTCATCATGGCGAGCGACCCAAATGTGTCTTCAGGGGACTTGCTCCGAAGAGCCCTAGTAATTGCGAAGCGCCTAGCTGTGCCCGATCTTGCAGAGTGGATTTCGGCGGAACTAGACGGCTACAAAGGAAAGCCGGTTCCCGACTACCGGAGCCTCAACGGACGCCCTCAAGTTTTCAATCCGTACAGAGGGTACCAACCGATGTACCTGCCTACCCCGGAATGGGCTGAAGCGGTATCCAAGGCCAAAATTTGGCAATCCATACCTGAGCTAGAAAAGATGGTTCAACATGATTCTGTTGTTCGTTTGAGTTACACACCCGAACTAGAGCAGAACCTCATGAAGGGCATGGAAATTCCTCTTGCCCCCTCACTTGCCCTTTCAAGTGTTCAGATTCATGGAATCGTTGAGAAAGTTAGGACACGAATTCTTGACTGGGCGCTCGATCTTGAAGGACGCAACATCATTGGGGAAGGCATGTCCTTCACGCCACAGGAAAAGCAAGCCGTGCAACAGCAACACTACCACTTTGGCGACGTATCAGGATCACAAATTCAGATCAGTTCCAACGGATCAACCCAGACCCAAGCCAACACTACAGGCACCGACATTGAAGCCTTGAAGGGGTTGGTGCAGGCATTGGGGGTAACGCTTGCAGATGCCAAGGGCGATGCAGCCGACGAACTGCGGGCGGAACTGGCAACGCTGAAGGCTCAGGCCGATTCCCCAAAGCCCAAGTGGGAGATCATCAAAGCCACTGCGCGAAGCATCAAGGCCGTAGCAGAAGGCGCAGCGGGAGGGCTCATTGCAGGGCTGGCGCAGCCGCACATGGCAACCTTGCTTGCGCTTGCAGCCGCATAGGTGGGAAGCATGGCGGCAGATTATGTAGGCTGGGGTATTGGTATTGCAGGCATCGTTGCCGCGACAGGTGTAGCGATATGGGCTGGGCTCAGACAAGGGCCAAAGTCCGATGTGCGAATTGATGGCGTAGCCCTGATGTACTTGTCCCTTAACGATGGCGCCAACACTTTCAAGGCAAAAATCACAAACCACGGCAATGCAGTAGGCGAGATTGCCCGAACGGAAGTGCAAGCCACTCTGGACGGTTTAGCCCTCACGGCCAAAATTGGCGGCAAAGATGTAGCGGGAACCATCGCCACAAGCGAAAGCAAGGAGCTATGGCTAGATGTCGTGTTGCCCGAACCAGCGGGCATGGACGTTCACGAGGGCCGCAAGCGCCTACGTGTGACAGTGACCCTACATCCGACAAAAGGCAAGGCGATCCGGTCTAGCTTCGCCTTTTCACGCGATCCCGGCTATGGGTTTGTGCCGAGCGCAACACCGTGAAGCCATTCCGCACCTGCTGCAATCAAGTGCAGACCCTACCGGGTTGACTTTGGGCGGGTGTTTGGGCGGGGGTGCGATTCGCCAAAGAAAAAACCCTAAGTAGATCAACTACTTAGGGCTATATCTGGCGGAGAGGGCGGGATTCGAACCCGCGGTGGGCTATGAACCCACACACGCTTTCCAGGCGTGCGACTTAAACCGCTCATCCACCTCTCCGCGAAGCCGTGCATTGTAGCGTGCCCGCTGGCAGCCACTACCGGGTCAGCCCTCGCTGCGCGGCTGCGCCTGCACCATCTTCATGGCCGAGCTGATGAGGGTGGCCACCTCGGTCATGTTGCTGGGCACCACCAGGGTGGTGGTCGATTCCTGCGCCAGCTTGCTGTAGGCGTTGACGGCGAGTTCGGCCACCTTCAGCTGCACCGCCTCACCGCCGCCGGGCTGGCGGATGGCGGTGCCCACGCGCGTCAGCGCCACGGCGGTGGCGTTGGCCACTTCGGTGATGGCGGCGGCCTGGCCCTGGGCGTTGTTGATGGCGGCCTGCTTTTCGCCTTCGGACTTGGCGATGGCGGCCTGCTTCTGGCCTTCGGCCAGGTTGATCTGTTCCTGCCGCTTGCCTTCGGAGGTGGCGATGAC
>CALMYC010000258.1 GCA_937873385.1 uncultured Flavobacteriales bacterium | reverse complement strand
CTGCTCCGGGTTGGCACGCTTATCCACGAAGCCTACTGATAGGTGCAACGGAATGGCAAAGGCAGGGTCATCGATCTCCTTGGCCGCTTTCTCCATTTCTTGGATGCGGGCAAGGATCCGTTTCGCCCGCTCCTCGCCGTACTGCATCGTCAGCGTGGCCTTGGAATGTTCAGCCCCGTCCACCACTATGGACATCAGACCCACCCCGTTCATCCGCAGGGGTGCGCGGCCCGCTTCCGCCATGAATTCCCGGAAGAAGTTCATCACACCTGATTGGAAATACCGACTGGCAATGGCATCCAAGGCAGGGAGCATGTAGTGCGTGGCATCATCGCGCAGGTCCTCGATGTACTGCACGTTCTGGCGCACTTTGTCCATAGCAGGGTACGAACGGTCGAGTGCCACGCGCAAGGAAATGCTCTTGCGATCTTTGCTTTCCACCCAGATGGATGCCGGACCATCCCGCTTCACCAAGCGTGCTTTCAACAGTTTTTCCCATGCGTTGATGAAGTGTACCACAAAGGCCTCCACCCGGTTCGGGGTGGTGGGGCGGTTGAACAGCTCAATGGCCAGTTGGAACTCCTGTGCGGCACCTTCCAAAAGAAGGCTGACTTCGGTCTTGGGCTTGTCGGAACCTCCTCCCCGATGTTGCCTTTGGTACTTGGAACTCAGCCGATAGGCGAACTCTGCGATGGACAGCTCTTGGGTACCTCGTGCTTTGTAGCGCCAGTCACCAAGGTCGATCAGGAATTCGCCCCACTCGTTTCGCGTGCCAAGCTTGGTCTTCACGGTTCCCTTCAGTTCATATCCTGTGGCCTTGGCAATGTCTTCCGGGCCGAACACCTGTCCCTTGGCCTCCATGTCTTGAAGGAACCGTAGGAAAGAGGGCATTTGTTCTGTGATCTTGGGATTTGCCATGGCTCCTGGGATCAACCTTCACCACCACCATCCGCTCCCTTCTTCTTCCCGCCTCCCTTCCCACCTTTCCCGCGCGAAGCCCCCACGCTCGCCTCCACAAGGGCCACCTCCGCCGCCGTTAGCCCGTATAGCCCGTACACCACCTGGTCGATCTGCTTTTCAATGGCCAAGGCAGCCGCACCGGGTGGAAGGGCCATGCGCTGTTCGACCAGTTTTTCGAGGTGGGATTGGATCTTGGGGGAAGGAATTCGGATTGGCAATTTCTTGCAGTTGGCAATCAGAACCTTCTGAAAGGTGTTCTTCTCTTGATCTAGGAAGACCTCAGTATGGTAGAAGTTGATGAGTGATGAGTTCAGAAGGCCAAGGATGAATATCGGGGACACTTTCGGATTGGCCAGGATTGCAAAGCCAAGTTGAGTGTGGTAAAGATGTTTCGTCGTATAACCGGCGTAGATGCGAAGGGGGGAACCCGATGCAATCTGACGTACGATGATTCTGGGCTTGGTGAAGAAGCGTTCTTCTCGTGAAGCCCCAAGCCATGGTCCGTATCGAAGCCACTCTCGGACCGTATCATCCACAATGTATCGCTGAATGTTTGAGCCGTCAATCAGGGGCACGTACTCATCTGATAGCTTCGAGGATGCGTGATACTCTCGGGCTTTGATCAGCTTCTGACTATGCCCTTTGTACTTGTCGTATGGCGTAATGCCAAGAGAGAAATCGGCGAACGAATCCAGAGGCGCGGCATCGGCTGCAATTTTCTCACAAAGCGCCAACTCCTTATTGGTAGAAAATATGTTGAATCGCCATTCATCATCAGTTGACCATTTCTTTCTGCTGAACGTCTGGAATTCAATGCAGGCAAAGTCGATCACTGCATTATATTCATAGTGCTTCGCATGAACTACGTCACCCTCCGCACCCTTTGTCGCGAACAGCAAAATCGTTTCGACCACGGCCTCAAAAATTCCATCCGGTAGCTTAATCAACGAAGTAACATCCGGCATCAGCAATTTGCGAACGAGGGTATAGGACTCATTCACTAGCAAGGAATTGGGGATAATGAAAGACAGAGTGCCTCTGTCGCTAAGTAGGGAGTGCGAAGATTCAATGAAGAACGAGTACAGATTTATCCTATTCCGTGCTGTGGAGAAACGACCGAAGAGCTCCTTGGCGACAGCTTTGTCCAAACCCTTGATGTCCACATACGGCGGGTTCCCGATCACCACATCAAAACCGCCCTTCAGGCCGAACATCCATTCGGGATCGAAGAAGGGGGCGCTGGCATTCTGGTCGTAGGGGTCCCAGGCGGCGAGCATCTTGGCGGTGGCGGGCTGCAGCTCGTTCTCCTGCATCAGCAGGGCGGCCAGTTCCTCGCGCAGGCGCTTGTCGTCGGCGCGGCACTTGGCCTTGCGCTGGGGGCTGCGCGCCTCGAAGTAGGCATGGCGCACGCGTTTCAGTTCGGCTTTCTTCTGCTCAATGCCCGGGTGGGTGAAGAGGTTCTGCTCTTCCTTCTCCAGCTTCATCAGGGTGTTGGCGGCCACGAACTTGGTCTCCAGGTTGGGCAGGGGGCGAATGCCCAAATTCCCCTCACCCCCGGCCCCTCTCCCAAGGAGAGGGGGGACTCGCCGCACATGCTGGTCCACCACCAAGCTGATGAAGAAGCGGAGCTTGGCGATCTGCATGGCAATGGGCTGGATATCCACGCCGTGGATGCAGTTTTCGATGAGGTAGAGCTTGCGGCCGTAGTCCAGGGCGTTGTTGGAAAAAGCATCCTCGATGTCGGCGATGGTGCGTTCGCGGATGTCGGCATCGTCCAGTTGGCCGGCCTTTTCGATCTGGCGCTCCTTCCATTTCTTATTGTTGGGGTCCAGCTTGTGCAGCACATGTACCAGCTTGTGCAGCACGCCCATGGGGAAGGCACCACTGCCGCAGGCAGGGTCCAGGATCTTGCAATGGTCGATGGCGGCGATGAGGGCTTCGGTTTCGGTCTTGGAGAATTGGTGGGGTTCTTCGGTGTAGGAGAGGAGGTGGCGGAGGCGTCTTTCTCCCTCTCCTTCGGAGAGGGTTGGGGTGAGGGCGCGCTCATTCAATGCGCCCTCACCCCCTGGCCCCCTCTCCGGGGGAGAGGGGGGAGCATGCGCCTCGGTGACATCGGGCCGGGCATCGAGTTCCGCGACGACTGCGCGCTGCACGACGAAGACATCCGCAAGCACTTCCTCGTTCCGGAAGCGGATGACCTTGAAGCCGTATTCGTTCAACAAGGTGGTGCGAGCTTCATCCTGTTCCTTCTGCAGGTCGTGGATGTCACCGTCTATCTCGATGACCAACCGCTTGGGCAGCGAAACGAAATCCACGATGAAATTGCCGATGATGTGTTGTCGGCGGATGCGGCCACCGGTAGCATGGCCCCGGATCGCTTGCCATAGTTTGTCTTCGGCTTTGGTCGGGTTTTTCCGCATGCTGTTGGCGTGAGCCATCAGTTTGGCCACAGTGGCGGGATCGCCGGTCATGTAGCCAGGCATTGCCCCCCTCTCCCCCGGAGAAGAGCCGGGGGTGAGGGGCATTTCCCCCTCTCCCTCGGAGAGGGCCGGGGTGAGGGGCATTCCTCCCTCTCCCTCGGAGAGGGCCGGGGTGAGGGCGCCTTTCAAATACGCGATCAGGCTCTCATCCACCATGTAATTGACGATCTCGCGCGGGGTGTAGAAACTGCCGGTCTGTTTGCGGGCGGTGGTCTTGGTCTCGGGGTTGAAATTGGCCAGCAGGTTCTCGAACACCTTGCCGAGCAATTCGGGGTCCAGGGCCACTTCCTCTTCAATGGGCGTGTTTTCGGTGATGGTGAATTTGTAGCTGCCGAGGATGTCGATGAGGCCGCGCACCTTTTCCTTGCGGGCGCGGGTGGTGCCGTACACTTCGCTGAAGTCGTGCTCCTCGCCCTCGGGGTTGAAGGAGAGGCTTTCGGGCAGGTGCAACGGGTTCTTGGGGTTGTTGCTGAAACCGTCGATGCGGATGCGCTGGAGGCCGCCCTTGGTCTCCGTTTCCTTGTCCAAGCATTCAAAGAGGCCGCCGTTGAGGAAGGGGATGGGATCGAAGAGTTCCTTCAGCGCGCGCTGCGGATCGGCGAAGCAGTGCTCGTAGCGGAACACGTTGTGGATGAAATGGTGGCGGCTTTGGCTTTTGTCCGGCGTGGCTAAAAAGCGGCGCTTGCCCATCTCGGTGTTCAGCGTGGCGAAGAAGAGGTTTTGCAGGATGGCCTTGTAGTAGAGGCTGGGCTCTTTGGCATCCGGCTTCAGGATCTTCTTCAGTTCCTTGGGATCGAAGAGGGCATCGGGCACCAGTTCCTTTTCGCGCAGGAACCACACGAACATCAAGCGCGTGATGAGGCGGTTGGGGTTGGTGGCGTTGCGTTTTTCGCGATCCTCCATTCCCTGCTGCCCTGAGCCCGCCGAAGGGTCAGGGAATTCCGCGACGGCCACGGCATGGAAATACCAGTTGCTGAGCTCGCGGAAGAATTTCCTGTTGAGTTCCTTGGTGTCTAAGGTTTTGCGCCAGGCGGCGTGCAGGGCGGGGAAGGTGGCGAACTTGTGTACGCGGCGCAGCTCGTCCACGCTGAGGTCGAAGAGGATCTCGATGTGCGCGCGGTTGGTGCCGCTGGTGCGGATGTCCTTGATGAGGGTGACCTTCTCCAGCACGTCCCTGCTGCTTTCGCGCTTGTGCAGGCGGCGGTCGATCACCGAGAAGGAGAGGGCATCGCCATGTTTGAAGAGGATCATGGCGGGCATCAGGAAGAGCTTGTTCACCTCGCGGGTGATCTGGCTCAGGTCGGTGCGCGTCCACGCCTGGCCCTTGCCCTTGGGCTTGAGCTCGATGGCGAAGAAGAGGTAGCTCTCGTAGGCGTTGGGGTCCACCTTGTCCTTGGTGAAAAGGCTGTCCTGCTGCCTAAGCTGGTCGGCGGTGAGCTGCAACAGCACATCCACGCTGGCCCAATGCGCGGCGTGCGCCTTTTTGGGGTTGAAGCGTTCGTTGCCCTGCACGAAGAACGCATCGAACTCGGCGAAGCTCTTTTGGGTGAAGTAGCTGAGCCGCGGCCCTTGGTAGCCCAAGGTGGCCAGCAGGTTCAGGGCCTGTTCGCCGAAGTCGCCGGCGGTGCAGGCTTCGATGGCGTCCTTGATGCGGGTTTTGAGGTCTGGCTTGGTGGTCATTTTTCCTTCCTGCTGTCGTCTTGGCCTTTCAATCCTTTGGCATCAGGCTTTTCCAGATCGAGCTTTGGTTTGGCCCCTTTCACACGCTTCTTCACCTGCTTGATGTGCTCGGCGGGCTGGATGTTTTCCGGCAGCGTGCCGCCGATGCGGCGAATGGCATCGCGTACCTCCTTGCCCACCTGCTCGTGTGCTTTGATCGCCTCCTGTTCACTGCCCACGTTCTCGCGTACGAGCTTGTCGCGGGTCTGCGTCATGCGGAACTGGTTGGCGGCAAGCTCGATGGCGTTCATGCGGTCCAGCAGGTTTTCCTTTTTGGGGATGCCTTTTCGCTGCTTGATGCGCTTGGTGCCGATGCCGCCGTACAACCCTTTGTAACCGGCATCATGGAAGATGCCGAACATGCGGCTTTGGACGCCGGCCTGCTTGGCGGCCCCGCTCAGGTTCTTGAACTCCTCGGCAGTCTGCTGGCGGATCTCCAGCCGTTCACGGTCAGCCGCCAACTGATCGCTCACCTCCTGGCGGCGCGTTTGTACCACGAAGTACTGTTGGGCCAAGGCGATCTCCGGTTTGCGCGGATCCCCGTTGATGGCGATGAGGTAGCAGGCGAAACGGGAGAGGTGGTAATCCTCCAACTTGCGTTCACTGCCCGAACCGAGGGGGACCATTTTGCCGGTGCCGGCAAAATGGTCTTCCGCCTGATTGCCGGACTCTTTGCACGCAACAGCGGCACGCTTGATGGCCTGTTCAAAGCGCCTCCACTGGTCGTAGCCCATCAACGGCTGCAGGTCGCGGGCGCTCCAATATTCGGCACCATGGTCATTGACCTGCTTGAGTTCTTCGAAGCTTTTCGCGTCGGATGGTTTCAAGGCATTCATGGCGGATCGTTGCTTGGTGGACATGCTACTGGTTTTCCTGCCGGCGTTGGGCGGCTATAGGAGGCGTGTTGGAACAGGGCGGGGGCATGCGCCGAACATACCTCTGAAAGGCGGGCCTTCCGAGTACAGGATGTAGGACTTGCGCGTTCATGACTTGGGCAGGGCGTTGAAGCTGTCCAGCCAGGCCTGTCCTTGTGGGGTGATGCGGTAGCGCCGTTGGGGGCTGTTGGGGCTGGCCGGGTCGGTCATGGCCAACCATCCTGCGCGAATTAGTGGAGTCCGGAATTTTTCGCGGAAGTGCGGCAGGTGGGCCAAGCCCGCAGCCGGCATGAGTGCTGCGCTTTTCACCGGTCCGTTTGTCGCCTGTGTCAATATCCAAGCGACTTGGTCGGTTACTTGGTCGGTGGTCCAATCCAAAGCGATGACAAGGTCGTTCAACAAGCTGGTTCTCAGGCCTTCAATTTGGTCGGTGACTTCCGGGGTGACTTCCGGGGTGAAGTGATCGGTTGGTCCGAAGTCGTTCATGTTTCAGGAAGATCGTTGGTCTGTGCCAACCACCCCAAGGCGATCGGCATGAGTACATAGCGCTGGTCCTTGCTCGTGGGCTTGTCGGGTACAGTACGCGTTATCCAACCCGAGTTCAGTAAAGGGTC
>CALMYC010000257.1 GCA_937873385.1 uncultured Flavobacteriales bacterium | reverse complement strand
GGGGACCGATGCAATAAACTGCCTGTCCAAGCCGATCGGCACCACCTCCCACTCCCCGGCAAAGCTTCCAAGGTCAGGCAATAACAGGGGCAACTTGGGCAGTTCAAGGGTAAACGTGCGCTTTGCCCACACCACGGCATCCAGGTCATTCCCGGTATTGTCACCTGCAAAAAGCCCGGAAGGCAGATCGATGGAAAGCACCGGACCCTGCCTTGCATTCAAGCCAACAATGATCGACTTCAGCCAACCCGTGATCGGCCGTTCAAGTCCGGTGCCGAAAAGCGCATCGATCACCAAGGCTTCCGGTTGAAGTGCCGGCAGCTCAGCCCCTTGATCCAAGAACTTGACATGAACAGTGGTTTCCAGCAACCGCTTCAGGTTGGCCTCAAAGTCCGTGCTGCCGAAGTCCTTGTACCGAGGCACCACAACGCTAACGTCCTTTTGCCCGGCCTGGTGAAGGATACGTGCCATGACCAGCCCGTCACCACCGTTATTGCCCAAGCCGGCCAGCACCACCACCGGTACATCCTTCGGCAGGGTCTCCATCAGCTTGCGTGCGCAATTACCGGCTGCGCGCTCCATCAGGTCCAGGGAGGAAATGGGCTCATCCGCGATCGTGCGGGCATCAGCTTGGCGGAACTGTTCCGCGGAGAGGATGGGGATCATTGGTGCGAAGGTATTCCCGTGGCCAGCCCCAAACCCTTGGTCCCTAAAAGGGGGAATGCAAGAATCTTCCTTTCCTCCCCATCCTCCGAAGGCGGGGTCCATTAAACGAGAAAACCCCCGTTTCCGGGGGCTCTCTGGACCAAAGCGAGTTTCCTCTTATTGGAAGTAGAAGTTAACGCCGATTGAAGCGCCGCTCACGCCGGTGTCGATACCGAAGTCATTCAACTTGGTGCCGCCATCGGTGGAAGTGCTGGTCACGCTGTTGTTGACAAAGCTCTCCTGGGTGGTGGTGCCGTGGCCGGTGCTGCTCATGGTTACGCCCCAGGTGTATTCAGCGCCCAAGGAAATCTTGGGAGCGCAGAACCACTCGATGCCGGCAAAGGCACGGAGACCGAGGCCCATGGTGGAACCCATCTTCTCTTCCGTGATGCGGGTACCAGGGTTGGTGGCGGTGAGTGCATTGCCGTACTCATTGGTCTTCTTGGCACTGCCGAAGCCGATGTCGAACATGGCACCGTACACACCTACTACGCGGGTGCTTCCCACGCGCTTTTCCAAGCCAATGCCCAGGTCGATGCCCATGAAGTTGTACTTGGTCACATCGTCAACCTGTGCAGGAGGGTTGGTGGTGGAGGTCACATCATCCGTCAAGTTGGTCTCCTTGTGGCTACCGAAACCCAGACGAATTTGACCGCGGTAAGCCGTGTTGGCGTCGATGAGCTTCTTGCCACCGATCACCACGCCACCCACACCCAGGGCGTTGCCGTCGTCTTGGCCCAAATACTGGTAGCCACGGCTGCTGATCATGTTGTTCATGGACATCACATTGCTGTTGCTCCCGTTGTTGAACAGGTTGCCAGCATAGTTCAGGAGGGGGGCGGCATCAAAGGTGATGGCCCAATCGCCGTCTTGTGACAGCCAGTTTTCGCCACGGTTGCTGGTGATCTCACCCGTTTGGGCGGAAGCAGCCGTTACGGCGAAGAGCGCTGCGGTGAACAGTACAGTCTTCTTCATGACTTTTGGTTTTTCGTGTGCTTTGGTTTGAGGTTCTTCGTTGCTTGGTCGGTCAAATCTATCGGACCGGGGGCGCAAACTTATAAACATTTGGCTCACATATCAACTCAATTGTGTTGATAGCCGAATTCCATTTGTTTTTTGTCGTTGCGTTCAAAGCCGGTCGGTTTTGAAATCGGGGGCGAATGTAGCACATCCGTGAAAACCGGCACTCACCCCCCCACTTTCTTTTCAACCATGGGTACAAAACTGAAGGCCCCATGCTCCCTGCGCTCCACGCTGTCCCCGTTCTTGGAAATGGAGATCATGGCCTGGCCACCTTCGCCGCCAACCGGGATGACAAGCATTCCGGGATCGCCCAGTTGGTCCAAAAGGGCTTGTGGAACCTCCGGGGCACCGCAGGTTACAATGATCTTGTTGAACGGAGCGTGCACCGGTGAACCCTGGTATCCGTCACCGTGGGCGAGATTGGCCCGGTATCCCATGGATGCCAGCCGCGCCTTGGTGGCCAGGTACAGGGGCCGGTGCCGCTCAATGCTGAACACCTTGGCCCCAAGCTCACAGAGAATGGCCGTTTGGTAGCCGCACCCGGTTCCGATCTCCAGCACCTTTTCCCCCGGCTTCACCGCCAGCAGCTCACTCTGCACGGCCACTGTGAACGGCTGTGAAATGGTTTGGCCGCAGCCTATGGGGAAAGCTTGGTCCACATACGCAAACCGCTCAAAGGCCGTATCGTCGATGAACAGGTGCCGAGGCACCTTGCCAATGGCGGCCAACACCCGTTCGGAAGCAATACCCCTCTTCTTCAGGAGCTCCACCAATTGGCGCCGCAGGCCCTGGTGCCGAAAATCATCCATCCGCGTCATTCGGCGGCAAAACTACCAACGCTTCCATTGCCTGCAGCCTGGAACGGTTGGCGGCATGCGGATCATTCAAGGCACCCCCGGCTTGGCCTACATTTGCCCGCCTTCATGGAAAAACTCTTGCGCATTGGCATCTTGGGCGCCGGCCACCTGGGCCGGATCCATGTGCAACAGCTGATGGAATTGCCGGAGTATGAGATCACCGGCATCCACGACCCTCATCCCGGGAAGACGGCAAAAGTCCACGATGAGTTTGGCGTGAAGGCCTGGGAAAGCCCGGCCGGCCTGATCGCGAACTGCGATGTCGTGGATGTGGTCACCCCCACCCTGGCCCACCACACATGCGCCCTCCAGGCCTTACAGGCCGGCAGGCATGTATTCATCGAGAAACCGATCACCAATACCTTGGACCAGGCCAGGGAAATTGTGCAATTGTCCGGCAGTACAGGGCTAAAGGTGCAAGTGGGCCATGTGGAGCGCTTCAACCCGGCCTTTGTGGCGGCGCGGGGGGCCCTTGCCTCTCCGATGTTCATCGAAACGCACCGCCTGGCGGAATTCAACCCGCGCGGCACCGACGTGAGCGTCGTGCTGGACCTGATGATCCACGACTTGGACATCATTCTGCACGTCACCGCATCGCCCGTGACCGCCGTACATGCCAGTGGCGTTGCCGTGGTGAGTGACACGCCGGACATCGCGAACGCGCGCATCGCTTTTGCCAACGGCTGCGTGGCCAATCTTACCGCCAGCAGGATCAGCCTGAAGAAAATGCGCAAAAGCCGCTTCTTCCAGAGAGATGCCTACATCGCCGTTGACATGTTGAAGAAGGAAACCGAGATCATGCGCATGCGCACGGTGGACAAGCCGGATCCCTTTGCCGTGACCATGGACCTAGGGCCGGGCAAGGGCCACCGCGAGATCGCTTTCGACAAGCCGGCCATACCGCCCAACAACGCGATCCGCGAGGAATTAAGGTCCTTTGCCCATGCCATCCGGAGCGGCAACCAACCGGAGGTGCCAGCCTCCGACGGCTTGGCGGCACTGGAACTGGCCCACCGCGTTCTGCAAGCGATGGAGAGCAGGTCCCTTTGACGATCCATACTGATCCACGGCCCCATGCGTTACCCGCACAGGAACATCATGACCCGCGCCCTGCACTTGCTCGGCTTTTCCTTCCTCCTGCTCACATCCTGCAAAAAGGATGGTGCCGTGCCCGCATACGTGCAAATTGACCAGCCCGTGGTGGTGGGCGGCAATGGCCAAGCCATTTCCTCAAAGATCACCGACCTGTGGGTGTACGTCAACGACCAACCAGTGGGTGTTTGGGAACCGGGCAAGCCCATACCCCTGATAGCAGAAGGCCCGACCAATGTGAAATGCATTGCCGGTGTGCGCAAAAACGGCGTCACGGACGACCGGATCCAGTATCCCTTCTATCAAACTTGGCAGCAAACATTACCGTTGGAACGGGAGCAGACCACGGTTGTGCATCCTGCGTTCCTCTATTACGCCAACCTTACGTATTGGCTGGCCGATTTCGACAGTGGCCTGCGCTTTGACACAACGAACTGCACGGCCACCATGACCATTGTGCCGTCGGACAGCACCCTGGCCGGGCAGGGAACCGGGAACGGACGCATCAACCTGGACGGCAGCCACCCGATCTATCGCGGGTTGAGCAGCGGCGACCCGTTCACAGGCATAGGCAGCACGGCCTTCCTGGAGGTGGACTACCGGAGCGACGCACCCTTGACCATCGGGGTATACTACACCTATGCAGGCCAAGCCCACCCGACCCCATACGTAGTGGCAAAGGCCACCAAACGCCCTGACGGCAGCATCCCTTGGAACAAGATCTACGTCGACATGGCAACCCCTTGGAACGTGCCAGGCGCCATGGACAAGCGCATTTACATGGAAGCCTCCCTGCCCGGTGGAGCCACCTCGGCAACGGTGGACGTGGACAATGTCAAACTGGTGAGCCCCTGAGCATGCCGAAGCGCACCCTTGCAATGCTCTATGTTGCGGCGGACGTGGTCGCCAGTGCATTGGCCTGGACCCTGTTCTTCCTCTTTCGCAAAGCCTACTTGGAGCCCATCAAGTTCGGTTACAAGGTGCCCGTGGAGGTGGACCATAAATACTGGCTGGGATTGTTGTTCATTCCCTGTTTCTGGGTCTGCCTGTTCCTGATGGCCGGAGGGTACTCGGACGTGTACCGGCGGTTCCGCACCAAGGAATTGGGCCAAACCCTGCTGATCAGTTTCATCGGTTCCATCGTCATCTTCTTCGCCTTGTTATTGGACGATGCCGTGGCCGGCCCGACCTACTACTACCGCTCCTTCACGGCCCTCTTCCTGCTTCATTTCACCCTTTTCTTCCTTTTCCGCTTCCTGATCACCAGCCGCACGGTCCGCCGTGTCCATGACGGGCGCATTGGCTTCAACACAGTGCTCATTGGAGGCAATGAACGTGCAATCGCCATTTACCGGGAGATACAGGACCTGCACAAATCACCCGGCTACCGGTTCAAGGGGTTCGTGAACGTGAACGGCGGTGACCAGCACCTGGCGGAACTGGGCCTCCCGCGGCTTGGCCGCTGGGATGAACTGCACACGTTGATCCCCAAGTACAATGTGGAAGAGGCGATCATTGCGGTGGAAAGCAGCGAGCACGCCCACATCAGCCGCATCCTCAATGAACTGGACGGCACGGCGGTGCGCATCAAGATCATTCCCGACATGTACGACATCCTCGCGGGCAGCGTGAAGATGACCAGCATCTTTGGCGCGCCGTTGATCGAGGTGAACCCGCAGATCATGCCCGCCTGGCAATTCGCGCTGAAACGCGCATTTGACGTGGGCTTCAGCATGTTGGCGCTCGCACTCCTCGCCCCCTTTCTGATGCTGATCGCCTTCCTGGTGAAGATCGGGTCGCCAGGCCCGGTCTTCTTTCGCCAGGAACGCATCGGGCTCGGTGGCAAGCCCTTCAAGATCATCAAGTTCCGCAGCATGGTGGCCGATGCCGAGCGCAATGGGCCGCAGCTCAGCAGCACCTCGGACCCGCGCATCACCGGCATCGGCCGCTTCCTGCGCCGGGCCAGGCTGGACGAACTGCCCCAGTTCTGGAACGTATTGGTCGGCGACATGAGCCTGGTGGGGCCAAGGCCCGAACGGCAACACTTCATCGAGGCGATCATGAAGGTGGCCCCGCACTACCGCCACCTGCACCGTGTACGCCCCGGCATCACCAGTTGGGGGCAGGTGAAGTTCGGCTATGCCGAAAACGTGGACCAAATGGTGCGCCGCCTGAAGTACGACGTGCTGTA
>CALMYC010000256.1 GCA_937873385.1 uncultured Flavobacteriales bacterium | reverse complement strand
TTACCGCCTGCTGTGCGCCGTGCGCGATGGCAGTTGGGGTGTGGCGGGTCTGAACCGCGGGGGGGGGGGGGGAGTTCGGGGGGGGGGGGGCACAAGGAAAGGGGGGGGGAGGGAAGAAGATCGACCCATCCCGTGTCGGGGAGGGCCCCGCCGTTGTCGTGTAACACGAGCATCAGCGTGGTGTCGTTGCGGGTGCAGATGTTGTGCGGCCCTTTCCCACGCAACGGAGTGCCCGGCCAATCATAGCTGTAGCTCCCATCACCGCCATAGGCCAACCCTTCAATGCTGATCCGCCCTGCACTGTCCGTTGCGCTGATCTGCGCTTGAACGCCCCATTGTGCGAAGCGCTGCAAGTGCGCAATGTCCACATACACCAGCTGGTGGTCCACCTTTTCCAGGCCCGTCTCATAAATGCCCTTCACCCTGTATTTGCGCGGGCGCAGCTCCTCGCGGCCTTTCACCAAGTAGATCGTCAGTTCGCCGCCCACATGGGTCCGCAATCGCTTGGCCAGCCAGTTGCTGATCAAGGCTTCAGGGCGCACACTGTCGCCGATGGACAGCACGTTTCCGGCGATCCAGTGCTGCCGCAGGAAGGTCCAGTCATGGTCCGCGCCCACGCCCTTCACCACCACGCCTTGGATCTCCTTGTCCGTTTCCAGAATGCCCGGCTTCAGTGCAAACACTTGGATGTGCTTGATGCCCGGCACCGAATCCAATCCGGGATAGAACGATTGCGCGATCTTCACCCGGTGCGATTCCTTGGGATCGGTCTGCGCCAAAGGAACGATCTCGATGGCTGCGCCAGCGCCTGTTACTTTGGCCGGAACTTCGCCTTGGAAGCCCGTGCTGATCCCCCCCGTCAGGATCATCACCGCCATGCCGATCACAATGCCCAACACCGCAATGAGCACAATAGGCCGCGATAACCGGTCCTGCCGGTCCCGATCACTGAGGATGCGGCGCGCAATGAAGTGTGCAAAGCCCATGGGGATTGCGGCGAAGATAGCCCGTGCCGCAAGGCTGGCCGGCGTGTTGGTCGCCCTCGCAGGATGCACCGGGCCCGTGCCCGCACAAGTGCCTCCGGCCGCACAGCAGGAAGTGGAGGCCTATGCCAACGACCGGGTCCATGTCGGTGCCGAACGCACGGATCAATACGTCCCGCTGCTCCTGGGCAAGCGCATAGCCGTGGTCACCAACCAGACCGGCATGATCGGCCAAACGCACCTGGTGGATTCCCTCCTGTCCATCGGCGTGGACATCGTGAAGGTTTTTGCCCCGGAGCATGGCTTTCGCGGCGAGGCCAGCGCCGGTGAGCATGTGGCCGATGAACGCGACCAACGAACCAGCCTTCCATTGGTTTCCCTCTATGGCAAGAACAAGAAGCCCAGCCCCGCGCAACTGGCGGACGTGGACATCCTGCTCTTCGACATCCAGGACGTGGGCGTGCGTTTCTACACCTACATCAGCACCTTGCACTATGTGATGGAAGCCGCTGCGGAACAGGGCAAGCAAGTACTGGTGCTGGACCGGCCCAACCCCAATGGCTTTTATGTGGACGGCCCCATGCTGGACACCGCATTCCGCTCCTTCGTGGGCATGGATCCCGTGCCTTTGGTACACGGCCTTACCATGGGCGAGTACGCGCGCATGGCCAACGGCGAAGGCTGGTTGAAGGGTGGTGTGCAATGCAAGCTCACCGTGATACCCTGCACCGGATACGACCACTCCACGTTCTATGAATTGCCTGTGAAACCCTCGCCCAACCTGCCCAACATGGCGGCCGTGTACCTCTATCCCGCGCTGGGCCTCTTTGAGGGTACCATCGTCAGCGTGGGCCGCGGTACGGACAAGCCCTTTCAGTGCATCGGCTTTCCCGAATGCACCTTGGGCGATTACGCCTTTACCCCGCTTTCCACTCCGGGTGCATTGAATCCGCCCTACCAAGGCATAACCTGCATCGGCTTGGACCTCAGTTCCTACGGCGATTTCTACACGCGGCTGGATCCCGGCTTGAATCTGGAATGGCTTATCGGCATGTACAAGGCCAGCCCGGACAAGGCCAAGTTCTTCAACCCCTTCTTCGATAAGCTCGCCGGCAATTCCTCCTTGCGGAAAGCAGTGGTGGAGGGGAAGTCAGAGGAAGACATCCGCGCCAGTTGGCGGAAGGAACTGAATGCGTTCAAAGACAAGCGGAAGGCGTATTTGCTCTACCCTTAGTTTGAGGTCTGCCGCATTGCAAAGCATGCTTTTCGGAGGTGGGTGTTCGTGAGAAAGAGAACCAGCTGGACTCAGCGGGGAATACATGCGCCCATCTGCGTCTATCTGCGTTCATCTGCGGTAAGCAATCTCTTAGGATACCTATTTGAAAGTTGGTGGTGCTCTCTGCCGTTGCGCCCTTCTACTTCATGGTGGTTCCAATATACCTCCCCGTAATTCCGTTCCTTTGCACTCCATAATGGCAACACAGACCAAGCCTGCCCCCGCATCTGCGGAAACCATGCCCGCAACGTTGGAGACCGCCCGTAAGCTCGGCCTCTTGGAAGAGGAGTTCGAGCGCATCAAGGAGGTCCTCGGCCGCATGCCCAACTTCAACGAGGTGGCCATCTACAGTGCCATGTGGAGCGAGCACTGCTCCTACAAGAACTCCATCACCCTGCTCAAGACGTTGCCGCGCAAGGGCCCGCGCATCCTGGCCGAAGCAGGGCAGGAGAACGCCGGCCTCATCGATATCGGCGACGGTTGGGCCTGTGCCTTCAAGATTGAAAGCCACAACCACCCCAGTGCCATTGAGCCCTACCAGGGCGCGGCCACCGGCGTGGGCGGCATCAACCGCGACATCTTTACCATGGGCGCACGGCCCGTTGCCCAGCTCAATTCACTGCGCTTCGGCGACATCACCAACACCGCCAGCAGCCGTTGGCACATGCGTGGCGTGGTGAAGGGCATTGGTGACTATGGCAATGCCTTCGGTGTGCCCGTGCTCGGCGGCGAGGTGTACTTCGATCCCTGCTATGCAACGAACCCCCTGGTGAACGCCATGAGCGTAGGGGTGGTCCGCACCAACAAGGTGATCAGCGCCACCAGCCACGGCGTGGGCAACCCCGTTTACATCGTGGGCAGCGCCACCGGCAAGGACGGCATCCACGGCGCTTCGTTCGCCAGCAAGGACATCACCGGCACCAGCATGGATGATCTGCCCGCCGTGCAGGTAGGCGATCCCTTCATGGAAAAACTCCTGTTGGAGGCGTCACTGGAACTGGCCGATACCGATGCCATCATCGGCATGCAGGACATGGGCGCGGCAGGCATCATCTGCAGCACCAGCGAAATGAGCGCCAAGGGCGGCTGCGGCATGGACATCAACCTGGACCTGGTGCCGCTGCGCCAAAGCGGCATGCACCCATGGGAGATCCTCCTCAGCGAAAGCCAGGAGCGCATGCTGGTGGTGGTGAAGAAGGGCCGCGAGCGTGAGGTGGAGGCCATCTTTGAAAAATGGGACCTGCACTGCGTGGCCATCGGAACCGTGACGGAAGGCGACACGCTTCGCTTCTTGTGGCATGGGGACCCGGTGGCCGAGGTGCCCGCCGAAAGCCTGGTGCTCGGCGGAGGTGCCCCCGTGTACAAACGCCAGCAGAAGGAACCAGCACACTTCAAGGAGCGCGGCAACTTCCGGACCGACATGGTGCCCGTGCCGCAGGATCTTTCTATGGTCGCCTTTGAACTCCTGGCCAGCCCCAATATCGCGAGCAAACGCTGGGTGAGTGAACAGTACGACACCATGGTGCGAGCCGGCAACATGAGCACCAATGCACCCAGCGATGCGGGACTTGTCCTGCTGAAGGAGGCAGGGGGGAAGAAGGCCCTCGCCGTAACGGTGGACTGCAACGCGCGTTATGTCAATGCGGACCCGTATGTGGGCACCATGATCGCCGTGAGCGAAGCGGCCCGCAACATCGTGTGCAGCGGCGGCGAACCCGCCGGCGTTACCAACTGCCTCAACTTCGGCAACCCCTACGACCCCGAAGTGTACTGGCAGTTCGCACAAGCCATCAAGGGCATGTCCGAAGCCTGCATCGAGCTCAAGACTCCTGTCACCGGTGGCAATGTCAGCTTCTACAACCAATCCGTGATCGAAGGCCGCGAAGTGGCGGTGTTTCCTACGCCCACCATCGGAATGATAGGCGTGGTGGACGACATTGAAAAACGGATGACCCTGGCCTTCCAGGCCAAAGGCCAGCTCATTTTCCTCATTGGCTCCGTCACGGATGACATCGCCAGCAGCGAATACCTCGTGAAGCACCATAACGTGCACAACTCCCCAGCGCCCTATTTCAACTTGCAGGAAGAACACTTGGTACACGTCGTCATCACCCACCTCATCAAGCGCGGACTGATCACTGCCGCACATGATGTGAGCGATGGCGGCTTGTGGACCACCTTGGTGGAAATGGCCATGCCCAACAGTCTCGGCTTCGATGTGGTCACCGATAGCGAGGTTCGTCCCGATGCTTTCCTCTTTGGGGAAGGCCAAGGCCGCGTGGTGGTTTCCCTCACCGAAGACCAGGAGGAGGGCTTCCTGGACCTGATGCGCATGAGCAAGGTGCCGTTCATCCTCCTGGGCCATGTAACCAAAGGGAAGCTCGCCGTGGATGATGAATCTTTCGGGTTCATTGCTGAGGCACGCGAAGCGTACGAGGGCGCCATCCCTGCCATCATGGAGGAAAGCTGATCACCAGCCCGTCCATTCCCGTCCTTTGATCCATGTAGTAGCCTCTGCGCGAAGGCCATTCCAACCCACCATATTACCAAACGAAAGGGCACTGAAGTAGCACTTCCCGGAACGCGCCCCGAGTTTGGAAAACCCATGCCCAACGTCCGCTTCGTGAAAGCGGATTTCTCAGAAGGCGACCTCAATGGCCTGCAGGGCCGCGCGCTGGTCTTCTTCAGTATGCCCAGTGTGGATACCGGCGTGTGTGCTCCCCAAACCAATACCTTCGGCAATCGGCTTAAAGCACATGGTGCGGAGGGTTAGGCCATCACGGCAGACCTGCCCTGGGCGCTGAAACGATTGTGTGGAGCGGAAGGCTTTACCAATGTGACCGCAGCCTCCGACTTCCGGTTCCGTGACATGGACAAGCTCAGTGTGCGCATGGCCGATGGCAACCTGGCCGGTCTCCTGGCCCGGGTGGTTTTCGTCATCGACAAGCAGGGCATCTTGCGGTATGTGCAAGTGGCGCCGGAAGTCACCGCGGAGCCGGACTATGCGGCCGTGCCGGCCGAAGTGGCCAAACTGGCTTGAGTGACTTCCGCAGCGGTCTTCCGAAGGAGACCTTGCGGACCGGATGCTGCATCATGCGCATGGAAGGCCGGGGCACCCTGACCGATCGGCACCGAAGCTACTTTCGCCGAAATGAAGCGAGTGCTGCGCAGGGTGGGGGCGATCGCATTTTGGACCATCATGATCTCCATCCTTTGGGTCATGGTGCTGCGCTTCGTCCCGCCGCCGGTCACCTGGGCCATGGCCGTGCAGGCCCGTGAACAAGGCGGTGTCCACCGGGCATGGAAGTCCCTGGAGGAAATCGCCCCTGTCATGCCGATGGCGGTCATCGCGGCGGAGGACCAGGCATTCTTTTCCCATCATGGGTTCGACCTCGAGGCCATGCAAAAGGCACTCCGGCACAATGGACGCAGCAAGCACGTGCATGGGGCCAGCACCATCAGCCAGCAAACGGCCAAGAACGTGTTCTTGTGGCCCGGCCGCAATTTTCTGCGCAAAGGGCTTGAAGCATGGTTCACCGCGTTGATCGAAGGCCTTTGGGGCAAGGAACGCATACTGGAAGTATACCTCAATGTGGCCGAGACGGGAAAGG
>CALMYC010000255.1 GCA_937873385.1 uncultured Flavobacteriales bacterium | reverse complement strand
CTCCCCGAGCTTCACCAATTCGCCCGCGGCGTTCTACTGCCTTGGTGAACCCATCAGCTACAACCCGGGTGCCGTGGATGCGGACGGGGATTCTTTGGCCTATGCGCTGATCGCCGCACGTACCGCAGGGGGGGCGAACATTCCGTACAGTACAAACTACTCCGCCCTGCAACCCATCCGCAATTCCGGTGGTGCGAATGCCGTGGTGCTCAACCCGCAAACCGGCACCATGACTGTTACGCCAAGCGTACTTCAGGTTGCGGTGGTCTCCTATCGCGTGCGGGAGTACCGCAATGGCGTGCTGGTAGGTGAAGTAACGCGCGACGTACAGTTCGTGGTGCGTGCATGCTCGGGCAATTCCGCCCCCACGGCAACCGGGATCAATGGCACGGCGGTGTATTCGATGCAAGTATGCGCCGGTACCCCGATCGCCTTCACGGTCAACTCCAATGACCCCAACGCCGGCCAGACCGTGACGATGACGTGGAACAGCGGGATACCAGGAGCCACGTTCACGACGGCCGGCGCGCCGTTCCCTTCCGGGACATTCACCTGGACGCCCACCATCGCCGACATCGGCAACAATACGTTCACGGTGCACGTGGAGGACAATGGCTGCCCGTTGAAGGCGGTGAATGATTTCGGTTTTTCCATCCTGGTGACACCTCCCGCCACCAATGTGGACGCAGGCCCGGACCAGGCTGTTTGCGGATCCACGGCCACCCTGGCAGGCACCTTGCCCTATGCCAGCGTGCAGGGCACGTGGACGGTGGTCAGTGGCACGGGGACGTTCGCCAACGACCATTCACCCACAAGCACCGTCTCCGGCCTTGCGCCGGGGACCAACGTGTTCCAGTGGACGGCGAACTACCTGACCTGCGGCACGCGCAATGACCAAGTGGCCATTACCAGTTACAATCCTGCACAGGCCGCAGCCAATGCGGGCCCCGACCTCCAACAATGCCTGCCGGCCAATACGGCCACGATGGCGGCCAACACGGCCGCGGCGCCGGCCGTGGGCACCTGGACACTGGTGAGCGGAACGGGCGCGATCACCTCGCCGAATTCACCCGCCACCACCATCACCGGCCTGGGCATCGGGCCCAACCGGTTCCGCTGGACCATCAACAACGGCCCATGCGGCGTCCCGACGCAGGACGAAGTGGTCATCACCATTTACGACAACAACCAGGCTGCCGCCAATGCAGGCCAGGACATCAACATCTGCTCACCGGCAAGCAGCGTGACCTTGAACGGCAATGCCGCGCCGGCCCCGGCAAGTGGAACATGGACATCCGTGAGCGGCGGAGGGACCATCACCAATCCGGGGATCCGAAACACCACGGTAACAGGGCTGCCAGTGGGTGTGCACGTGTTCCGGTGGACGATCAGCAACGGCCCCTGCACTCCTGCCAATACTGCTGACGAGGTGACGGTGACAGTCTATTCCGCCAGCAGCCCGAATGCAAATGCAGGACCCGACCAGGCAGTGTGCACACCAAGTAGCGCCACGCTTGCAGGCAGCACGCCCACGTTCCCCGCCACCGGCGCATGGACCTTGGTGAGCGGATCGGGCACCATCGCTTCGCCGGGTTCGCCCACCACCACGGTGAGCGGCCTGGGCATCGGCGCGAACGTGTTCCAATGGACGGTGAACAACGGCCCTTGCGCCAATGGCATCACCAGTGACCAGGTCACCGTGACCGCTTATGACCAGACTGTGAGCGGGGCCACGGCAGGTGTTGACCAATCCTTCTGCCTGCCCACCAACACAGCCACCATGGCGGCCAATGCTCCCACGGCACCGGCCCAAGGGACCTGGACCCTGGTCAGTGGCGCCGGTGTGATCGCCAACATCCACAGTGCCACCACGGTGGTTTCCGGCTTGTCGGTCGGGGAGAATGTGTTCCGCTGGGCCATTTCAAACGGTCCATGCCCGGTGAATCCGCCGAACGACCTGGTGTCCATCTTCATTTACGATGCCAATGCACCGGTGGCAAATGCGGGCCCGGACCAGCAGCTTTGCACCCCTGCCACAGCAACCATCCTTGCAGGGAACAGCCCCGTGTTCCCTGCCACGGGGCTATGGACCGTGGTTGCGGGCAGCGGCACCTTTGCGAATGCGGCGAACCCGGCCACCGCGGTTTCCGGACTTGGCGTGGGCTTGAACACCTTTCGCTGGACGATCACGAACGGGCCGTGCTCCAACCCGGTCACGCAGGATGAGGTGTCCGTGACCGTGTTCAATGCGGCCAACCCGCCCGCCAATGCAGGCCCCGACCAGGACCTGTGCACACCCACGCTTACGGCAAACCTGGTGGGCAGCAGCATCATTGCTCCTGCTACGGGAACATGGACGCTCATCAGCGGATCGGGCACCATCGTTTCCCCGGGCAATCCGAACACACAGGTCACCGGGCTTGCCGTGGGGGACAACATCTTCCGATGGACGGTGAGCAACGGGGCGTGCGCAAATCCACTCACCACGGATGATGTCCGGATCCGTGTCTTCAACGGCAACAATCCGGTGGCCAATGCAGGCCCTGACCAGGAACTCTGTTCCAACGCCAACTCCACCGCACTGAACGGAAGCCTGATCACCATGCCCGCGTCGGGCACATGGACCCTTGTGAGCGGCAGTGGCAACATTGTGACACCCAATAGCCCGACCACGGCGGTCAACGGTTTGGGCGTGGGTGTAAACGTGTTCCGGTGGTCCGTATCAAATGGACCCTGTGCGAACGGCAGCACGACCGATGACGTATCGATCACGGTTTATCCGAGCAACCATCCGCCGGTAACAGTGGGCGCGAACCAAAGTATTTGCGTGCCGACATCCGCCAATGTGGTGACCGTCACGGGTTCCACGCCCGTTTCCCCGGCAACGGGTGTGTGGACCTTGGTAAGCGGCAGCGGCACGATCACTTCGCCAGGAAGCCCTGGCACAACCATCACGGACCTGGGCTACGGCATCAACGTATTCCAGTGGACGGTGTCCAACGGACCGTGTGCGTTTCCCTCCAATAGTGCCCAGGTTACCATCAGTGTTTACAATGCGGCCATGCTCACTGCCAATGCCGGGCCGGACCAGGGTGTTTGCACGCCCATCAACATTGCCACCCTGGCGGGCAGTGCGGTGATCGCGCCCGGCTCCGGGCAATGGACCGTTGAAAGCGGCACCGGTGTCTTTGCCAACCCGAATGATCCCGGGACCGTGGTGTCGGGGTTGTCGTTGGGCGGCAATACCTTCCGCTGGAGCGTGCAGAACGGGCCGTGTGCCACGGCCACTTCGGACCTGGTCACCATTTCACTGTTCAACGGCAATGCACAACAGGCCAATGCCGGCCCGGACCAACAACTGTGCGGCAATGCCGCCACCACGGCCATGGCCGCCAATGCAGCGGTTGCGCCTGCAACGGGGTCTTGGAGCGTGCAACAGGGAACCGCCGTTTTTGGCAATGCAACTTCGCCCACAACCAGTGTCACCGGGCTCTCCCTCGGCGTGAACATCCTGGTGTGGTCGCTGGACAATGGGGCGTGCGGCACCAGCTCCGATCCCGTGACCATCACGGTCTATGATGATGCGAACCCCATTGCCAACGCAGGCCCCGACCAGCAGTTGTGCACGCCCACCACCTCCACGGCCTTGGCGGGCAGCAGTGTGATCTCCCCGGCAACCGGAACCTGGACCTTGATCAGCGGCACCGGCAACATTGTTGCGCCGAACAATCCTGCCACGCAGGTGAACGGACTGGGCATCGGGAACAACGTGTTCCGCTGGACCGTGTTCAATGGGCCCTGCGCGAACGGGACCACCTTTGATGAGGTGACGATCAGCGTGTTCAGCGGCGTTGCACAAGCAGCCAACGCAGGCCCGGACCAGGACCTGTGCACCCCTTCTTCCACGGCAACCTTGGCGGCAAACCTCGCGGTGAGCCCCGGGCAAGGCACATGGACGGCAAGTGCAGGCATCACCTTCTCGAACACACATGCGGCAAATGCCACGGTCTCCGGCCTGCAGGTGGGTGACAACATCCTCACGTGGACGATCAGCAACGGTTCCTGCGGAACGACCACGGACCAGGTGCGCATCCGGGTGTTTGATGCCAACAACCCGGCATCCAACGCCGGGCCGGACCAGGAACTCTGCACACCGGCGAGTTCCACCACGTTGGCGGGCAGCAGCCTGACCTATCCTGCCACGGGCACATGGACACTGGTAAGCGGCACCGGTGTGCTGGCGAACCCGTCATCGCCGGCAAGTGCGGTCACCGGATTGTCCATCGGCGTGAACGTGTTCCGCTGGACGGTCGTCAATGGGCCATGCGCCAATGGCAACACGGCGGATGAAGTGGCCATCACCGTGTTCGACCATACCGTGAGCGGCTCCGATGCCGGCCCGGACCAAAACCTCTGTACACCGACGTTGAGCACCACCATGTCGGCGAGTGCGGCACCATTCCCCGCGCAAGGCACATGGACCCTGGTGAGCGGCTCCGGCACCATCGCGGCCATCCATGATCCAGCCACGGCCATCACCGATCTGGCCGTTGGCGAGAATGTGTTCCGCTGGGCAGTAAGCAATGGTGCGTGCCCGGTGAACCCACCGAACGACCTGGTGTCCATCTTCGTCTTCGACGCTGCCAATCCAGTCGCCAATGCGGGCCCTGACCAATCGCTGTGCACGCCGAACACCTCCACCACCTTTGCGGGGAGCAGCGTGACCTTCCCCGCGCAAGGCACATGGACGCTGGTGAGCGGTGCCGGTGCAATTGTGAACGTGCATTCACCCGCTTCCCAAGTAAGTGGACTTGCCGTGGGAGAGAATGTCTTTGAGTGGACAGTAGTGAACGGCCCCTGTGCCGACCCGGTCACCAAGGACAGGGTCAGCATCTTCGTCTTCGACCAGAACAACGCCAATGCCAATGCGGGCCCCGACCAATCGCTGTGCACACCGGAAGAAAGCACCACGATGGCGGGCAACATGCCCATCTTCCCTGCTGCCGGCTCCTGGCAACTGTACCAAGGAACGGCGGTGATCACCAACCCCGCCGACCCCCCCCCCACCGCTACACGCCCTGGCGTGGGCGAGAACATCTTCGTTTGGACCGTGGACAACGGGCCCTGTGGGAACGGCATCACGCATGACACGGTGAGCGTGTTCCTCTTTGACGCCAACAACCCGCATGCCAATGCCGGACCGGACCAACAAATCTGCCGGCCAACCACCACTTCCACGCTGGCCGGCAGCGCGGTGACCTTCCCTGCCGTGGGCACTTGGACCGTGATCGCCGGCGGTGGCCAAGAGGCCAACGTCCACTCCCCCGCCTCGAACGTGACGGGCCTCACTGTTGGCGCCAATACATTCCGCTGGACCGTGGCCAATGGCCTGTGCAGCACCAGCAGTGACGAGATCACCATCTTCCTGTTTGATGACGGGAACCCAGCGGCCAACGCCGGCCCGGACCAGGAGATGTGCACACCCAACAGCACGGCCACGCTGGCCGGCAGTGCGGTGATCTTCCCGGCACAAGGCACATGGACCCTGGTCAGCGGCACGGGTACCATCATCAACCCCAATGCACCCACCAGCGGCATCCTCGACCTGGCGGTGGGGACGAACATCTTTGTGTGGACCGTGGACAACGGCCCTTGCGCGAACGGCATTACGCGCGACACCGTGGAGGTCCGCGTCTTTGATGCGGGCAACCCGCCTGCCAACGCCGGCCCTGACCAGGAACTGTGCACGCCGGTGGGCAGCGTGACGATGGCCGGCAGCACCGTGATCGCACCGGCCCAAGGTACATGGACGGTCGTCCAAGGCACGGCCACCTTTGCCAACCTGCATGACCCCACTACCACGGTAACGGGGATCTCAGTGGGGGTGACGGTGCTGCGCTGGACGGTTTCCAACGGACCCTGTGAGAGCGGCGTGAGCATGGACGAGCTGTCCATCACCCTGTATGACCGGAACAATTTGGTGGCCAACGCGGGTGCGGACCAGGACCTGTGCTCCAGCAATGCCAGCACCAACATGGCGGGCAGCGCTGTGATCTACCCGGCATCCGGCACATGGGTGTTGGTGGCCGGGGCAGGTACGCTGGCCGATGCGGCATCGCCCTCCAGTGGCGTGAGCGGGCTGGGGATAGGGGAGAACCGCTTCGCATGGACCGTGCTGAACGGGCCTTGTGGTCCGGCCACTTCAGACACGGTGAGCATCTTCGTCTTTGACGTGAACAACCCGGTAGCCAATGCCGGGATCGACCAGCAGGTTTGTACGCCGCTCACGGGGACTGTGCTGGCGGGCAGTAGCGTGACCTACCCCGCAGTGGGGACCTGGACCCTGGTCACAGGCCAAGGCACCATTGCAAACATCCACAACCCGGCCTCAGCGGTCACTGCGCTGGGCGTAGGGGAGAACATCTTCCGTTGGACAGTGGACAACGGGCCGTGCGGTACGGGCACCACCATGGATGAAGTGAGCATCTTCCTCTTCGATGTCAATGCGCCCCCGGCTGCGGCTGGCCCGGACCAAAGCTTCTGCACACCCACGGACATTGCGGTGATGGCGGCAAACACGCCGGCAGCACCCGCCATCGGCACGTGGACCGTGGGCCAGGGCACCGGATTCTTCGCGGACGAACACGACCCCAACACCACGGTGAGCGGGTTGGGCGTTGGTGAAAACATACTCACCTGGTCATTCGACAATGGCGTGTGCGGCTTCAGTCAGGACAATGTGAGCATCTTCATCTACGATGCGGACAATCCGCCCGCGAATGCCGGTCCGGACCAGGCCTATTGCACACCGCAGGACAGCACCTTCCTGCAGGGCAACACGCCGATATTCCCGGCCAGCGGCACCTGGAGCGTGGTCAACGGTGCGGGCCTCTTCGACAATGTGCACGACCCATTGAGCAAGGTGGTGGGCATGGCCATCGGGGCAAACACGTTTGTATGGACCACCAGCAATGGCCCATGCCCGAATGCGATCACCTCGGACACCATGACCGTGACCATTTACAGCGACAGCACGGCAGCGGCCTTCGCCGGGGACGACTTCGAACTCTGCCTGCCGATGACCTCCGTGCAACTGCAGGCCGCAACCCCGCAGCCGCCGGCAACGGGCACCTGGACCATCCTCAGCGGCCCGGGCACCCTGGTTGATCCCCATGACCCGCATACCATGGTGAATGACCTGGCGCTGGGCATCACCACCTTCGTATGGACGTTGAACAACGGGCCCTGTCCCACAAGCGGTATTTGGTCGGACACGGTAAGCGTATCCGTGTTCGATCCGTTCGGGCCGGTGGCCAATGCCGGACCGGACATTGCGCAGTGCACACCGGAGGACAGCACGGTGATGGCGGCGAACGTCCCCCTCTTCCCCGCCACCGGAACTTGGCATTTGATCAGTGGCACCGGCGCAATTGCGGACACCACCGACCATGCTACGGCGGTCACTAACCTGTCGGTAGGCGCAAATGTGTTCACCTGGACCATCTACAATGGCGATTGCGGGTTCGGGCCCCCAACGGTGGATACCGTGGTGGTGTACGTGTATGATCACAACGCGCCAGCGGCTGATGCCGGTGCCGATCAAGACCTCTGTTCCACCGCTTCCAATGTGGCCCTTTCCGGTAATGCCGCAGTGTATCCCGGCACGGGCACGTGGACTTCACTTGGTAGCGCCACGGTTGCTGATGCCGCAAACCCGCAATCCGGCGTGTCGAACCTGGTGGTTGGCGACAACCTCCTTGCATGGACCATCGACAACGGCCCCTGCGGTTCCTCCACGGACACCGTTCTGTTGCGCGTGTTTGATGGCTCGATCACCATCGTGGATGCGGGCCCGGCGCAAGCATTGTGCAGCCCGGTGGCATCCACAACCATGGCGGCCGGGGTGGCCACTTACCCGAGCACGGGCAACTGGTCCATCGTCAGCGGCGCTGGAACTTTCAGCGATCCAAATGATGCACAGGCCACAGTGTCCGGCATGGCACCGGGCGCGAACGTGTATGCATGGACCGTGGACAATGGACCCTGCGGCACACGGACCGACACCGTTAGTGTCACGATCTACGACGGATCCATCACCAGTGCGCATGCCGGCCCGGACCAGGACATCTGCGGGCCGGTGGCCAGTGCAAACCTGGCCGCAACGGGCGTAACAGCCCCGGCCACAGGCATGTGGACCCTCATCAGCGGTGCGGGTTCGATCAGCGATGCAGCTGCCCCGAACGCCGTGCTCAGCGGCTTGTCATCCGGGCAAACCGTGCTGGTGTGGGCCATCAGCAACGGGCCATGCACCACGGGGGCGCTCGCGGACACGGTGGTGATCACCGTGTATGACGGAGCCACCCAGCCGAACGCGAATGCCGGCCCGGACCAGCAGTTCTGTGAGCCGGGCAGCGTGGAAGCGGACATGTTCGCCAACGAGGCCGTTTTCCCGGCCACCGGTACATGGTCCATTGCGGGCAGCGGCACCATTTCGGACCCCGGCAACCGCAACACCACGGTCACGGGCATCGGCTTCGGCACCACTACACTCACCTGGACCATCAACAATGGCGTTTGCGGCAGCACGTCGGATGACATGTCGGTATCGGTCTTCGACAATAGCGTGCCCCCGGCCGTTGCCGGACCGGACCAGCGCATCTGCCAGGATACCACCACAGCCACCATGGCCGCAGTGCCTGCCACCAGCACGGCCAACGGGCATTGGGAATTGCTGCAAGGACATGGCAATTTTGCCGATGCCGCAATGGCCAACACCCAAGTCACCGGCTTGGAGCCCGGCAACAACATCTTCAGCTGGGTAGTGGAGAACGGAGCTTGCGGCAGTACCGCGGACACGGTGGTGATCACCTTGCACGATTGCAGCATCCTGGTTGTGCCGGACGCCTTCTCGCCTAACGGTGACGGGGTGAATGACACCTACGTGGTCGACGGCTTGGTCTACTATCCGAACAATTCGTTCAAGGTCTTCAACCGCTGGGGCTCGAAAGTGTTTGAACGAAGCCCCTACCGGAATGACTGGGACGGCAAGAACGAAGGCAAGCCCGGCATGGGCGGCAAACTTCCGGAGAGCACGTACTACTTCATTCTCGATCCGGGTGATGGCAAGGAGGTCATCACCGGTTACATCTACCTGCGCCGCTGACCATGAACGCACAAACGAAAAATCCCCCGCAGATGGCCGCAAAAGCCTCCTTCCGGAACAAGGCAGTGCTCGCTCTGCTCCTGGCCGTTCCCGGCATCCTGCCGAAAGCGGCCCATGCCCAGCAGGACCCCCAGTTCACGCAATACATGTTCAATCTGCTCGCGCTGAACCCGGCCTATGCGGGCAGCGCGGACCGGGTGAGCCTGAAGGCACTGAGCCGGCACCAATGGGTGGGCTTCGAGGGTGCGCCTTCCACGCAGACCTTGACCGTGCACAGCCCCTTCCTGGTGCAAAGCCTGGGGTTGGGCGGCACCGTAATGCGCGATGAGCATGGGCCGGTCACGCAATACGGCATCATCCTCGATGTATCCTACCGGATCTTCCTGAACAACAACCAGAAGTTGGCCTTCGGCATCAAGGGCGGGCTCAATCTTTTCCAGGGCAAATTCTCCCAGCTGCACCCGCACGACGGGGGTGATCAAGTGTTCCAGAACGATGTGAGCACCAAGTCCGACCCCCAGTTCGGCTTCGGCATGATGTGGTACAGCGACCGTTTCTACCTCGGGGTCAGTTCGCCCAAGTTGTTGCGCACGGATTTCTTCGATGTGGATTCCCTGAGGCTGGTCAGCCAGAACGGCGGCCAGCTCGCCCACTACTACTTCACCGGCGGTTATGTGTTCGACCTGGGCACCTACACCAAGTTCAAGCCCACCTTCATGGTGAAGGCGGTGGAAGGAGCACCGTTGAGCTTTGACCTCAGTGCCAACTTCCTGCTCTATGACAAGCTGTGGCTCGGGGCCATGTACCGCTACACGGATGCCGTGGGGGCCCTGGTGCAGTACAACATCACCGATGGGCTGTCCGCCGGCTATGCCTATGATTATCCGCTCTCGCCGATGCACAACTACAGCGGTGGTTCGCATGAGTTCATGCTCGGCCTCGAGTTCGGCAAGGCACCCAAGGGCATACGTTCACCCCGTTATTTCTGATCCCAGATGCAGCGATCCAAACTCACGCCATACCGGGGCCTGCTGATGACGGCGGCCGTCCTGCTGATGGCCGCACCCGGGGCACAGGCCCAGAAGCTCAAGCACCGCATGGCCGATCGCTATGCCGCCGTGTTCGACTACACCAACATGGCCAAGGTGTACGAGGACATCATCAAGGGCAAGGATGCCACGCCTGCGGACTATCGGCAATTGGCCTTCGCCTACAAGAAGCTCGGTGACCATGAAAAGGCGGCGGGCACCTACAAAAAGCTCATTGACCTGGGAAACCCGGCCCCCGACGACTTGCTTTCCTACGCGGACCAATTGCGTGCACGGGGCAATTATGACCAGGCCGCCACATGGTACCAGGCCTATTCCGACAAGGCGCCCGATGATGAGTGGGTGAAGCAATATCTCCGGCAGGGGAGCTTCCTGAAACACCTGGAAGCCGACAGCAGCAGGGACCAAGTGCGGAAGTTGCCCATCAATTCCCCCGAGGCGGACCTGGCACCTGCGGTCATGAACGACCTGTTGATCTTCAGCAGTGCCCGCGGCGAGGGTGTGGGCGGAAAGACCAAATACAATTGGGACCGTGAGCCGTTCCTCAATCTCTACTCCGCGCTGCTCAAGGGTGAAACAGCCACCGACCCCATGGTGATGCGCAAGGACCTGAACAGCCGGTACCACGATGGGACCGCCACCTATGACCCGATCCGGAAAAGGCTCTACTTCACGCGGGACAATTTCTATTACGGCAAGCTCACCAAGGCCAGCAACGGCGAGGTGAAACTGGGCATCTACTATTCCGACATCAGCAAGGGTGAGCAAGGCCAGGAGGAATGGAGTGCCTTGGTGCCCTTCGAACAGAGCAACCCGGAGTACAATTTGGGCCAGCCGTGCATCAGTCCGGACGGCAAGCGCCTCTATTTTGTCAGTGACATGCCCGGAGGCAGCGGGGGCACGGACATCTGGTACTGCGATGATGCCGGCGGGCAATGGGGCGTGCCCAAGAACATGGGCACCAAGGTGAACACGCCCGGCGGCGAGATGTACCCGTTCATCACCAAGGACAGCACGCTCTTTTTCTCCAGCACCGGACATCCAGGCCTGGGGGGCTACGACCTGTTCTCGGTGCGTCTCACGCCTTCAGGTCCCGGGCGGGTCTTCAACTTGAAGCCGCCGATGAACACGCCGTTCAATGACCAAGGATTGATCCTGCTCGCGGACGACAGCACCGGCTTCTTCTTCAGTGATCGGCCAGGCGGCATGGGCAGTGACGACATCTACGGCTGTACGGTCCATCCACCGCACATCCGCATCAAGGGCATCGTGGTGGACAAGCAGACCCAAGCGGCCGTAACGGGCTATGCGCTGGACCTCAAGGATGCCACCGGTGCATTCTTGGACAATGCCAAGATGCAGTTGTTGGATGATGGCCGATTCATCATTGACGCGCCATACAGCGAAACATACAAGCTCACTGCCAGCCGCAATGGATACCGCCAGGGCACCACAGACCTGAACAGCAGCACGGATGACCTGGAGAACGTGGTGGTGCAAATGGAAAAGTACGATTACGGTTCCGAAGGCATTGTGCAGCACGGCGAAACCAAGGCCCCGCTGGACAGCGCCCATGTGCAGTTGCTGGATGCCGACGGCAAGGTGGTGCAGGAACTCTACACCGCAGCCGACGGCAAGTACGCGTTCGCGCTGCAGGCGGACAAGGACTACCGCGTCAAGGTGGACAAGGAGGGATTCTTCAAGCAGAGCGCTCGGATCACCACCAAGGGCAAGACCAACACCGTGATCAAGACCGACTTCAACCTGTTCCCGCTCAAAGTGGACCAAGTGGTGCGACTGGACAACATCTATTACGACCTGGCCAAGTGGAACATCCGTCCGGATGCCGCGAAGGAGCTGGACAAACTGGTGCAGACGCTCAACGACAACCCTTCGGTGAAGATCGAGCTGAGCTCCCACACGGATTGCCGCGGCAAGGATGCCTACAACTTGTCGCTTTCCGAGAAACGCGCAAAGAGCGCCGTGGACTATTTGATCAAACAGGGCATTGCCAAGGACCGCCTGGTCGCCAAAGGCTATGGGGAAACCAAGCCTGTGGAGCCCTGCGAATGCAGCAAATGCACCGAAGCTGAACACCAGGCCAATCGGCGCACGGAGTTCAAGGTGCTCTCAAAATAGGGGTTAGGGAAGAGGAGGAGATGGGCCCTGGCGAAATGCCGGGGCTCATCGTTTCAGGGGGGCGATACCATCGCCCACCGATTTCGCCGATCACACGGATTGTAGCTCCATCAATGTCGCGCATTTGTCCCATCAAGGTCTCGCGCAGCGGACCTTGACGCAGCGAGCTCCATCAGTGTCGCGCATTTGTCCCATCAAGGTCTCGCGCAGCGGACCTTGACGCAGAAAGCTCCATCAATGTCGCGCATTTGTCCCATCAAGGTCTCGCGCAACAGACCTTGACGCAGAGAGCTCCATCAGTGTCGCGCATTTGTCCCATCAAGGTCTCGCGCAGCGGACCTTGACGCAGCGAGCTCCATCAGTGTCGCGCATTTGTCCCATCAAGGTCTCGCGCAGCGGACCTTGACGCAGAAAGCTCCATCAGGGTCTCGCGCAGCGGCCCCTGATGCTCAATGGCTTTTTCACCGCCAAACTGATGATTGTCACCCCGGCCCGGTTTGTAAACCCGTACCCTTGTTTGGAATTGTTCTGATCAAGGAATGAAGCAAGAACTGGAAGTACTGGAACCAAAGACCACCACCACATCCAATGGAGTTGCCCTGCACCGCTCCACCGCCAACCAACACCTCAATCCCGAACAGGGTCACTGGCTCTTGGCTAAAATGGGCAAGAAGGTCCTCCGGCCGGGCGGGAAGGAGCTCACCAAGCAGTTGATGGGCAAGTTGGCGATTTCACCCACGGACGACATCGTTGAATTCGCGCCGGGCCTTGGCTTTACCGCAGGCATCGCCTTGCAGAAAGATCCGAAGACCTACACCGGCGTGGAACTGAATGAGGAGGCCGCTGCCATCCTGCGGAAGAAGATCAACGGACCGGGCCGCGAGATCGTCATCGGCAACGCCTGCTGCTGTCCGTTGGGGACCGCCACGGCGGACAAGGTTTACGGCGAGGCCATGCTCACCATGCAGGCCGACCATCGCAAGGCGGAGATCATCCGCGAGGCGCACCGCATCCTGCGCACCGGCGGTCTTTACGGCATCCACGAGATCGCCCTCACCCCGGACGCGATGTCCGCTGCGGGCAAGAAGCAGATCCAGCACGAACTGGCCGCCACCATCAGGGTGAACGCCCGCCCATTGACCCAAACTGAATGGACGACCATGTTGGAAGGGGAAGGCTTCATCGTGGAAAGTGTGATGACCAACCCCATGCACCTGCTGGAAACATCGCGCATCATCGACGATGAAGGGTTCCTGCGCACACTGAAGATCGCCTTCAACATCCTCACCCACCCCAAGGCACGCAAGCGCATCCTGGACATGCGGAAAGTCTTCCGGCGATATGGGGATTCCATGAGCGCGATCGCCATTGTGGCGCGGAAGTAGTGAGGATTTGCCAATACCATTTCGACATTCATTCCCCCCAATGGCTACCGCAGCAGTCTTCCGAAGGAGACCCTGTGGAATCGTGGTTTGGCCGAGCTTGAAAGTCGAAATGGTGCAAATGCGATAGGGCCGCTTCGCACAAGCGAAGCGGCCCTATCA
The DNA here is from genome assembly GCA_937873385.1 of uncultured Flavobacteriales bacterium. GTDB lineage: Bacteria > Bacteroidota > Bacteroidia > Flavobacteriales_F > PHOS-HE28 > PHOS-HE28. Next base: position 2,422 of record CALMYC010000255.1, on the reverse strand, counting down.
AGAGGCAGGAATAATTGCTGGCGGCTTACCGCGCCACCTGCACGGCAACGCTCTTCACCAGCTCCTTGCTGCGCAAGGTCAGGTGGTACAGGCCGGTGGCCATGCCGGCCACGTTGATCTGCCCTTGACTACCGGTGAAAGTGCCGGACTGCACAGCGCGGCCATGCAGGTCGGTCAATTCAAACTGCACAACGGATCCGGTGGCTTGGCCGAGATTTACCTGCATCAGGCCAGTGGCCGGGTTGGGGCCGAAGCTGATGGTGTTCAACACACCTGCATCGGCGATGCCGCTGGAGAACTCGACGTCGCTGGCCATGCGGGGTTCAATGTTGTATTCGCCAAACGAGTAGTAGTTGACGCCAGTAACATTGTACGCCGTTCCAAGTACGGGATCCGGAGTGGTGGTGTAGATCACCTTGCCAACAACCGCTTCGCCGGAACCATCATCCACCTTGTACTTGCCAAAAGTGGCCCCGCTGGGGACTTCCGTGCAGTTGGCATTGGAAACGCGCACCAATACGCTTTCCAGCGGCTCAAGGGAAACATCGCCGGTGGCCACATCATAGGCGGCGGGCAGGGTATTGCCGCTGGATACGACCGTGTAGGCGGACACGCCGGAAAGTTCAGTGAGATTGAAATACTCGCTCACGGATGCCGTGAACGTGAGGCTGTCCCCCATGGAGGGGGTGTTGTTCTGATCATAGACATAAATGCCGTTCCACAAGCCGCTGCCGCTTTGGATGAAATACCCGGACCCGGTCAGGACGGCGGTCACGATGCCGCCGGTCAGCACACTCTGTCCGTTCAATGGTGAATCCCCACTGGGGTCGGTGGTATATTGGATGTTGTAAATGCTGGTCGGGGTCAATGGGGCTGCGTCGCTGATCGTCACGTCATCGATCACCAGGTGCTCAGGTGCCACGGAATTGCGCACGGAAAGGATGAACTCGCCTCCGATGGTGTCATACGCCGCCGCGATGGAAACGGTGACCTGCTGCCACGTGCTGGTGGCCGCAGTGTAGGGGGTGTAGGTGGCATAACCGGAGCTGCCTCCCGGACGGCCGTCATACAATCCCACACGCACATCCCCCGCGCCGCGTACCCAAAAGGAGACGGAGTAGTTCTGGCCGTTGGTCACCGCGATCGGTTGCGTGCTGAACCGTTTATGGCTGCTGGTGGTGTTTTCCAAACGCACGGCGTAGGTGCCGCCGTGAACATTGTCCGTTACCTGGGTAACGCTGGTGGCGGCAATGCTGGTCTTGGTCCCCATCCAGCCATCGGGCGAGGTGCCGGTCCAGTTTTCAAAGCCGCTTTGGAAAACCTGCGCGCTGGCCATACCGGCGATCGCGAGGGTGGAAAGGAGTACTGCTGTTCTCATCTTGTTCGGGTTTTCGGGTCAAAGGAGGGAAGTCTAGTTTACCTGTACGTTATCGACGCGGTAGGTGGTGCTGTTGGTTGCATCGCCCACATACTTGAAGGCCACCACGAAGGTACCGCTATATCCGCCGGGCAGCACCCCGGAAAGCGCGATGTTGCCGGAAGGCACCCAAGCGTTGTCCGCATCAGTTTGGCCGGCTATGGTGCCGCCGGTCACCTGTGTCCATGTTGCAGTGGCCACATCATTCGTGAAATCGGTGCTCACCCACACGGTCAGTCCATCATGCACCCAGCTTTGGCGGGCGCTGGAGAAGGAAAGGTTTTGGCTGGGGGAATAGGTGATCTGCGGGGTGACCAGCCACATGGTGCTGGCCTGGCCCAAGGCGAGGCGGGCTTCTGCACTGAAGTCTGAGCCGCTCACCTTTCCACGCCAAAACACACTGCCATCAGTATGCGCGTTGGTCCAGCAATCCAAGGTCACTGTGGCGTTGTTGACCACGGTAGAGAAATCTTCGCTCAGGCTGGTGACCGGGGCGCAATTGGCGGTTGAACCGCAGCGGGGCCCGTTCAATTGCACTTCATTGATATCGCGGATGTACAGTTGCGGGCTGCTGCCGAACCAGGAGGCGATGCCAGTGAAGGTCCCTTTTCCGGTAGGCAAGTGCTGCCCTGCGAAGTTGGCGTAGCCGCTGGTGCGCACAATGGTGGTGTTGCCGTTGCAGTCCTTCAGGTCGCGGTTCAGCGTGGCCTGGGTAACGGGATTGGCGTAGGTGAGCGATCCGGTGCTATCGGAGAATTGCACACCGGAAAGGGTGATCAGCTTGGCTTGCAGGCTGCCGCCGAAGCCGGCCTGAGTCATCAGGGCGGAAATGGTGGTGGTGGTTGGTGCCACGTACACGTTGGTTGCCTGCTTCACCACGTTGTTGTCCACGTTCACGCTGTCCAATTGCATCAGGCCGTTATAGGGGCTTAGCACGGTGCCGGGCAAGTAGATGCGGATGGAATCGCCTTGGTAGAGGCCGCCGGAGAAGAGCAGGCGGATGGC
>CALMYC010000254.1 GCA_937873385.1 uncultured Flavobacteriales bacterium | reverse complement strand
CATGAGCCCGGTTCCATGAAGTGGTATTGGGGGTTCTGGGAGATGCTGTACCCACCATCCCCGAAGGTCCAGGACCAGGCATTCACAAAGCCCGTGGATTGGTCGGTGAATTGCACATCGGCATGGTCCGCGTCCGGGCTCCAATCGCTGGCGGTGAACGCGGCCGTTGGCGGAGCGTAGGCATGCACCAGGCCCGCGCCCGATGCATCCGCGGTGCAGCCCAGGGGGGTGGTCACCGTGAGCGAGACGGCGTAGTTCCCGGCGGGATAGACGTGCACGGGCATCATGGAGGTGCTGGTTGAGCCATCGCCAAAATGCCAGTAGTAGGAAACGGGTTGGTTGGTGAGCCCCGTGGGCAGGTGCACGGAGAGGGGGGCACAGCCTTCGGCGATGATCGGTGGAAGTGCGATCGACGGTGGAACCTCAACCGTGATCGGGATGGATGCCTGTATCGTGTTGGCACAGCCATCGGTGACGTTCACCTGAAGTGTTCTGCTGGTGCCCACCACCAGGGAGAAGGGTCCGTTGCCTGAAGCAGCCAGTTGGGGCCATGTCATGGCGTAGCTTCCCGGGTAGCCGGTAAGCCATGCTCCCACGGAAGCCGTTCCTCCCGGACAGAACGCCGTGTCGCCGTATGTATGCAGTACAGCCAGGGAAAGGTCAAGCACGGTGACAGGCATGATCACCGTGTTGCCAACGCAGCCATTGGAGTCCATCACATGGGCCACCACGGATTGCGAAGCAGCGAAGGCATACTGGACCGCATCGCCGGTTCCGATGCCCGGCCAGGAGATGGTATAGCCACCGGTTCCCCCGGATGCTTGCGCGGTGAGCTGCACCGGCACGTTCACGCACACGGTGTCCTCCACTTGTGCGGTGAGCAGCAAGGGTGCCGGCTGGCCCAGGGCAACGGCTCCCTGCACTTGGCAACCGTTCGCATCCGTCACGGTAACGGTATAGTCACCTTGCGCAAGGCCGGTTGCCGTGGGTGTGGTCTGTGCTGCGGCATTGCTGCTCCAGAGGTAGGAGTAGGCCGGCGTGCCACCCGAAGCGGTGATGGTGGCGCTTCCCGTGGCATCACCATGGCATGCGGGATCGGAGCCAATGATGGAGGCCACGGCCATGGGCATGGGCTGGCCCACCAGCACCGCGGCAGTGGTATCACACCCGTAGCTGTCCGTGACGTGCACGCTGTAGCTGCCTGCGGCCAATCCGGCCGCAGCGGCGGTTGTTTGATGGGCGGCATCGTTCCACAGGTAGGTGAAGCCGGGCAGGTCCGGCGTGAACGGGGCTGAACCGGAGAGGTCGCCGTTGCAGGAAAGGTCCGTTCCGGAAACTGCAGTACCGAAAAAGCTGGTGGGGAATGTGATGTGCACAGTGTCGGCATCCGGCGGGCAGGTGGCGTTGCCCACGGTGGTGAGCACCAGGTCCACGCCGTTCGCCAAGATCTCCGCCGGCGTAGGGGTATAGCCTCGTTGAAGCCCGGTGCCGGTGAACGTTCCGTTGCCACCGCTCCAGGCGCCACCAGTAGCATTGACCACGCTTCCGTTCAAGGCCACGGGATAGGTTCCGTAGCAGGCCACCTGGTCCGCACCTGCATCGGCCACATTGGGCTGGCCGATGGCCTGGATGGTCGCGCTGCCCTGCGCAGGTGCACATCCGTTGGCATCCGTCACCACCAGGGTGTAGGTGCCTGCCCCACCCGTGATGGAAGCTGTGGTGTCACCCGTGTTCCAACTGTAGTGATAGGGCTGCGTGCCCCCGGGCACCGTGGCCGTGATGATGCCATTGCCACTGCCGGCGCAGGATTCATCCACTACCCCGAGATCGGCTATGGCCAGGGCGGCCGGGCCCGTAATGGTGGTGGACAGGGTGGTGTCGCAGCCTGCCGTGTCGGTCGCCGTGACGCTATACATGCCTGCGGCCAACTGGGTCGCCGTGGAAGTTGTTTGCGCATTTGGATCATTCCACAGAAAGGAGAGCCCGGTGCCGCCAGGGGTGAAGGTTGCAGTGCCTGTATTGGCTCCGCTGCACAACACATTGGTGGAGCCGATGGCCGCGTTCGCAAAACTGTTCATGAAGGTGACGTGGACGGT
>CALMYC010000253.1 GCA_937873385.1 uncultured Flavobacteriales bacterium | reverse complement strand
GGAGAGGCCGTAGGTGATCTGCACGCTGGTCAGGTTGTTGTCGCCATTGTTCAGCAGGGTGACCTGCGGGGCCATGGTGGAGCCGCACAGCAGGCCTGCGGCAGGACTGGTGATGGCCGTGATCGAGGCATCGTTGTGGCCAGGGTGTTGAACCAGCATCCCGAAGGTGCCCGCCATGCCCGCACCGCCGGTGTTGTACACCAGCAGGCGGTAGTCGGTGTTCGGGGTCACGTTCATCACATGCACGCCGCCCGCATCCGGGACACAACCCGCATTGCCGCTGGCGCCCAGGCCGCTGCAGGCACCGGTGAACCGGGCGTAGTCCAGCGTGGGGGCCGTGTACTGCGGGTCGTCGCTGTTGTCCTTCAGGGTGAGCAGCGCATGGCTGTAGTTCCCGCTGTTGAAGGTGAACCATACCCCTTGCACCGGCAGGGCTCCCGAGCAGCTCGTCGGGGCATCCACCGTGGCGCATACGTTGGTGTAGCTCGCCGTGGTGCCGCTGCCGTCAGCCACTGTGTTGCCGAGGGTTGTGGCATTCGCGCACACATCGTTCACAGGAGGAGCGCAAACAGGTCCGCAGCTCACCGTGAGCGTGTAGCTGCCTTCCGCGGCGCCCGCTCCGTGTACCGCAATCCAGTAAGTGGTGCCGTTGGACACGTTGACCGTCACCGTGCTGCTGCCGTTCGCGCAGCCCGGGTTGTCATCGGCCATCGTTACGCAGCCCAGGTTGCTGCAATCCGTGCCGCTGAACACCGAGATCCGCGTGTCGAAGTCCGCTGCGCCGCAGGTGCTGAAGGTCACCGCCTCATCGCTCGTGGCCGTGTACGTCCACCAGTTCTGGCCACCGGTGCCCGCCGCGCCGTTGAAGGGGCAGGTGTTGGCTGGCATCTGGTGCGGAACACCGGTGGTGGTGCCCGTGTAACTGTTCCCGCAGAGCACGGGCGTGGCGTTCGCGCAGGTGTTGTTCGGGGTGATGCACTGCGTGGTGGCCATCCAGCCCGCGTAGTTGCCGCTTTCGTCACTCACGAAGGCAAAGGTGAGGCAACCGCTGGCGTTGTTGGACGTGAAGGGACCCGGCAGTGCCGAGGTCAAATTACCCCACCAGCCGCCTGCACCGTAGCTCGTGTTGCCGAAGCCGGCACCATTGGTGCTGGCAAACTTGGGCGCAGCCGTGCTGTTGCCATTGAAGACGAACAGCTTGTCGTAACTGGCTTCGGTGTTGAAGCTGCTGAAGAGCACCCGCACCTGGTCGCCCGGGGTGGTGCGGCAGTACGTCTTCACCCAGTTCTCATTGTCGCTGTAGTTAGCCCCGGCCCCACCGGTATCGGTGAATGGATCGCCGCAGGCACCACCCGTGCTGAAGTTCAACGGTCCGGCCCAGAAGCTGTAGTCTCCTGCACCGCAATTCGAGCGTACGTATACCGAGTACGCCGTACTGCTGGCAAGGCCGCTCACGCTGGCCGTAGTGACCCCTGCAGCCGTGTTGCCGCTGGCCGTCAGGCCTGTGGCACCACTTCCGCCTGCTCCGCTGGTGCGTACTTCCCACTGGTAGCCGCCGGATGGATTGGCTGAGCTGGCCGTCCATGAGAAGCCAGCGTTCGTAATACCGACAGTTCCGCTCACCAATGCAGTTGGCGACGTGCAGCTCGGGGCAGGCAATACCGTGAAGCAGTAATCCTCCGTTTCACCCCAAGAATAGCCCGATTGTCCGTAGTTGGTGGTGCTAATGAAGCCCTCCACGTTCACCACGCGCATGCGGGTAGTCCCCAAGGTTGCCGTGGCCGGCACGCTGAAGCTGCCCGTGATCGTCCCGTTGGTGGAAACGTTTGAGGGCTGGGCGTAGACGATCTCACCGGCATCAGCGAAGTCTCCGTCCTGGTTCCAATCAATGTAGATGCCGAACCCGTTGCCGTAGTTGCCGCCGCATGTGGTTTGGGTCAAGCTGAAGGGCACGGGCTGGGTTTGCATCGCCGAGGGCCCTGCAACCACCCCTGCATAGTTGGAATAGCGTTGGTTCAACGAACCCGCTCCAGGAGCCGTAGTGGCACACGTGCTGCTGTTGTTCATGGCGCCAACGGTCACGTTGGTGATCTCCTCATCACCTGTGTAAGTCGCATATACCGCCGGGTAGGAACCGCACACACATCCATCGCCCATCGCAACTTGCACCGGGGTGCTGTACGCGAATGCGCTACTTGCCGTGCAGGTTACCAGGCACCTGTAGTACTTGGCGGTGGTTTGGCTGGTCACTTGGGTGGTGGCCGTACCCAAGGAAGCGAGGTTTACCGTAAAGGCGGCATCATCCGCACTTTGCCACTGGTAGGTTACGCCGGTGCCCGACATGAGGTTCTGAAGGCTCAACGTGAAGTTGGCCGATGCACAGGCCTGTAGCGCGCTGCTGATGGTGTTGCCCGGCGCAGGTGTACCCGCGCAGGCCACCGCCGGCATTACGGTGAAGCAGTAATCCTCCGTTTCACCCCAGCTATAGCCGGTTTGGGCATAGTTGGTCGAGGTCGGGAAGGTTGTTTCATTCACCACCACGCGCATTCTTGTGGTCCCTACCGTGGCCGTGAGCGGCACCGTGAAGTTCCCTGTTTCCGTATGGTTGCCGGTGGAAGAGGCAGCCGAACTGTACACTCGTTCCCCTGCGTCCAGGAAATCCCCATCTTGGTTCCAGTCGATGTAGATCTGGAAGCCGTTGCTATAACTGCCTCCGCAGGTGGTCATGGTCAAGCTGAACGGAACGGGATCGCCTTGTGCGGCCGAAGGACCTGCAATGCTGCCGGTGTAGTTGCTGTACCGGTTTTGGATGGAGCCCGCACCAGGAGCCACCGTGGCGCAGGTGCTGCTGTTGTTCATCGACCCAACGGTCACGTTGCTGATATCCTCATCGGCCGTACTGCTCGCATAAACCGCCGGGTAGGCACCACACTGGCAGCCATCACCCATGTTCACTTGCACGGGTGTGCTGGTGGCCGTGTTGGCTCCACAGGACATCAGGCATTGGTACCAAGTGGCACTGGTTTGGGTGGTGGTGTAGGTGGCATTGGTGCTCGCACCACCTGCATTTGCCCAGGTCACTCCATCGGGGGAAGTTTGCCATTGGTAGGTAAAACCGACGACCGTACCCGGATCATTGCTCAACCCCAAAGTGATGTTGGAGCCCGAGCATGCCAATGCCGGCCCGGTGGTGTTGCCGGGTGTTGGCGTGCCACTGCACACCGCCAGTTCTTGGACGGCAATGTCATCCAGCGAGATGTACCAAGGGCTCCCGTTAATGGTTCCCTTGATGCCGATGTAGTACACGCCGGAGGTCGCGGGGGTGAAATCACCCTTGACCAATTGGTACGCACCTGCAACAAGCCCTTGGGTAACCAGCACGTTGGTCATGCCGGCATCGGTACCGGTAGCACCATACGCCAAGGTTAGGCTGGCGTTTGTGGCCGTTGCACCATCCTGCCGCGCGTAGGCCGAGAAGCGGTACATCGTGCCTCCGGTGAGGTTGACGGCACGGAACAACCAATCCGTATTCCCATACTGGAGGTACGCGTTGTAGCTCCCTGTGCGAGGCGACCGGTTATAGGTGGTCAAGCTGTTGTTGGCGGTCCATTTTGATCCACCGGCCATGTCTTGTTGCGACCAGCAACCACCCACGACCGACTGGTTGGCAAACCCGCTCTCGAAGCCTTCGGCGAAGGGGATAATGTCGGCCACGCAAGGTGTCGTGAAGGAAACCCCGCTGCTCCAGGCGCTAAGTGTGGCCCCCCCTTCGCAAACCGATTGGACGTACACGGTATAGCCGGTGTTCGGGGTGAGGGAAGCCAATGCAAAGGCCGGCGTTCCCGAGGCCACGTTGGCGCTGAGGAACAAGCCCGTTGCACCACTGCCCGCGGCACCGCTGGTGCGCACTTCATAATTGTAGCTATTGGCCGTGTTGTTGGTCCAACCCAGGTTCGCTCCGGTGGCTGTGACGTTGCTGATGGAGGCTACAGGCGGTGCACAAGGTGGCGGCGGCAGAATGGTGAAGCAGTAGTCCTCTGTTTCGCCGTAACCGTAGGTGGTTTGTGCATAGTTGGTGGAACTGGAGTACCCTTCCACATTCACTACGCGCATGCGGGTACTACCGGCCAACGCACCATAGGGCATCATGAAGCTACCTGTGACAGTTTGATTGCCGGCCGCGTTCGCAGGCTGGCTATACACCCTTTCACCGGCATCCAGGAAATCGCCATCTTGGTTCAGGTCGATGTAGATGGCAAAGCCATTTGTGTAGGGGTATGTTCCGCAAGTGGTCATCGTCAAGCTGAAGGGTACGTTGTCCCCTGGTGCTGCAGAAGGGCCACTGACC
>CALMYC010000252.1 GCA_937873385.1 uncultured Flavobacteriales bacterium | reverse complement strand
GCCGGGCTGGTGCGGGCCGGTCTCCGACTGACCGGCAGCGGTTGAGCCGTTGGATAGGGAGGTCGTGGAATCGCCATTCCCGGGGTGACGGGAGAAGCGATGAAACAGGCGCTCGATCGGCCGGCCGAGGAACAGCACGAGAGACGCCAGCACACCGGCGACCAGCACGATCCGCCATTGCCCCGCACCGATCAACAAGCCCGCAGGGAGCAGCTGCGATTGCCCGTTCATGGCCAGTACGTAACCGCCCAGGTCCACTTCCGCGCGCCCCGCATTGTACAACTCCACCCAATCCCCGTTCACGCCTTGCCCATCACTGCCCGCAACATGTGCGGCCTGTAGTTCGTTGATCCGCACCTGGGCCTGCACCGCAACGCAGGCACAGGCAAGAAACGGGGCCGTCCATGGGCGCATCGCCGCAAATTAGAAGGCCCAGTGCAAATCCAGTTAAATTTGGTCCACAACAGAAACCCATGCGTTTTGCCCTACCCCTTTTCTCCTTGTTGTTCCTTGGATCAACGGCCTTTGCCCAACACATCACCACTGTTACCGTGACACCAACCCCGTTGCATGCTTGCCAGGAAGCCACCCTGCACATCATTGGCACGGCCCCCCCGGGCATGAGCTTCACCTTTGTCCAGAACAACATCACCACCACCTCCATCACGATGGTGATCGAGGCATCGGGACCGGGTTCGGGGTCCACCTCCTTCAACCAACCCTTGGGCCCATACGGCCCCTTTGATGCCGGCACCTACTCGATGAGCGTGAGCCTGCAATACAACGGCACCATCACTTCCACGTGGACGGGCAGCCTTACCGTACTGCCTGCCGTTGTCCACAACCTGGGAGAGATGAACTCCATTTATGTATGCCCCAATGCCGCCCCGTTCCCGCTGTTGTCCCAGTTGGGTGGCACACCGGATGCCGGTGGTTCATGGATCGACCCCCAGCTGCAGCCCGTTCCGAACGGCATGTTCACGCCCGGAACCAGCCCTGAAGGCGTCTTCCTGTACTATTTCCCGGTGCCGCCACCCTGCCAACCGGACTACCAATTTCTGACCATCCTCTACAACCCGAACAATTCCGCCGGCGGCAGTGTCACCGTGCCGTTGTGTACCGCTGCAGGAGCACCACCGGTGGACCTGTTCACGCGATTGGGAGGTACGCCCATGGCCGGAGGAACATGGACCGGGCCGGGTGGGAACACGTCCGGCATTTTCACCCCCGGCACCAGCCTACCGGGGCAATACGTGTACATGGTGGACGGCATTGCACCATGCACCAACCCCACCGCCACGGTTACGGTGACCGGGGCACCCGCCTCCAACCCGGGCGTTGGCGGCAGCGCTGAGTTCTGCTGGAATGAAACAGCTGCGGTCCTGAACAACTATGTCACCGGCGAATCCAACACAGGGGTGTGGTTCAGTCCGCAGGGATACGGCATTGATGAATACGGTGCACCGATCAATTTGGTGACTTACGGCCCTGGAACTTACATGTACGTGGTCACCACACCACCGTGCCCGGCAGACACCAGCTTTGTGACCGTGACGTTGGTGGGCCCGCCGTGCACCATCGGGATAGCCGATGTGGATGCTGCTCCGGAAGCCTTGCACGTAGTGCCCAACCCGGCAACGGGCACGGTATCCGTGGAGATCGGACCTGGTGAGGCCGGCCGTGCCCAGTATGTGGAAATTTACGATGTGAACGGCAAACTATTGCGGCATGAACCGTTCAACACTTCAGGTGGGATAAGCCGCAAGACCATGGACATATCGGGGCTGGCACCCGGCGCTTACCTGCTTCGCTGGACCGGAGGCAGGGGCACGGTGGCCCGGCGCCTGATGGTGGAATAGGTCAAAGCGCGTTGCGCGTTACCCAATAGCGGTAGGCGGCGAGCAGTTTGCGCGGGGTGCTTAGCCGCGCAAGGTCGCGGTGCCACTGCTTGGGCAGCACGGCCCGGTTCAGTGCGGCCAGCAGGCGGAAGGCTCTTTTGCGGACTGTCATTGCATCAGTGGTCGGCCAGGGCGCATTCGTCCTGGGGGAGTTCAAGTTCAATGGTGGCATGGTGAACGCCCATGTTGTGCAATAAGGTGCGGGCGGCATTCGTGACTTGGGAGCGTTCGGTTGGATCAAGGGTGTCCACGAGGAGGTGGACGGTGAGCACGATGTAGTCACCGTCCAGGCTCCAGGCGTGCTGGTCGTGCGTGCCCACGACATGCGGCAGTGAGCGCAACGCCTTGGTGATCGCCGCCTCGTCAAAGCCTTCCGGTAAGCGCTGCATCAGGATGCCCGTTCCCTTGCGCAAGGTTTTCACCGCGTTGAAGAGGACGTAGCCATTGATGGCCATGGAAAGCAACGGGTCCACGATGCCCAGGCCCGTAAAGTGGATGATCACCGCACCAACCAGCACGGCCGCCCATCCCAGTACATCCTCCATCAGGTGCAGGAATGCACCCTGTTCATTCAAGGAAGTGCCTCCTTGCAGCTTCCAGGCGGCCAATCCGTTCATGGCCAGGCCGAACAGCGCCAGGAGGATCATTCCGACCGCGTGGGGCTCATGCGCGTCGTTCATCCGCGTCAGCGTGAACACCATGAGCACCAAGGAGCCGATGGCCAGCACCAGGGCTGTGAGCCATCCGCCCAACATGCTGTACCGCCCGTAGCCGTAACTGTACTTTCCATCGCGGCCCCGCACGGCCAGGCTGCTCAGGTACCATGCGGCCCCCAGCACAAGCGAATCACCCAGGTCATGCAAGGCATCGCTGAGCACGGCCGTGCTCTGTGCCCAAAAGCCGCCGGCCACCTCAATGAGCGTGAATGCCAAGTTGAAGCAGAAGGCGAACCGGATGTTCCGCGCACCATGCACATGTCCGTGGTCCTCATGGCCATGGCCGTGGTGTTGGCCGTGCGCGTGCACCATGGCGCAAAAGTAGGAGCACCTAACCCACCACCTGCCTTCCTGTGACCTTTGCGAACGCCACCTTGGTTTCCTGGAGGCGGATCAGTTCGTGCATGGTGGCCTCCAGTTCCGCATCATCCATGTCGGTTTTGAGCTTTTCCTGGGTTTCGCGCAGCATGCGGTCCACATGGCGTTCCTTCAGCACATTCATGGTATATTCAACCGCATCAAGCAGTTGATCACTTTCCTGGACCACGTGGATCTTGTGCTTTTCCTTCCAATTGGGGCTGAGCAGGTACCGGTCCGTGAGCAGGTCAATGCTCAACTTGCGCCACTCCTCCAGTTCATTGTCGATGTAGCGGGCCGGCCGCACATCGGTCCCGGTCTTGTGCGCAAAGCTGTAATCCCGGTAGATCGCTTTGAAGAGCGGATCTTCAAAGTTGATGTCGTCATAGGCCAGGGACTGGAACATGAGTTCCGCCACGGAAAGTTCCTCCTCAGAGGCTGACCCGTCGTCGTCCTGCATGGGCACCATGATGCGCTCATGGCCATAGGTGATCAGCATGCGCAGCAATTCGCGTTCCTGCGGGGTAAAGCCCGTGTCTTCCTCGATCTGCTGCGGCGGGTCCTGGGGCGCAGGGGGCAGTTCCCCCGGTGCCGGTGCTTCATCGCCCAACCGCTTGCGGTAGGCGCGCCGCAGCACCTTGTTCATTTCGCTCACCAGGGCCTGTTCCGCAATGTCGAGCAGGCCTGCGCACTGTTTCACGTACAGCGACCGGAGCACATGGTCCGGCACCAGGGCGATGCTCTCCACCAGTTCATGTATGGCTGCGGCCTTCTTCACCGGGTCAGTTCCTGCATCCTTCACCAGGAGGTCGGCCTTGAACACCAGGAAGTCCTTTGCCGCCCCGGTGATGAACGCCGCGATCTCGCTGCTGGAATGCTTCCGTGCGAAGCTGTCCGGGTCGTCGCCGTCGGGGAAGGCCACGATCTTCACGGCAAGTCCCTCGGCGATCACCAGGTCGATGCCGCGCAGGGAGGCCTTGATGCCCGCTGCGTCCCCATCATACAGAATGGTGACCGCCGGCGCGTAGCGCTTGATGAGCCGCACTTGGTCCACGGTAAGGCTGGTGCCGCTGCTGGCCACCACGTTGTGCACGCCGGCCTGGTGCAGGCTGATCACGTCCGTGTAGCCTTCCACCAACAGGCATTGCTGCTGCTCCACGATTGCTTTCTTGGCGAATGCGATGCCATACAGGGACCGGCTCTTCACGTAAAGCAGGCTCTCCGGGCTGTTGAAGTACTTGGGCAGTTTTTTATCGCTCTTCAGCGTGCGCGCGCCGAAAGCAATGGGCTGGCCGGTGAGGCCGTGGACCGGGAAGGTGACGCGGCCCTGGAAGAAATCCCATGGGGTGCCGTCCTCCCGCCGTTTGATCCAGCCCGCCTTCTCCAGCACCTCCGGATTGAACCCGTGCGCAATGGCGGCCATGGCAAAGGCATTCCCCTTTTCCGGCACATAGCCCAATTGGAATTCCCGGATCGTCTCCTCGCGGAAGCCGCGCTCATGGAAGTAGGACAGCCCGATGCGCTGCCCTTCGTCGCTGTTCCACAACTGGCCCACGCTCCATTCCAGTGCCCATTGTTGCACTACGGCAAGGCTTTCGCGCTCACTTTGCTCCAACTGCTGTTCCACGCTCTGCTGCTCTTCCTCCAGCTCGATCCGGTAGTGCTTGGCCAGCCAGCGGACGGATTCCACGAAAGTGAGGTGTTCGTGCTTTTGGAGAAAGCCGATGGCATCGCCCTTTTCCCCACAGCCGAAGCACTTGTAGATGCCCAGTTGCGGGCTCACGTTGAACGAGGGCGTCTTTTCATTGTGGAACGGGCACAGCCCGAGGTAGCGCGGCCCCTTGCGCTTCAGTTGCACAAATTCGCCCACCACCTCCTCGATGCGGGCGGCATCCTTGACCTGCTGGATGGAGTTCGGGGTGATCACGGGTCCGGTGGAAAGGACCGCGAATTTACCGCACCCTTAACGGGCTTTCCCGGGATCGTTGATAACTGCGCCGTTGGTATCGTACACGGCGGTGCGCACCAAGTTGCCCTGTTCGTCGTAAAACCGCCACTCGCCCACCTGTTTTCCCCGGAGCTGGTTGCCGGAGTAGAAGATCGCGCCATTGTCATGGAACACGGTGGAAAGTCCTTCCGCCAGGCCGTTCCGGTATTCGCTCCGGCTTTTCACGCGGCCCTCACGGGTGTAACTGGTCCACAAGCCCGTTCGCCGCCCGTCCTGCATGTCGCCTTCCATTTGCAGGTGGCCATCAGGGCCCACAACGCGGGCATGCCCGTTCCGGATCATTGCGGTATCCGGGCGAAAGGCGGCGGTGTCGGTCCTTACGGGGTTGGCATCCGGCCCGGTTTCCGGTGTGCCTGTGCCGCAGGCAGCGGCCGCAACCGCCACGATCAGGGTCCATCGTTTCATTTGCTGCGTTCCACGGTCATCTCCAAGAGGCCCTCAAGCGCATGGCGGGCATCGGTGGGTGGCAACTGGCGCAGTTCGTTCAGCGCCAAGTCCCGTTCGGCGTACATGCACTGGCGGGCATGGCTGATGCCGCCCGCCTCCACCACCTTCTCCACCAGGCGTGCAACCGCTTTGTTGTTGCCGCTTTCATGTTTCACAACGCGGACCATCCATTGGCGGTCCTGGGCATCAACACTACGAAGTGCATGGATCAGTGGCAGGGTAAGCTTGCCTTCCTTGATGTCGATGCCCGTGGGCTTGCCCAAGTTCTTGCCCGCCCCGTAATCGAACAGATCATCCTTGATCTGGAAAGCGATGCCTGCATGGGTGCCGAAGCGGCGCATCACATCCACCTGTGCCGGTTGGCCCCCCCCGGCAAACGCCCCGCTGGCGCAGCAGGCCGCAATGAGGCTGGCGGTTTTTTTTCGGATGATCTCGAAATATACCTCCTCGCTGAAGTTGAGCCCGCGTGCCTTCTCCATTTGCAACAGTTCGCCTTCGCTCATTTCCCGCACGGCGGTGCTTACGATGCGCAGCAGCTCGAACTGTTCATGCTCCACGGCCAGCAACAGTCCCTTGCTCAGTAAATAGTCCCCCACCAGCACGGCCACTTTGTTCTTCCACAAGGCGTTGATGCTGAAAAAGCCCCTCCGCATGTGGCTTTCATCCACCACGTCATCGTGGACCAGGGTGGCCGTGTGCAGCAGCTCGATCAACGAGGCCGCCGTATAGCCGGCCTCGTTCACCGGCCCGAACTGGCGTGCGCTCAGCAAGGTGAACAACGGCCGCATCTGTTTGCCCTTGCGCTGCACGATGTAGTGCATCACCCGGTCCAGCAACGGCACCTTGCTGCGCATGGCCTCGCGGAAGCGAAGCTCGAAGAGGTCCATCTCGGCCGCCACCGGTCTGCGGATCTCCGCCATCGACAGGGGTACCGGGGCGACGGGCGCGGCGATCATCGTGCAAAGATGGGCAGGCCGGGGTGATCCGCATCGGCATGGCCCGTGCATGCCCCGGGTGCGGGGATCCGACCCCGGGCAGATCCAACATGAGCCTCCCCCCGCTTACATTCGGCACATGGCCCGCCTTCCCCTGCCCTTGCTCACCGCCTTGATGCTGCTTGTTGGCGGCACCACTTCAGCACAGGACCGGGGCAAACCGAACAAAGTGGTGCTGTACAAGGACCGGTTGGCCGCCCAGTGGGACACGGTGAACTGCGTGAAAAACGTCTTCAAGCTGAATCCGCTGCTGTTCCTGCGCGGGGAAGCTCCGCTGTATTACGAACGTGCGCTCTCCCCGAAGATCAGTGCGGAAGTGGCGGTGGGGGGGACCTTTCGGGACTACCCCGGCGGGGGGCCCCCCCCGGGCGGGGGCCGGGGGTTTTCTGTCCGGCCGCGCCCCACCACCCAAACC
>CALMYC010000251.1 GCA_937873385.1 uncultured Flavobacteriales bacterium | reverse complement strand
GAGCCCGGTGGCACGTGGAGCGGCCCTGCCGCACATCCGGGCACTTTTGATCCCACTATCGACGCTCCCGGGGTGTTTACCTACACCGTTCCCGGCCCCCCGGTGGCCAGCGCTACGGTGACGGTTTCCGTGGTGGCGGCACCCAATGCGGGCAGCAGTAGCAGTTACACCGCGTGCAACAATGATGCTCCGTTCAGCATGCGCTCAAAATTGGGGGGCTCCCCGCAACCGGGCGGCACTTGGTCCCCGGGCGGCGGGGATACGTTCACGCCCGGCACCGGTATTCCGGGGATCTACACCTACACGGTATTGGGAACGGCGCCCTGCCCGAATGCAACGGCCACGCTTACGATCACTGTGAACACGGTGCCGTCCGCAGGGGGCAATGGAACACTGAACACGTGCAGCAATGGCCCCGTGGTGGACCTCTTTACCAAGCTCACCGGCACACCGGATGCCGGTGGTGCCTGGACCTTGGCCGCTGCACCGGTGAGCAACAGTTTCACGCCGGGCGTATCCATACCGGGCACCTACGTGTACACCGTGAACGGAACACCGCCTTGCCCGAACGCCTCGGCCAACGTGGTGGTAACGGTGGTAACAGCACCCGATGCTGGCAGTAGCCGCAGCCTCACGGTATGCAGCGATGATGCGCCATTCAACATGCGGGCCCAGTTGGGAGGCACGCCGGATGCGGGCGGTACGTGGTCTCCTTCCAGCACGGGCACCTTCACCCCCGGCACGTCCACGCCGGGTGGATATACCTACACGGTGGCAGGTGCACCACCTTGCGCCAACGCCATGGCGGTGCTCACCATCACCGTGCGTGAAGCCCCCGTTGCCGTCACAAGCCTCCCGGCGGCCGGTTCCAGCGATGGTGCGGTCTTCACACTGCTGGATTCCCTTGGCGGCACACCGGATGCAGGCGGCACATGGACTGGCCCGGGGGGTGCGCACAGCGGCCAGTTCCAGCCCGGCACGGACCAGGGCGGAGCCTATGTGTACCATGTGGCGGGCCAGGCACCATGCGATCCAGCCACGGCCACGGTGACGGTTACGGTACGTGCCGCACCCAATGCGGGCACCAGCACCAGCGTCACGAAATGCTCCAACAACCCTTCCTTCACATTGATCTCCCAGTTGGGCGGAACACCTGCCCCCGGCGGCACTTGGCGCAGTCCCCTGGATCTTCCGTTCCCTTCCGGAACGTTCGTGCCCGGTACCTCCTTGCCCGGCACCTACACGTACAGGGTCAATGGACAGGCACCTTGCGCTCCTGCGGTGGCCACCGTTACCGTTGCCGTGGTCGCTGCGCCCAATGCGGGCACCAGCGTGACCCATCCGGTATGCAGCAGTGACGCAGCCTTTGCCCTGTTTCCGCTGCTGGGCGGAACGCCTAATGTGGGCGGCACTTGGACTGGTCCCGGTGGCCCCGTTCCCGCAGGCAATTTCACCCCCGGAACAAGCCCGGCAGGGGTGTACACCTACACGGTGGTGGGCACCAGCCCTTGTGCGAATGCCACCGCCACGGTAACAGTGAACGTGGTAACGGCCGCCAACGCGGGAAGCAACGGATCGGTTACGTTGTGCAGCACCAGCCCGAACGAGAACCTCTTCACGCACCTCGGGGGCACACCGAATGCGGGCGGCACATGGACCAAACCGGGGGGAGGTACGTTGGCAGGCGGCATCTACCAACCCGCCAACCCGGCACATCCGGCAGGGAATTATACGTACACGGTGACCGGCAGCGCACCCTGCCCCAATGTTTCCGCCATTGTGCAAGTGGTGGAGAACCAGGCTCCGCAAGCCGGTGTGGACGGCATTACGGTGCAGTGCAGCACCAACCCGCCATTCAACATGGGTTCCATCCTTGGTGCTCCGGTGGATGCCGGTGGTGCCTGGATCAATGCGGCCAATGCCACGGTTCCGGCCACGTTCACGCCGGGCAGCACCCCCTCAGGCGTATACCGCTATGTGGTGAACGGGCTGGCACCCTGTGCCAATGACACGGGCAAGGTGACCATCCAGGTGAACACAGCCCCTGTTGCCGGCACCAATGGAGCAATCACCGTATGCAGCGATGCTGCACCGGTTGACTTGTTCGCACAGCTCGGTGGAACCCCGGATGCAGGCGGAACCTGGAAGGACCCGACCAATGCGGCCAACAATGGTTCATTTGTTCCGGGCCTGGGCGCGGTGCAAGGCGGATATACATATACCGTTGCGGGCCTAAGCCCCTGTGCCAACGCCAGTGCCGTTGTTACGGTGACCCAGCACCGCAGGCCGGTGGCAGGCACCAGTGCCACCGTTGCATTGTGCAGTACGGATGCTGCGGTAAACCTCTTCAACAGCATCGGTGGCACTCCCGATGTGGGCGGCACATGGACCGGCCCCGGCGGTAATTCCAGCAATGGCGTGTTCATTCCGTCCATTGCCGGAACCTTTGTGTACAAGTATAAGGTCACGGGCACGGCACCTTGCGGCCCCGACAGTGCACTCATTACCGTGAACGTGTCGCAGGCGCCGGATGCAGGCATCAGCGATACGATCACGATCTGCAGCGGCCAAGCCGTGGTGGACCTATTTGATGGACTGGGCGGAACGCCGGACCTGAACGGAACCTGGACCGACCTGAGCGGCACCGGGCGCCTCAGTTCCCATTTTTTCAATCCGGGAGTGCCTACGCAATTGCCGGCTGGCAATTACAATTTCCGCTACCTAGTGCCGGCGAACGGCACCTGTGCGGGCGACACCGCCACGGTGCGTGTAACCATTGTGCCCATCCTCGATGCGGGCAACAACGGTACGAAGGCCGTATGCAGTTCCCAGACGCAAGTGAACCTCTTCACGGGCTTGGGGGGCACCCCGCAACCCGGCGGCGAGTGGATCGACATGGACGGAACCGGGCAGGTGACCGGCCAGTATTTCAATGCGAACGGTGCCGGTGCGGGCACATTCCATTTCCGTTACCGACTAACCGGGGCCTTGGGCTGCAACTCGGATTCGGCCGTGGTAACAGTGAACGTGACAGCGGCCCCGAACGCCGGCCATGAAGGATGGGCCACCTTCTGTTCCGACGGCCCGCCAGTGAACTTGTTTCCCTACATCAGTCCGGCCCAAGCAAACGGAACCTGGCGCAAGCCCGCGCCGGGCAACCAAGTGTTCAGTGGAACCTACGTGCCCAGCACGTTCGATCCGGGCGATTACACCTACACGGTGAGCGGCATCGCGCCATGCAGTGCCGTGGTGACCGTGCTGCACGTGGCGGAAACACAGGGCCCGAACCCCGGAAACCCTGCGGTGGTGACCAAGTGCGCGAACAGTGCTTCGTTCAACATGACAGCCGCACTGGGCGGCACGCCCGCACTGAACGGCACTTGGCGGGACCCCTTCAACCAGCCGCACTCCAGCACCTTTGTTCCCGGCCAGGATAGCAGCGGCGTGTACATCTACACCGTCACAGGCACATTCCCTTGCGGCGACAAATCCAGTTCGCTTACCGTGAACGTCAACCCCGTGCCGCAGGCGGGCGGTGACAACAGCATCACCGTGTGCGACAATGCGGCGGGATTCCCTTTGTTTCCGTTGCTTACCGGGGCGCAAACTGGCGGCACTTGGTTCGATCCGGACAGCATACTGTACAGCACGGGATACTACACGCCGGGTGTGAGCCATCCTGGCAGGTACCGCTACGTGGTCGCGGGCATCGCCCCGTGCGGGCTGGCCGTGGGCACCGTCACCGTGTTCGAAGTGGCGCATGCCAATGCGGGCCGTGATACAAGTGTGGCCTATTGCCTGGGGACGGGATCCGTCCAACTGGTGAACGTCCTGGGCGGACCACATGAGATGACGGGCACATGGACCGGGCCTGCACCGTCCAACCCCTATTTCAGCGGCACTTTCCTGCCGGGCACCAATGCGCCGGGCACCTACACATACCATGTGAACGGCACGCCACCCTGCGCCAATGACAGCAGCACGGTCACCATATCCGTGGCCACCCCGCCCAATGCCGGCCTCAGCCGGAACATCAACATCTGCTCCACGGCACAGCCATTTGCGATGGTGGACAGTTTGGGGGGTACCCCTGACCTGAACGGTACTTGGTACAGGCTGCCTTCAGGCCCGGCGAGCAATGGCGTGTTCTCGCCCGGTGCACCCGGCACGTACAGCTATCGCTATACCGTGCAACCGGTGGGAAACTCCCCATGCGGGCCGGTGCAAGCGGTCCTGACGATCAATGTGACCAGCGCACCGTGGGCGGGTGGCGACGGCCCCCTGCCGCTTTGCTCCACGAGCGGGATTGTGGCCATGTTCCCTGCCCTCACCGGCAATCCACAGGCCGGGGGAACATGGAGCTATAATGGGAGCAACCATTCAGGCAATTTTAATCCGGCCACTGACGTGCCGGGCAACTACCACTACACCAAGCAGGGGTCCGGTGGTTGCGTCAACGATACCGCCACCGTGTCGGTTGCGGTGAACCAGATGCCCACGGCCGGAAGCAATGGCGTGTTGACCATTTGCGACGATACCTCGGCCGTGTTGCTGAACTCGGTACTGAACGGCAACCCCGCCTGGGGCGGCACTTGGAGGAACGCGCTGGGGGCCATTATGAACGGGATCTACGTACCTTCCCAATATGCATCCGGGGTACACACCTTCACGTATACGGTGGCGGGCCAATTCCCCTGCGGTGCAGCAACCGCCCAGGCCACCATCATCCAGAACCCCGTTGCTTATGCAGGGCAGGATGCATCCCTGGCGGCTTGTACCAATGGCGCGGATGTGGACATGTTCGGCCTGCTGGGCCCCGGAGCGAATGCGGCCGGCACTTGGGTCAATGCCGCCAATGGGGCCGTCATTTCCAACTTTTCACCCAGTGCCCATCCGGCCGGGACCTACGTGTACAGATACATTGTTCACGGAGATGCACCCTGCGTGAACGATACCGCCAAGGTGACCATTACCTTGGAACGGAAGCCGCAGGCCGGGATCAGTACGGCGCCCCAGTTGTGTGCCAGTGGCCAGCAGGTTCCATTGCTGGGCTTGCTGGGCGGCAATCCGGACAACAACGGTAGCTGGGTGTTCCAACCAACGATTGGTGCACCGGTTTCTCATGGGCCCGTTTTCGACCCTGCAACGGACCTGCCGGGTGCATATGTATACACCGTGGCCGGGTCCGCGGCATGTTCGAGTTCCTCCGCCACGGTGCAGGTTGCCTTGGTACAACCGCCCCATGCAGGCACCTATGGGAGCCTCTCCGCGTGCATCAGTGAAACCGCTGTGAACCTGTTCGCGGGGCTGAACGGATCGCCGCAGACCGGCGGTAGCTGGACCGATGTGGATGCAACCGGTCAATTGTCCAATGGCGTGTTCAATGCAGCGGGGGTTGCTCCCGGAACCTATCATTTCCGCTATACCAAAGCAGGCGTTGGTCCCTGCCCCAACGACACCGCCAGCGTGTCGGTTACGGTGACGCCGGAACTCAATGCCGGCGCAAACACTGCGGCCACCGTCTGCTCCAGCGGCAATGTGTTCCTGACCACGCTGCTCAATGGCGATCCGCAACCCGGCGGAACATGGGCCGCACAGGAAGCCGCAGCACAAGCTGCCCTGCTGAACGGAGTGCTCAATGCTGCGCAGCTCGGCGAAGGGTTGTTCCATTTCCGGTACGTGCTCAGCGGCTCGGCCAATTGCGCGCCGGACACGGCACTCCTCACCTTGACCATTTTGAACGGCCCGAACGCAGGCACCGACGGAGGGATCACCACATGTTCCAGCAGCAGCAACATTGACCTCTCCTTGCTGATCGGAGTGCATGATGCCGGCGGCATTTGGCATTACCCGGGAAGCGGCGGGGTGGTTTCCGGGTCCGTTATCGATCCATCGGCGGCACCTGCCGGCATTTACCGTTATGTGGTTCCCTCCGTGGGAAGCTGTGCCGCGGACACCGCCTTGGTGAACGTGGCGATCGTGGCCGCGGTAAATGCAGGTCAGAACGGGGTGCTTGCTTTCTGTTCCAACAGCCCCTCCCAGAACTTGGGCGCAGGCCTCAATGGGAACCCCGATCCCGGTGGAAGTTGGACCTACCATCCGCCAGTGGGTTCACCGGTTTCCCACAGCTCCATCTACAACCCGGTACTGGATGCCCCGGGGAGCTACGTGTATACGGTTTTGGGCATGACCCCTTGCCCCAATGCCACGGCCACCGTAACCGTTGCGGAAACCCCGGCCCCGTTCGCCGGCGATGATAATACCTACACGTTCTGCTCCAGTGACGGCACGTTCCAGATGATCGTCAAGTTGGCGGGCAATCCGCAGAATGGCGGCACCTGGATGCGCAATGGCACACCGCCTACAAGCCATGGCCCTGCTTACAATCCCGCAGTGGACAGCAGCGGTGTGTTCCTCTACATCCGCACGGGCGCCGGTGCCTGCGCCAATGATACGGCCAGGCTCACCGTGAACGAGATCCGCGCCCCGCAGGCAGGTGTGAGCGCGCAATTGAACGTATGCCCCACCGACACGGCGGTGAATCTCTTTGCAGCGCTCGGGCCTACCGCCGACAATACCGGCACTTGGACGGACAGCTCCAATACCGTGCTGCCCGACAGCCTCTTTGACGCGACCCAGGTGGCGGTAGGTTCATACGCCTTCACATACACCGTGGCTGGTTCAGGCCCGTGCGACAGCGCCGTGGCCACGGTAACTGTGATCGTGGGCGCCGGGCTCAATGCAGGCGTTGGGGGCAACGACACCATTTGCGGAGCGCATACGGCCTACAACTTGTTCCAATCCCTGGGTGGGAATCCATCCCCGGGCGGGGTTTGGAGCGAACAGACGGGAATCGGGGCCATCAATGGGGACTTGTTGAACGCAACTGCACTTGCCCCGGGTTCCTCCTATCCGCTCGTATACACGCTGACCGACGTGGGATGCGGCCAGGTGCAAAGTGTAGTTCTGATGTATGTGGCGCCTTTCCCGGACCCAGGGCCCGATACGGCCTTGACGGTGTGTGCCACGGAACCAGCCTTCACGCTGCAACCACTGCTCCATGGTGCCGAAGCCGGAGGATTTTGGACCGGACCCGATGGCCAGCCCACGGACAGCGTGTTCGATCCCGCCACCGACCCTGCCGGGGTCTACGGCTACCACCTTGCGGGGACGGCCTGGTGCAGCGATACGTTGGCGCGGATCTCCATCGTAGTGAACCAACCTGCAAATGCCGGTTCCGACGGGTCGGCACAAACCTGCAATGAAGGCAGTGTGCAGCTTTTCCCTTTGTTGGGCGGTGGTGCCCAGCCGGGAGGCACGTGGTCTGACACGGACGGCAGCGGTGCATTGTCCGGGGCAGCGGCAAATGCCGGCCAACTGAGCGCTGGCCTGTACCACTTTGGATACAGGGTGGACGTGGCGGGATGCCCGTCGGACAATTCAGTGGTGGCGTTGCTGGTGGTGGATGGCATATCCGTTTCCGATGTGCAACGCGATTGCAACGTGCAAGACCGGACCTATGCGGTACGCTTTACCATCACAGGCGGATCGCCCGCCAGCTATGCGGTGACCGGGGGACCGGGCGCGCTTTCAAATTCCGCCCCGTTCATCTTCACCAGTGCGCCCATCTTCACGAGCCAACCGTTCACTTTCGCCGTGGATGATGCCAACCACTGCACCCCTCGCACCGTGGAAGGCACCACGCCGTGCCATTTCCAGGATGTCGTGTTCGTGCCGGAATCCTTTACCCCCAATGGCGACGGCATCAACGACAGCTTCGTGATCCCCGGAATTGAAGGCTACCCGGGCAATAACATCGTCATTTTCAACCGGTGGGGCAGTGAGGTGTACCGCGCCAACGGCTATGACAATAGGCATACTGGTTGGGACGGAAGTTCCCCGAACGCGCTGATGCCGGGCGATGCCACCTCAGGCACCTATTATTACGTGCTGGACTTGGGCAATGGCGCGGAAACCATCAAAGGCTTTGTCTACCTGAACCGATGAGGCGCCAAGGGCAAGTTCATATGGCGGTTGCCGCACTTTGCGCAGTTGCGCTTGGTGGTCGGGCTGCGGCACAGCAGGACCCCATGTACAGCCAGTACATGTTCAACACGCTCGCGTTCAATCCGGCCTATGCCGGAAGTGCGGATGTCTTTACGGCCATGGCGCTGAGCAGGCACCAGTGGGTGGGATTTGAAGGCGCCCCCGCCACCCAAACCCTTTCGCTGCACTCGCCACTGCCCGGCAATAAACTCGCCTTGGGGGGCAATCTGATCCACGACGTGGCCGGCCCGGCAAAGCAGAACAGTGCTTTCCTGGACGTGGCCTACCGCATACGCACCGGAGCGGACACGCGCCTGTCTTTCGGGCTCAGCGGCGGCATCAATTTCTTTCAAGCCGACCTGGCCTCGTTGAGCACGGTGGAGGTGGAACCGCACAACGCCAACATCAAAGGCAAGGTGCTGCCCAATTTCGGTTTCGGCCTGTATTGGAGCTCACCGCGCTATTACGTGGGCTTGAGCGCCCCCAAATTGTTGGAAAATGTGATCGGTGATGATGGCGCGGTTACCACAAGCCAGGAATTCCGGCACTATTTTCTCATCGCCGGCTATGTCATGGACCTTTCACAAGACCTGAAGTTCAAGCCGTCCATCATGCTACGGGCCGTGGAGGGGGCGCCGCTATCACTGGATGTGAATGCCTCCTTCCTGCTGCGCGACCGGGTGTGGTTCGGGGCGATGTACCGTTATGGCAACGGCTTTGGCGTCCAGGCGCAATACCAGGTGAATGAGCAACTGCGCGTGGGCTACGCCTTCGACATGACCACCACGACCATGGGGGCGTACAACGCCGGCACCCACGAGATCATGGTGGGCTATGACTTCAAGTTCACCAAGGGCCGCACCATTTCACCGCGCTACTTCTGATGGTACCGAACCTGCGTGCCCTGCTGTTCTTCTTCGTGCTTGCCGCACCGGCAGCACCGATGTTCGCGCAGGGCAGTGCGGACGCACATACCCGTGCAGGCGACAGGTTCTACCAGCGCATGGCCTATGCCCAGGCCAAGGAGGAATATGCCATTGCCGCGAAGCTGGGGGCGGTGAATGAGCATGTGGTGAAGCGCTTGGCGGATTGTTCCATGAAGCTCGGCGACACCGCGGATGGTGAGATCTGGTACGCCCAAGTGGTCAAATTCCTGAACCGCGAGCCCCAGGACCTCTACATGTATGCGCAGGCGCTCAAGGGCAACGGCAAATACGCGGAAGCGGAGGAATGGATGGACCGCTACTTGGGCATGGTGCAAATGGAAGGTGCACCGAAGCAGAGCAACATCGTGGATTTTGCACGAAAATTCACGGCAAACCTGGACCGCTTCTCCGTAACCTCCGTATCCGCCAATTCCAAGATGGACGACATGGGCGCCACTTGGGATGGCCAGGACCAGGTGATCTTCTCTTCTTCACGTGACACCACTGTTGGGGTCCAATGGCGGTCGGCCTGGAACGATGAACCTTTTTTGGACCTGTACACGGCCAAGCGCCAACAGAACGGCGACCTGATCGATCCCGTGCGCGTTCCGGGGAACGTGAACACCAAGTTGCATGAAGGCCCGTGCGTGGTGTCCCCTGACGGCACTTTGTGGTACACCCGCACCAACGCGGCCAAAAGCAAGAACGGGATCCACCGGTTGAGCATCTTGCATGCAACAAAGGAGGGGGCCGGTTGGCACGGCGAAGACCCGTTCCTGTATAACAACCCGGAATGTTCGGTGGGGCATCCCGCCATTTCCGCCGACGGCAAGTGGTTTTTTTTCGTTAGCGATATGCCGGGCGGATACGGCGGCACGGACATCTATGTTTGCCAGGACCAGGGCGGGCAGTGGGGTGAGCCGCACAACCTCGGGCCGGGCATCAACACCCAGTGGAACGAGCTTTTCCCGTACATGGCAGCGGATGGCACGCTGTATTTCTCCAGCTCGGGCCTGCCGGGCCTTGGCGGGCTGGACGTGTTTGCCGCAAAGCGCGGGCCCAAGGGTGATTTTCCTTTTGCCGTGAACGTGGGCGCGCCTGTGAACGGCCCCAAGGACGACTTTGCCTTTGTGATCGACAAGGCCAATGCCACGGGATACTTCAGTAGTGACAGACCTGGCGGCCGGGGCGGGGATGACATCTATGCATTTGTGATGCACTACCCGCTGGAACAGCGCTTCCTGTGCACCGGCACCGTGATCGATGATGAAAATGCCCAGCCCGTGGCGGATGCGGAAGTGTCGTTGCTCAACGAGGACGGCACCGTGCAGGAAACGGCAAGGAGCGACAAGGACGGGCGGTATGCATTCCCGGTGGAGGAGGACAAAGTGTATGCGGTGCGTGCGCGAATGGCCGGCCACTACGACGGGTTGGTCCACCTGAGCACGGAGGACATCGGGCAGAAGCAGATCGTGGCCAGGGATGTGCATCTGATCCCTGATGCAGGGGTTTGGTTGCGCGGAGCAGTGAAATACAAGGACAAGCTGGGCTTCGTGGAAGGCGTCAAGGTGAGCGTGGTGAACTTGACCAGCTTTTTCAGTGAGGTGCATTCAACGGATGCCGGCGGCGATTTCATTTTCCGCATGCAGCCGAACGAGCAATTCGAGGTGTTGCTGGATAAACCCGGGTATTTCAGCATCAGTGTACCGGTGAACACCGCCGGTATGAAGCGCGGTGTGATCGAGCTCGGTGATGTGCAGGAATTGGCTCTGGAGCCCATGGAAATTGGCCGCGTGATCCCCTTGAAGTTCGTTGTTTGGCCGGACGGCGGCAAAGCGTTGACGCCGACCGCCAAGGCTGCCTTGGACCAGCTCGCCGACCGCATGCAGGTGAATCCGTCACTGGACATCGAAGTGGGCGTGCACGCGGATACCCGCCAGGCTGCGGAAGCCGCCATGAGGATCACGCAGGAAAGGGCCAAGGCATTGGATGCCTACCTGCGTTCCAAGGGAGTGGCGAAGGAGCGCCTTTCGGTGAAGGCATACGGCAGCACCAAGCCACTGAACCCCTGCGGGCCCGGGGTGCAATGCACCGATGCCCAGAATGCGGCCAATGAACGGGTGGAGTACATGGTCACCGGGGTGGCCGGTTCATGACCACGCTGCTGAGCGGAACACAGGAGAAGCCTTTTTTACGCAAGCCGGTAAGGATCAACGGCAATGCACCGAGCAGGCAGGCCGCGCTTTTCCTGTTGTCGTGCAGCACAATGATGCTGCCCGCCCGGACATTGCGCAGCACGTGGCGCGCACAGGCTTGCGCACTTCTGCCCGGCCTGAAGTCGCCGCCCATCACGTCCCACATTGCCACATTGAAGCGTCGGCCCAACACGCGGGCATGCCCTCGTCCCAAATGCCCGTATGGGGGGCGGAACAAGGCTCCTTCAAGTTGCGCGGCACCCTGCAGGACACTGCGGAAAAAGGCCCTGGAAGACATGCGCCAAGCATCGGCATGGTCCCAAGTGTGGTGGCCTATTGCATGGCCCTCCGCACGGGCGCGGGCGGGCAGTTGCGGGTGCTGTTCCGCATTTCTGCCCAAACAGAAGAACGTGGCCTTGGCACCGTGGGCGGCCAACATGTCCAGGACACGGGGAGTTACCTCCGGCTCAGGCCCGTCATCAAAGGTCAGGAAGATTTCCCGTCCCGCCCCCGGCACATGCCACAGCCTGTGGCGGTCCAGCATGGCCAGCATGCGCAGGACCGCTCCGTGCAGCATTAGAACCGTGCGTTGACCGTGCGCAAGCCCTGCGTGGCGATGTCCTGCAACTTCTCCTCGTAAAGGGTGTCCAGTTCCGCGGAACGGGCGTTCAGCGAGTCGAAGAGTGCTTTCTGACCGTTGACCTGTGCATTGCGTGCCAGACGTTCCATCACCAGCTTCGCCATGCCCATGTCGTCGCTCACCTTGTCGGCGAACTCCGGTGTAAGGCTCAGGTACCAGGTCATGTTCTCGTCCATGATCTGGAAAAGGCGCTTGGTCAAGTTGTTGGCGGATGAGCTGTCACCCGACTGGTAATACGCTTCGATGATGGGGAGCATGATGCGGTCGTAGGGCACGTTCTTTTCCGGCATCTTCGCCTGGGCCAGGTCCAGCACTTGCTTGGCTTCCGCCTTGCGCCCTTCCGTGGCCAGTTCGGAGGCCAGCGTGGCGATCTGCAGGCGCAGGTTGGTGGTCATGCGCAGCACGTTTTCATCCAGGTACACCCCGGGCTGGTAGTCCATGCCGCCCCACTTGAACTTGTTCATCACATTGTCCAGCATGATATCCGTGGCCACACTGCCGTAGGTGTTCGGATTGGCCGATTTTTCCGCCACGGGCACCAGTCGGTAGGTGAGGCCCTCCAGGCGGAAGTAGTCCTGCAGGTTCAAGTAGCTGTCAGGGCCGGTGGTCACCGCGAAGTAGATGGGCCGCTTCCAGTCGTTGTAGGCCAGCAGGTCCATCATCATGAAGTGGTTCTTCAGCACGTACTGTTTCTTGATGGACCAGCGGATATCGCCGGTGAAGTGCGCGGTGTCCTTGGCACTGAGCATGCCCTGCGGGCCGAAGCAGAACGCGCTGTCAGCCGGTACGCGGAAGTTCTGCGAAGGAATGTAGGCATCCTTCATGCCCAATTGGAAGATCTGTTGCAGGTTGCGGTCGTCCGTGGCGAATTCCATGGCACGCCTCAGGTCCAGGAAACCCTTCACTTTCTCGTTCGGGATCAGCGCCACCACGTCGCGCGTGCCTTGCCTGTATTTGGAGGGATCCATGTGGAACGGCACCGGCTCGCTCTCGTATGCCTTGCGGCGCATCTGGTCGATGTACCAGTCCGTGTTCAGCAGGCTCAGGTTCACCACGCGCACATCGGTGCGGATGCCTTCCACTTCCTGCGCATACCACAAGGGGAATGTGTCGTTGTCGCCGTTGGTGAAGAGGATGGCGTTCGGTGCGCAACTGTTCAGGTAATCGGCGGCCAGGTCGCGGGCCGGGTAGCGGTGGCTGCGGTCGTGGTCGTTCCATTCGGCACGCACCATCACCACGGGCACCACCAGGCCGAGCAGCGTGGCCAGCACGGCACTGGCGCGATCATTCCGCAAGTTGCGCATCAGGTACATCACCCCAAGCGCGGCACCGCCCACAATGCCGATGAGGAAGATGCAGTAGGAGATGGAATGGTCCGCGCCGGATACAAGCTCCACGAGGTATTTCAGCACGCCCAGGCCCAGCGTGCCGCCCACCCCGTAAAGCAGTTCCTTTTGGGAGATGGACCTGGCCGCATCAAACAAGGCATACACACCCAGCCCGATCCAGAAGGCGAAGGCGTAAAAGGAACCTACGTAGGCATAGTCCCGTTCGCGTGGCTGGAACGGATACTGGTTCAGGTACACCACGATGGCCATGCCGGTGAACAGGAAGAGCAGCATCACCACGCTCCAGTTGCGCACGTCACGGGTCAACTGGTAGACCAGGCCAATCAACCCGAGGATCAGGGGCAGCAGGTAGAGCTTGTTCATGCCCTTGTTGTCCGTCATGCTTGGCGGCAGGTGGTCCTGGTTGCCGAGGCGCTGGGCATCAATGGCCTTGATGCCGGTGTACCAATTGCCATCGGTGATGTTGCCGTTGCCTTGCAGGTCGTTCTGGCGGCCGGCGAAATTCCACAGGAAGTAGCGCCAGTACATCCAGTTCACCTGGTAGTTGACGAAAAAGCGCATGTTCTCCATCTGCGTGGGCACCTGCACGACCAGCGGCTTGCCGTCCCGGTCCGTGGTGCGTACCGGCCGCCCCTTGAAGTCGCTCCACTGCTTGTATGCGGTAATGTGGTTCGGCTGGCTGCTGTACATGCGCGGAAAAAGCATGGTGGTGGCCGGGTCGTACTGCGGCTCGGTGCCTTTGCGCGCGTCGGTGATCACGTACTCATTGTCCACCGTGAGGCCCTTGTTCTCCGCCACGTAATGATCGGCGCTCCAGCCGTCGTAGAACACCTTCTCGGTGCGGCTGCCCTTCATCACCTTCCAAATGGCCGTGTACACGGGTGAACCGTCCCCGCGCTCGCTGGTCATGGGGCTGTCCCAGAATTGGCCCAGCAGCAGCGGACGGTCGCCGTACTGCTCGCGGTTCAGGTAGCTCAGCAGGTTGAACACATTTTCCGGGTTGTTCTCGTCGATAGGGGGGTTGGCCGTGCTGCGCACGGTGATCATCGCGAAGGTGCTGTAACCGAGCAGGATCACGCTTACGCCGAGGATCACCGTGTTGACCAGCACCTTGCCCCTGCGCTGCGACCACACCAGGCCCCATGCGATCAGGCCGATGATGAGCACGGTATAGAACAAGGTTCCTGCATTGAACGGCAGCCCGAAATCGTTCACGAACAGCAGTTCGAACCAACCGGCCATCTTCACCAGGCCCGGAATGATGATGGCCTGGATGGTGCCCAGGATCACCGCGGAAATGATGAAGGTCCAGATCACGCCTTTGCGCGTTACCTCGTAGCGCTTGAAGTAGTACACGAAGGCAATGGCCGGGATGCAGAGCAAGTTCAGCAAGTGGACGCCGATGCTGAGGCCCATGAGGTAAGCGATCAGGATCAGCCAGCGGGTATTATGCGGTTTGTCGGCCTCGCTTTCCCACTTCAGGATGGCCCAGAACACAATGGCCGTGAAGAAGGAGGACATGCCGTACACCTCGCCCTCCACGGCACTGAACCAGAAGGAATCGCTCCATGTATAGGCCAAAGCGCCCACGATGCCGCTTCCGAGGATGGCGATGACCTTGCCGCCGTCCAGTTCCTCATCGCCCTTGCGGGTGGCAAGCCGCAGCGCCATGTGCGTGATGCTCCAGAAGAGGAAAAGGATGGTGAATGCACTGGCCAGGGCGCTCAGCACGTTCACGGCCACGGGCACGTGCTCCGTGGAAACGAAGGCACTGGCCACACGCGCCAGCAGCATGAAAAGGGGCGCCCCCGGCGGGTGGCCCACCTCCAGTTTGAAGGCCGTGGCGATGAACTCCCCGCAGTCCCAAAAGCTCGCCGTGGGCTCAATGGTGGAGAGGTAGGTGTAGGCGGCCACCAGAAAAACGGCCCATCCGGTGAGGTTGTTCAACTTCTTGAAGTTCATGGAGGTCGCTGGCTTCAGTAGGCGGCGAATGTACCTAAAGTCGCATGTTGCGCTCTTTTCCTGCCACCGTATTGTGGAACTTTCTAAATTTGCCGCGCTTCAAAGGTGGCTTCGGCCGGTTTTGAAGCGGTATTGGCCGATGGTGTAACTGGCAACACGTCTGATTTTGGTTCAGAAGAGTCCAGGTTCGAGCCCTGGTCGGCCAACGGAAAAACCCCGCGAAAGCGGGGTTTTTTGTTGGCCGACCTGCAAGTGCGCAGCACTTGCAGGTGCCGTGAGGCACCTGGCGGGAAGTTTATCCCGAGCGCGTCTCGCGTCGAGGGAAGCCCTGGTCGGCCAACGGAAAAACCCCGCGAAAGCGGGGTTTTTTGTTGGCCGACCTGCAAGTGCGCAGCACTTGCAGGTGCCGGAAGGCACCAGCGCGAAGCTTGTCCCGAGCGCAGCGAAGGGAAGCCCTGGTCGGCCAACGGAAAACCCCGCGAAAGCGGGGTTTTCCGTTGTTTATACTCCCTCAGCGGTCTCCCATCGACAGCCGGAAAGCCGGTTTGGGGACCCTGGGGTCGAAGCTCCCTCAGCGGTTTCCCAGCAGTGGCGGCAAAGGCCGCTGGTGGGGACCCTGAGGACCAGGGAACAAGCCTCAATACCTCACCTTTCCCGCCATCGCCTTCCAAGCCCTGAACACCTGCGTGGCTTCATCGCCCAATAGTTGCTCCATGCGGAACTTCCGCTGGTCCGGGGGCAACGGCAGCTCGTCGTAGATCAGCTGGTCATCAAAGCCCGCATCGGCGGCATCCATGCGCGTGGCGGCGTACACAATGCGGTCCGGGCGCGCCCAGTAGATCGCGCCCAAACACATGGGGCAAGGTTCGCAACTGGTGTACAAGGTGCAGCCGGCCAGTTGGAAGGAGCCCAGCCTGGAACAGGCATCGCGGATGGCCACCACCTCGGCGTGGGCCGTGGGGTCGTTGGTGGACGTAACGCGGTTGTTGCCGCTGCCCACCACTTGGCCGTCCTTCACGATCACGCAGCCGAACGGGCCGCCATCACCGCGCTCCATGCCGTTACGGGCCATGGCGATGGCTTCGCGCAGGAATTTTTCATCTTGCTCGTTCATCGGTGGAAAGATAGCGGATCACCTCTGCCTTCGTTCCAACAGGCGTGATGAAGAACCCCTGGTTGTTACTCAATTGCCGGCGCTGCCCACCCCCCTGTTCACCAACCGGGGTGAAGAAAGCTGGGTGTCCTCCGCATCGCCCATCATTTCCACCAAGGATGTGATCAGCCTGTCAATGCCTTCCCCTGTGGCTGCATCCATGATCGTTGCATTATGGCCCACCTTGGTGCGCACGGCGGAGATCAGCAGTTGGCTGTCCCGCGTCATCCGGGATTCGATGATCAGCAAGGTGCCCAGCAAGGACTGGTGGGCCTTTTCACCGGAGAGTGACGCGGTAACTAACGCCACAGGTTTCTTGGAGAATTCCATGGAGGAAACCGCCCAGTCGATCGCGTTCTTCAACGCGCCCGGCACGCCCAGGGCATATTCCGGGGTGCAGATCAGCACGCCGTCCGCTGCGCGCAACTGCTTGCGGAGATCGGCCACTTCCGCAGGAGCTTCCTCGTTGTCCCGATCGGGATTGAACTGTGGCAGTTGTTCAAGTCCGTTGTACAAGTGTACGACGAACTGGTCATGCGCCAGCCGGGCAATGGCCTGGATCACGTCCAGGTTGGATGAAGCGGCCCGTGTGCTGCCGCAGATGGAGAGGACGTTGAACATCTTGAATTGGTCAATCAGATGGGCGTGAAATTGGGACGTAGATTGTTCAGGTAGGCTTGGTCGAACCAGATAAATTTCATTACATTCGTTGCACCATGAACGCGCAACTCCATTCAGCCCCCTTGCTTGGCTTGCGCGTAGCGCCACCGGCCACCGGCCACCGGCCACCGGCCACAATTTTTCAAAGCCGACAAGGTAACCCCACATGGTGTTGCCCCAACGATAAAGCCCCCGGTGCTGCGAACACCGAGGGCCTTGGTCGCTCATGTCCCACCAACTCGCGAAAGCAGATGAACAAAAGCTGAACAAAGGTACCGACCCCGCCCGGAACAAGCTGCATGCCGGGCGGGGCGGTGAGCACCCGGTGCCGCAAGCGGGCCGGAAGCGGAGGGCGCACCTCCACGTGCCAATGGTGCGGCAAACAAGAACGGAGAAGAACAACATGCCCAAAGCACTCCTTCTTTCCTTGATGAACCTTGCCCTCGCCGGGATGGCGACGGCACAGAACTTGGTACCCAACGGAGATTTCGAGGAACCCACCTCATGCGTGGGTATACCGTGGAACTATACTTTGGAATTGGCAACACCATGGTTCACTCCTAATACGGCCACTCCTGACCTCTACACCATAGACAGCCTTTCAGATTGCGGCACCTACCTGCCCGTTGTAAATCCGAACAACCCTGATATGTACAGAGACCCCTTCAATGGCAACCGCTTTGCCGGCTTCTATGCCTTTAATTTCGGTGATTCATTGAAAGACTACTGTGCGGTTCCCTTGGTTGTACCTTTAGTTGCCGGTCATTCCTATCGGCTGCGCATTCGCTATCAGGCTTATTCGGTGTTTCGTTACGCCGTGGACCGGTTGGGCGCGCTGTTCACCCAAACCTCGATTGCCTTGGATGGCTGGGGCATGATCCATCAACAGCCGCAAATCACCTACGTTGGTGAACCATTGCTGGACCAGGCCGATGGATGGGGGCTGCTGGAAGATAGCCTCGTGGCGCAGGGAGGCGAGGCCTACCTGACCATCGGATCTTTTATTCCCAATGGGGATTTGCAAATTGGGGAGATCAGTGGTTCGGTCTATACGTCCGCCTACTACCTGATCGACGGTGTTGAGTTGGAAGACATGACAGTTGGCATTGCGGAGCACCGTCCTGCCGGGCAGCTTGGTTACGATGGCCGGAATATCCACTGGAGTGGCTTAGGTCCGCTCCATGGACTGACGGTCCAGGATGTAGTCGGGCGCGTGGTGGCGAGGTATGAAACTGTGCCTGTGCATGGTACCGTGGTAGTGCCTTCTTGGCTGCCTGCCGGTCTGTACCTGATGCGCGCCTACGCGGACGGGCAATACGTGCAAGGCAAGTTCATCAAGGAATGAGGAGTGTTTCGGGTGACAATACACCGAAACGAATGAAACGCACTTTGATATGGATGGGAACGCTCCTGGCGGCTTCCAGCGCAAATGCACAATCACCATGGATACTGCCTGGAAATGGAAGTACCAATCCGACAGTCCACTACGTGGGCACCACAGACAACAATGCGTTGATGTTGCGCACCAACGCCACGCAACGCCTGCGGATCAATGCGAACCAGAGCTACACCATCGGCTCCTTCGCCGCACAGGTAAAGGACGGTGCCGTAGGACTCTGTCCTAACAATAGCATGTGGAGCACCGGTCCGGGCCCGTTCAGCAGCCTGCATTTAGCGGCGAACACCTCGGACAACATGCAGGCATACGGGTACCGCCCGTGGATGCAGAACGGGATTACCTTGACCGGAAATGCTGACCAAGGATACCTGGGCCAGAAGTACACCTCTTTGGACAATACCGATATGGTGATCCAATGGAGCGACAATCCTGCAGGTTCACACTATGGAACGGACCGCATGCGCTTCATTTTCACCAATGGTTTTAACGGCTCCACTTCTGGTGCAAGGTCCATGGAAGGCTTGGAAGGCATGCGCCTGTTTCCAAAGAATGACAAAGAGATCAATGTGGGCATAGGAGATTTCAATGCCTTCGGCGGTGATCCCACCGAACGTTTGCACGTGCGCGATGGAAGGGTGCGCATCCAGAAGTTACCCGATGATCCGGAAACCGACCAGCCCTACAAAGTGATGGTCGTGGATGCCTCCACGGACCCCAACGAACGTGGCGTGGTGAAGTGGAAGAACATCAGCGGCTTCGGGGATTGCACCTGGAAGCTGCAGGCGAACAATGATGTAGCCAGTGTGTACGATGGAAGTTCATGCCCATGGAACTATGACAACTTCGTGGGCGTAGGGGTCCAGTTCCCAAAAGCCAAGCTTGAAGTAGAGTACGATGGTTCCAGCCCACTTTTTTCCGGGGCCGTGACGGTTTCAACGCTTCTTTCAGCCACCGTTGGAGGATGGGGCGTGGCAGGCCATGCACGCACACCGCTCGGCAACCAGTTTTCAAGTACCGCGCTCTATGGGGTCGGTGGATTTGGATCAAATGCCAAGTACACTTACGGCGTATCGGGTTTGGCCAGCAACGGAGCACCCGGCTCCATGGCCGTTGATATCATTGGCGTCGCGGGCGTCGCCACCGCAAATGCGAATGCACAACGCACGGTGGGCGTGTACGGAAAAGCTTCGGGGGCTACGGGCGGAAATGACTGGGCTGCATGGTTTGATGGAAGCGGTTTTCTAGGTGCTTCAACTTGGAGCTATTCGGATGGAAATTTGAAACAGGATTTGGCGAACCTCCCATCATCTGATGTGGTTGCGGGCCTGATGGAATTGCACCCCAAGTCCTACATCTTTGACACATTGGGATACCCATACCTGCACTTTCCCAGTGGTACACAGCTTGGATTGATTTCCCAAGAGGTTGAACCAGTTTTTCCGGAATTGGTGCAGGATGTGATCAGGCCTGCCCAAGTCGATTCATTGGGCAATATCATTGAGCCGGAGCTTGCTTTCAAAGCCATGAACTACCAGGGCTTCATCCCCTTGCTGATCGCGGGCTTCCAGGCCCAACAGCAGGAGATTGCAGCCCTTCAGGCCCAAGTGGCCCAATGCTGTGCTTCCAATCCCGGCATGACGGCGGAAGGCAATGGTAGCCTGAAGGACAACCCGGCAACAGGCGAACTGCGGGAACAACGCCTGCTCATCGTCCCCAACCCAGTGGTCGACCTCACCACGCTGGAGTATTACGTGCCCGTTGCGGGCAAGGTGGTGCTGCAAGTGGCCAGCATGGATGGCCGGCCATTGGGCACGCTGCGCGAGGAGATGGCGGAACCGGGCGCATACAGCTATCAATGGAACACGGGCCGACTGGCACCGGGCACCTACCTGTGTACGTATATGCTGGATGGCACGGTGGTGGTTCAGAAGGTTGTGAAAGTGGCGCGGTGAGAGAGAGGACGATAGTATGCACACGGCGAGGGCCGCATGTCCCCATGCGGCCCTTGTTGCTTGTGCTTCCGGTTCACCCCTTCACCACCAACCCCAACTCCTTCAACTGCTCCGCATCGATCGGGCTGGGCGCATCGATCATCACATCCTTGCCGGCGTTGTTCTTGGGAAAAGCGATGAATTCCCTTATGTCGCTGCGGCCGCCGAAGAGGCTAACCCAGCGATCAAATCCGAAGGCCGCGCCGCCGTGCGGGGGAGCGCCGTACTCGAAGGCCTCCATGAGGAAACCGAATTTGGCGCGGGCATCGGCATCGCTGAAGCCCAGTACGCGGAACATGGCCTCCTGCATGGCGCGGTCGTGGATGCGGATGCTGCCGCCGCCGATCTCCGTGCCGTTGATCACCAGGTCGTAGGCGTTGGCCTTCACGCTGCCCGGATCGCTCTCCAGCTTGTGCGCATCCTCCGGCTTGGGCGCGGTGAAGGGATGGTGCATGGCGTGCCAATGGCCGGTCTCTTCATCCTTTTCCAGCAGCGGGAAGTCCACCACCCACAGCGGACTGAATTGGGCGGGATCGCGCAGGTTGCACAGGTCGCCCATGTGTAGACGCAGTTCGTTCAGTTGCTTGCGCGTCTTGTCCGCCTTGCCGGCCATGATGCACAGCAGGTCGCCTTGCTTCATGCCGCAGCGATCGGCCCATTGCTGCAGTTGCTCCGGGGTGAAGAACTTGTCCACGGTGCTTTTCAGGCCTTCCTCGGTCCATTTGAGGAACACGATGCCGGTGGCGCCGATCTGCGGGCGTTTCACATAGTCGATGAGCGCATCGGTCTGCTTGCGGCTCCATCCCGCACAACCTTCGGCGTTGATGCCCACCACCAGCTCGGCATCATCGAAGACCTTGAAGCCTTTGTTTTGAGCCAGGTCGTTCAGTTCTTGGAACGGCATGCCGAAGCGCAGGTCCGGCTTGTCACAACCATACGTACGCATGGCCTCGTCGAAGCTCATCCGCAGAAAGGGCGCATTGAATTCCTTGCCGAGGATGCTCTTGAATAAATGCTTGGCTAAGCCCTCGAACATGTTGAGGATGTCCTCCTGCTCCACGAAGGCCATTTCGCAGTCGATCTGGGTGAACTCCGGCTGGCGGTCGGCACGCAGGTCCTCGTCGCGGAAGCATTTCACGATCTGGAAGTAGCGGTCCATGCCGGCCACCATCAGCAGCTGCTTAAAGGTCTGCGGGCTTTGCGGGAGCGCGTAAAACTCGCCTTGGTGCATGCGGCTGGGCACCACGAAATCGCGGGCGCCCTCCGGCGTGCTCTTGATCAGCACGGGCGTTTCCACTTCCAAAAAATGCTGTGCGCTGAGGTAGTTGCGCGTCTCGATGGCCATGCGGTGGCGCAGCTCGAAGTTTTTCCTCACGTTGGCCCGGCGCAGGTCCAGGTAGCGGTACTTCATGCGCAGGTCGTCGCCGCCGTCGGTCTCTTCCTCAATGGTGAAGGGCGGTGTCTTGGCAGCGTTCAGCACCTTCAGTTCCGTGACGACCAGCTCCACTTCACCGGTGGAGATGTTCTTGTTCTTGCTTTCACGCTCCTTCACCATGCCCGTGGCCTCCACCACGTACTCGCGCCCCAAGGCATTGGCCAGTTCGCACAGGGCCTTGTCGCGCTCGGCGTTGAAGCTGAGCTGCGTGATGCCGTAGCGGTCGCGCAGGTCCACGAAGGTGAGACCGCCCATGGCGCGGCTGCGCTGGACCCATCCGGCGAGGGTCACGGTTTTTCCGGCATCGGTGAGGCGGAGCTCGCCGCAGGTGTGGGTACGGTACATCAACGCTGCTATAGGGGCCGGTGGCGGCCGCCGCGAAGGTATTGCCCGCGCATCACCTACTGCGTGGTGAACGTGAGGCTCCGCTTGGTGAGGTCGCCGTTGCTTTCCACGGCGATGAAGGACCATTGCTCCACGCCAGGCTGGTTGCGCAGTACGTAGATGGCGTCATGGTGGAATGGCACGGCCGGGATCGGTACCGTATCCATGTGCACCACCGGGCCATTGTCGTATTTGCGGTCCACCCGGAACGTGACCAAGTGCTCGGTTCCTTGGTCAACGGTGACGCCGATGCGGACAGTGTCCCCGGCGGGAAATGTATCGTTCAGGTAGGTGTAGCCGCTGTCCTGGCGGAAGGTGATGGCCGCTGCACGGTAGCCGGTGTCCGCCTGGTCCTGGTCCTTGGTGCAGCCGGTGGAGAGCCAGGGCAGGCACATGGTGCCGAACAGGATGAGCATGTTTCTCATGGGGTAAAATTATACCGGCCATGTCCGTATCCTTGAAGCATGACCATCAAGGAAGCAAAGAGCTTGATAGCGCGGGCTTGCATGGATCAGGGACGCGCGAACCATTGGCTGGAACTCGGCTGCGGCACGGGCACCTTCACCCGGGCCTTGGCGGAACTGCTGCCGGCCGGAAGCACCATCACGGCCGTGGATCGCGATGTGGCAGCCTTGCGCGCAGTGCCCGCCATGCACCAAGGCGTGCGCATTGCCACACTGAACGCCGATGTGGGGGAGCCGCTGCCCGGCCCCATGGACGGCGTGCTGCTGGCCAATGTGCTCCACTTCGTGGAAAGCAAGGAAAAGCTGCTGGCCCGCATTGCACAAGTCGCTCAAACAGCGCTGCTCGTTGAGTATGACACCGCACGGCCATTGGCCCCGTGGGTGCCGTTCCCCTTGCCGCGCCATGGCGCAGCGCCCTTGTTCGCCAAGGCAGGCTTCGACCATGCAGTTCTGTTGGGCGAAAGACCTTCGCGCTACGGCCACGGTCCTCTGTATGCCATGGCGTTCACGCACGGCCTTGCGACGGAAAGCCCGTGAGGTGCGGCTGGTCAACAACCATGGGTGGCCTCCCTTGCCGCAATGGCGCCCCACAGGATGCGCTTTTGGGGATGCTCAATTAGCAAAGATCACAACGTCCCCCGTGCCTCCTGCTCCCGTTCGATCGCCTCGAACAGCGCCTTGAAGTTGCCCTTGCCGAAGCTCTTGGCGCCCTTGCGCTCAATGATCTCCACAAATAGGGTAGGCCTGTCCTGCAAGGGTTTGCTGAAGAGTTGCAGCAGGTAGCCCTCGTCGTCGCGGTCCACCAGGATGCCCAGTTCG
The DNA here is from genome assembly GCA_937873385.1 of uncultured Flavobacteriales bacterium. Classification (GTDB taxonomy): domain Bacteria; phylum Bacteroidota; class Bacteroidia; order Flavobacteriales_F; family PHOS-HE28; genus PHOS-HE28. Next base: position 23,744 of record CALMYC010000251.1, on the reverse strand, counting down.
GCCAAGGGTCCCAAGTCCTCTTCAATGGGGCCCACCCGGTCCAGCAGGCCTTCGTAATAGCTGGAAGGCACCTTCAGGAACTCCACCCCGCGGCTCATCAGCTCGCGCACGGTGTGCACGATGTTGTCCGTGGCGATGGCGATGTGCTGAACTCCCTGTCCGTTGTAAAAATCAAGGAACTCCTCCACCTGGCTTTTCTTCTTGCCTTCGGCGGGTTCGTTGATGGGGAACTTGATGCGGCCGTTGCCATTGCTCATCACCTTGCTCATCAAGGCGCTGTACTCCGTGCTGATGTCCTTGTCGTCAAAGCCCAGCACGTTGGCGAACCCCATTACGTCCTCATAGAACTTCACCCAGGGGTTCATTTCATTCCATCCTACGTTGGCCACCATGTGGTCCACGTATTTCAGGCCGGCCGTGGGCGGGTTGTAGGCGCTTTTCCACGGTTTGAACCCGGGCAGGAAAGTGCCTTTGTAGTTCTTGCGTTCCACGAACACGTGTACCGTGTCACCGTACAGCTTGATGCCGCTTTTCACCACTTCGCCGTCTGCGTCCTTTTCCACGCGGGGCTCAAAATAAGGTACCGCACCACGCTTGGTGGTTTCAGCGAACGCCTTGCGTGCATCGTCCACCCAAAGGGCGATCACTTTCACGCCGTCCCCGTGCTTGCGCAAGTGGTCGTTGATCTCGTGCTCCTTCGTCAGCGGCGTGGTGAGCACCAGGCGGATCTTGTCCTGCACCAGCACGTAGCTCGTGCGGTCCTTCACGCCCGTCTCCAGGCCCGCCTACGCCAAGCTCTGGAAACCGAAGGCGGTCTTGTAGAAGTGGGCAGCCTGCTTGGCGTTGCCCACATAGAGCTCCACGTAGTCGGTCCCTAGGAGGGGGAGGAAGTCCGCTGCCTCCGGGACTACTTTTTCGAGCTGGGGTGTTGCACTTTCGATGGCCATGGCGGAATTAGTTGCGGGTGTAGGTTGCAAAGGTCGGGCTTTTTCGCCTTATCGGGTGGGGTCCACCGGCCCTTACGCAGTTCCCTCCAACACCGTGGCTTGCCTCCTGGCCCTGCGTGGAGCCGCCTGCGATGGTTGCATGCCCTTCCCGGCCAACCGTGCCTTTGCACTGCGCTGCCGGTCCTTGCGCCCCTTGATCATGAAGTAGGCCGTGAAGAACACCAGCAAGGCCAGCAGCAGACTGTTCTCCATCCAGTGCTCCTTGGGATGTATCCAGATCTCCTTGAACATGTTCCAGCGGCCCATGATCTCAATGAAATTCCAAAAGATCACCACCGTGGGGATGGCGTACCGTACCGCATGGTCGAAGCTTTTGATGCGAAGCAGTTGCCAAAATAGATGGATGCTCCAGGCCAGTGATCCGAAGGCCACCGCCCAGGTGAACGGATGGCGGTCGCCGACGATGCTTTCGTCATAGCACACAAGCAGTACGATATAGAAGGTCCACACAACCATGACCATCTCAATGAAGGCGATCATGGCCAACGGCCGTTGCGAGGCGCTGGGAATGGCCACGGCCTTGTGCACGCCCATGCGCTTCTGCCCCCATGCGAAGAAGGGGCAGCGGGTGTGGGCGAACATAAAGAGCATGGTCATGGTTCCCAACAGGCCGATGGAGCTGAGCATCACCAGGTATTCCGGCTTGGTGACCACCTCGCCGTGCTCCATCAGGGGTTGCACATGGAGCTTGTGGGCCAGCCATACGAAACTGAACTCCACCCAGCCGGTCCACACGAGCACGCCGCCCAGGGCGCCAAGCAGTGTGGCGTAGAGGTCGCGCATGGGGCGGGCCACGCCCCACCAAAGCAGCATGCAGCCCAAGGTCCCCAAGCCCAAGGCACTGACAAACACGGCTGCGCCCAGCATTTCCAGCAATACCATGAGGGCATGGCCCAAGGGCATCAGCAACAACACGATCACAAAGGCCAGCACACCCGTGCCCTGCTGCTTCCACGCACTTCCCCCGGTAGTCTCCATCGTGGGCGCAAAATGACAATGCGATGACGGATGCCGCAATACCACGATCCGGGTAGTTGCTGAGGTGAAATGCCGCCTTTGCAGGCTTGGGTCAGTGGAGCTTCCTGCCCTTGGGAATGAAGATCGGCAGCGGGCGCTGAATTTGGTGGACTCACTTCGCACCCCTGGCAGCCTGCCATTTTTCCCGGTCCCGCTTGTGGTAGGGAGGGAGGTCGCAGGCATGGTCGATCGTTGCAATAGGGGCCATGAAGTAGAACTGGATCCCGGCGTTGAGTTCGGCCTCCTTCTTCAGATCAGGTTCCTTGATCTGCTTGGGCGTGTGGTAATCGTCATTCCCGGTCACCAAGCAGGTGTGCGAACGATGGGCTGCTTCTTCACCTGCTTCAGGTCCGCTTCGGTCAGGTCGGCGAAGGTCCTTCTCAGATCGGTCTTCGGAAGGCTGAAGAAGCCGACAGTGGTGGTGTTCATCGCAGTTGTATCCCCGGCCGGGACCACCATGACATCCTGCCATGGACATTGCTGGTAACACAACACGTATGTGGCCTGTGGTGCGGGTTTCTGGGCGCTGGTAGCAATGGCAAATAGTGCTGCGGCCAAGGAAAAGAGGGGGGGCTTTCATGTTGATTTGATGTTCAGCTCGTGGGTCATAATGAAACGATCATGGTCTTTCGTGTTCGCTTTTCCTATGGGTGCTCACGAAAGGAACGAATTTATCAATGAGGAGCTTATTGGATGCCCACAATATGCCACCAAGAAGGGATCGAAGCACGTAGAGTTCATCCGAACGGTAAATTATCCTGTGGATGCCGGTTCCATCCAATAGATGTTCCAATTGAACAAGCTCCGTGATCCAAAGAAAAAAGTTCAAAATGAAATTTAGAATGGCATGTTTTAGGTGATTAGTGGATGTGAGCCAATAATATGTCACTTGCGCCCCTAATGTAAATGCATACATGTATCCTAAAGCCCCATATCCAGGAATAGGAAGGGATTGGACAAAAGTGGAGAACCCGAATACTAAAATGGCAAGCACAATTCCGTATAGGTAATGCTTGAGGATGGTGTTCATTGTCATCAGAATACTGTTGAGCCTTGCTGCACCCAGTGCTTCACTACTTCCCGTCGTCGAGCCATAGTCGTCCGTTATTGGCCTTTGGGTCACTTCACCGGAACCAACTCCCGCAACTTGGCCAATGGAACTGCTTCCACCTTGGGGGCCAACTTGACATGCAGTTCCCCGGGATAGATGAAATAGAGTTTGTCCAGTTTGAGGTCCTCCATGGCGATGTGCATGGAGCGGGTGATGGTTGGCGTGGCGGAGCGCTTGAATTCCACACCGATGCGTTTGTTTTTGTACAGGAAGAACAGGTCGAGTTCGGCTCCGGCCTGCGTGCCGTAGAACCAAGCTTGACGTGGCCGGAAGTGGCCCAGTACTTCTTCCAAGGCGAAGCCTTCCCAAGAAGCCCCCATCCGCGGGTGGGTCCATAGTTGTTTTGTGCTTCCGATGTCCTCCAAGGCATGCAGCACGCCGGTGTCTCGTATGTACACTTTGGGGCTTTTCACCAAGCGCTTGCCGGTGTTCACGAACCAAGGCTGCAGGCGGCGCACCATGTAGGTCTGTTCCAACGCATCAAGGTAGTTGCGCGCGCTGCTGGCTGATATGCCCAATGAGGTGGACATCTGCGCCGCGTTCCACACCTGTCCATGGTAATGTGCCAACATGGTCCAGAAACGGCGCATCGCCACCGGTGAAACCCTGAAACCAAGGTTGCCCAAGTCGCGCTCCAGGAAAGTGTTGATGAAGTTCTCACGCCAGATCAAGCTCTCCTCAGCGCTCTTTGCAAGGAACGACCGTGGGAATCCCCCTCGAAGCCACAGGTTTCCCATCTCGGTCGGCTTCACCTCGCCGAGGTCGAAACCGCGCACCTCGATGATCTCCACCCGGCCGGCCAGTGATTCGGCCGCTTGGCGGGAGAGTTCGGGCGATGCGCTTCCGAGCACAAGGAAACGGGCTGGCTTGCGGGGGCGGTCAGCAAGCACGCGCAAATGAGGGAAGAGGTCCGGGATGCGCTGTGCCTCATCCAATACCACCAGGCCGGTGAGGCTGTCCAGGATCAAGGAAGGCTCCGACATCACCTTGGCAACGGCATGCTGTTCCAAGTCGAAATAGTTCGCGATGCGATTGCCCACAAGCTGCCGCGCCAACGTGGTTTTGCCGCACTGGCGCGGCCCCACGAGCATTACGATGGGGCTGCGTTTGAGCGCCTTGTTCACCCGCGCAAGAGATTCCGGTCGCTTTTTCATCCTTGTAAATCCACAACGAAGATGTGGATTTACAAGGATGAATACAAATGGCCATTGGCAATTCTGATTTATCGGACACAAGGCCCCTTCAAGCCTTCGTGAAGCGCTCCGGCCTGCGGAGCGGGAGACCTTGAGGGAGCCATCATCTTATCATCTGATCGTCCGATCGCCTTACTCGAGCCAACTCTTCCAATATGACCCATCATCGATCTTCAGCGCCTCCTCGGTCACTTGCAGGGGCTTGAAGGTGTCGATCATCACGGCCAGTTCGTTGGTCTCGGTCTTGCCGATGCTGCGCTCCATGGCGCCGGGCTGCGGACCGTGCACGATGCCGGCAGGGTGCAGCGTGAGATTGCCTTCCTTGATGTCGTTGCGGCTCATGAAATCACCGGCCACGTAGTACAAGAGCTCATCACTGTCGATGTTGCTGTGGTTGTACGGTGCGGGGATCGCCAGCGGGTGGTAGTCGTAGAGGCGGGGGCAGAAGCTGCACACAACGAAGGCCTTGGTCTCGAAGGTCTGGTGCACGGGCGGCGGCTGGTGTACACGGCCGGTGAGGGGCTCGAAATCGTGGATGCTGAAGGCGTACGGATAGTTGTATCCGTCCCAGCCCACCACGTCGAAGGGATGGGTGGCGTAGATCATTTCATGCAGCACGTCCTGCTTCTTCACGAACATGCGGAAGTCGCCCTTTTCATCGTGGGTTTCCAGCCCGTGCGGGCGGCGGATGTCGCGCTCACAAAAGGGTGAACTCTCCAACAACTGCCCGAATTCGTTCCTGTAGCGGTGCGGGGTGTACATGGGGTGCCGGCTTTCCACAATCAACAGGCGGTTGTCCGCCGTGTCGAACTCCAGGGTGAAGATGATGCCGCGCGGGATCAGCAGGTAGTCGCCGTACTTGAAATCCAAGGTGCCGAAGGTGCTGCGCAGGCGGCCAGTGCCTTTGTGGATGAAGATCAGCTCGTCGCAGTCGGTGTTCTTGTAGAAGTAGTCCACCTTGTTGGCGGTGGGTGCTGCCAAGATCACGGCGCAGTCGTTGTTCGCCAGAATGGTCTTGCGGGCTGCGATGTGGTCGGCCTCGGGCTTCACGTCAAAGCCTTTCAGGCGCAGGGCGCGCATGTTCTTGGCGATGGCGATCTTGGGGGTGATGTCGCGATCGCTCACCAATTGCTTCACTTGCGTGGGCCGGTGTACGTGATAGAGCAGCGAGCTCATGCCGCTGAAGCCCTCGGTGCCGAAGAGCTGCTCGTAGTACAGCTTGCCTTCCGGGCTTTTGTGCTGGGTGTGCCGCTTGTGCGGGATGCTGCCGAGGGTGTGGTAGATGGGCATTTTCGGTTACGGGTTGTCCGTTCGCACAAGCTTACGCGCTGGTCTTTTCCTGTAGCGTGACGGATATCAATTCCGGATGAAGCGTGCCGCGGAGCGCAAGCAATTTCTCCTCCTCGCGTATCCGTTTCCGCAAGCCTTCCGGATCGTTGATGGCCTTGGTCTTCGAGCTGCGCGTGCTGCGGCCTTTGCGCCATGCACGTTGCACCTGGAAGGGCAAGAGGTGGATCTCCCGGCAGCTTGGTGAGCAGCAATCCGCATACTTGGTTGCACAGGCTTCGCATTGCACCAGCAGCATGTTGCACGTGGCCTCGTGGCAGTTGCCAATGCGGTCGCATGCCGCTCCGCATTGCATGCAGGTGCCCACCACATCGTCGGTGATCCGCTCCGCCAGTCGTTCGTCGAACACGAAGTTCTGCCCCTTGTATTTGCTGGGCAGCCCTTGTGCTTTGATCTGCCGTGCATAATCGATGATGCCGCCATGCAGCTGGCCCACGTTGGCGTAGCCGTGGTGCTTCAAGTAGGCACTGGCTTTTTCGCAGCGGATGCCGCCGGTGCAATAGAGCAGGATCTCGGGCGCCTCCTTCACCTCTTCACCTCCTCTCTTCCTCACTTCCGCACCTTCTCTCTCCTTCACCTCTTCACTCAACATCCCCACCACCTCCTCGATCGCACCGCGGAAGGTATCCGCCTTGGGCAGGTAGGCCCCTTCAAAATGCCCGATGGCGCACTCGTAGTTGTTTCGCATGTCGATCACCAGCGCGCCTTCCTCCATTTTCCGGTTGAAGGTTTCCGCATCCAGGTGCGCACCCACCGCGCTCACATCAAAGGCATCGTCGGCCAGGCCGTCCGCCACGATCTTCTTCCTCACTTTGACGGCGAGTTTCAAGAAGCTCCTGCCTTCATCCTCCACGGCGATCTTCCAGGGCACTTCCCGGAATGCAGTCCGTGCATCCAAGGTGCTGCGGAACAGGCCCAGGTTTTCGGTGGGCAAGCTCACTTGCGCGTTGATTCCTTCCGTTGCGATATAGATGCGGCCCAGCACGCCAAGCTGTTCCCATTCCGCATACAGTGCATGGCGCAGTGCTTCCAATCCGCCAAGGCGCACATAGCGATAGAACGACAGCGTGGTGCGCGGCCTGGCTTCATGCACCGATCGCTCACGGAGCAATTCCGGGTGCAGCAGGTTGCGCAGTCGGTGCGTGTCCATGGGTGCGAATTTACGCCGAGCCGGAGGTGCCCGTGCCGGGAATAGCTTTGTCCCCGCCCGTTCAGGCGTGGCAAGTCACTTACGAACATGTCCAAGAAAATCCTCGTGATCGGCTCCTCCGGCCAAATCGGCACTGAACTCGTTGAAGGCCTTCGCGCCCGCTTCGGCGCGGAAAGCGTGGTGGCCAGCGACATCAAGGAGCCGCAGGCGAAGCAGGACGGCCCCTTCGTGCTCGTGAACGCCATGGACCGCCACGGCATCGAGCGCATCCTGGACAAGCACGGCATCACCGAAGTGTATTTGCTGGCGGCCTTGCTGAGCGCCACGGCCGAAAAAGACCCCGCCTTCGCGTGGAAGCTGAACATGGAAAGCCTGCTCATCATCCTGGAGCTGGCGCGGGAAGGGCGGTTGCAGAAGGTCTATTGGCCCAGCAGCATCGCGGCTTTCGGCCCTACCACGCCCAAGGACATGACGCCCCAGCACACGGTGACCGAACCCAGCACGGTTTACGGCATCAGCAAGCTGGCCGGCGAAGGTTGGTGCAACTACTACCACCACCGCTACGGCGTGGATGTGCGCAGCATCCGCTATCCGGGCCTCATCGGCTGGAAGAGCGCCCCGGGCGGCGGCACCACGGACTATGCCGTCCATATCTTCCACGAAGCCATCAAGCGAGGGGCATACACCAGTTTCCTGGGCCCCAAGAGCACCTTGCCGATGATGTACATGCCCGATGCCATCCGGGCCACCATTGAGCTGATGGAAGCCCCGGTGGAGCAGGTGAAGGAGCGTACCGGCTACAACATCGCCGGCATGAGCTTCGATCCCGAACAGATCGCGGTTGAGGTGGCCCGCCACATCCCCGGTTTCAAGATGAGCTATGCACCGGACGAGCGCCAGGCGTATGCTGATTCCTGGCCACGCAGCATCGACGACAGTGCGGCACGCCGCGATTGGGGGTGGAAGCCAGTCTTCGACCTCAAGGCCATGGTGGACGACATGATGGCCCACCTGAAGCCGCTGTTGCAAGCGAAGACCGGGGCGCAGTTGTAACCCGGGAGAGAGAAGTTTCGTTTCGCCGGGGCGAATACCGCTTCAGCCCATGCGCATATCCTCCCCCTTCCCCTTGCTGGCTTTCACCATAGCGTGGTTCTTGGCGGGCCCTGGTGCCACTGCACAAGCCAGTAGCGTGGCCGCGGACACGCTCAACAAGTTGGATGAACAGGGCCTGAAACAAGGCTGGTGGCGCGTTTCCGGCCCGGTTGCCGACAAGCCCGACTACCGGGCTGGCGCTTTGTACGAAGAAGGCCGCTACGCCGACAACAAACGCACAGGCACGTGGAAGCGCTATTGGCCGAATGGCCGCATCCGCAGTGAAGTGACCTATCTGAAAGGTCTTCCCAAGGGCAGCTACACCACCTTTTACCCGGACGGATCACAGGAAGAGCAGGGTAGCTGGGACTTGGACCGCAACACCGGTGGGTTCAAGCGGTGGTATGCCAACGGAAACCTGATGCAGGAATTCGTTTTTGACGCCTACGGTACGCGCAACGGGGTTCAGAAGTACTACCATGAAAACGGAAACCTGGAAGTGGCGGTGAACGTGGCCGACGGCAAGGAAGAAGGCACGTTGAAGCGGTACTACGCCAATGGCAACTTGGAGGCAACCGCCAGTTTCAAGGGTGGTGAAGCCGATCCGGGATCATTCCGGAGCTACAAGCCCAAGTCAGTACTGGTTGCCGCACCGTTGCCCGCCGATGCCAAGGCGGCACCCGTAAAGGCCGCCAATGAACAGACCAATTCCGCCGTGTTCAAGGCTGACGGATGGAATGCACTTTATGATGACCAGCACCGCTTATCACAGCAGGGCAATTTCCGCAATGGACGGCTGTGGCAGGGAAAGGTGTTCAAGTACGACCGGAACGGCATCCTTCGAAAGATCGAAGTTTACGTGGACGGGAGGTACGTGGGCAAGGCCCAGCTTACCGAGGACGATCAGTAAGCGTTGCAGCGGCCCTTATTGGGATCAACGAACAAAAGCCCCGCATCAGCGGGGCTTTTGTTCGTTTTTGCGGCCAGGACTTCAGCAGAATTCATCATACACCATTTTCAGGTGCTCCGCGATCATCCCTGCACTGCGGCCTTCGATGTGGTGCCGCTCAACAAAATGGACCAGCTTGCCGTCCTTGAACAGGGCAATGCTCGGGCTGCTGGGCGGGTAGGGCAGGAAGTGCTGGCGGGCCTGCATCACTGCATCGGTGTCCACTCCGGCAAAAACGGTTGTGAGATGGTCCGGCCGCTTTTCGCCGGCCAGTGACGCTTTCACCCCGGGGCGGCACGCCCCAGCGGCGCAACCGCACACGCTGTTCACCACGCACAGCACGGTGCCCGGCATCCTGAATGCCTGGTCCACCTGGGCGGGCGTTTTCAATTCCTTGAATCCAACTTCAGTGAGGTCCGCCACCATCGGCGCGGTCAATTCTTCGGGGTACATGTTCAATGGTTCTTCGGGTTCCGCCGCCGCCAGATGGACGGCTTTCATGCCGCAAAGGTACTGAAGGGCGCGTGTGATCTGCTGACAGGGGTCAACCTTGCGGGGATCGAGTGCGGCAACCTGCTTGCCTTGGAATGATCGTGCAGGATACCTTGCGATCCCAAACCGCTATCGATGCACCGCTTTTCCCGGATCCCATGCCTTTTGGCCGTTGCATGCCTGCCCTTTTCCGTCAACGCCCAAGACAGGCTGAACGACCCTGCAGCCACGGCCAGGGAACGACTTGTAGGCCACGGCTATAAAGCCGAGGACCTCGCCGATCTGGTGGTGAAGGACCAGTACCGGGACTCGCGCACGGGCATGGAGCATACCTACCTGCGCCAACGTTGGCAGGGCATTGAAGTATTCAATGGCGATATCGCGCTGCACCGGGCCGCCGATGGGCGCATGTTCAAGTTCAGTTGCGCGGCGTGGCCGTATGCAGGAAAAACCGCTGAAGACCCGACCCCCTCAATTTCCGCGGAACAGGCACTTGCAACCGTATTGCGCCGGGACCTGGGGAGCACCACGACACCCGCCTTGGTCAGCAGCGCCGACGGCGGCAAGCTGCAAACCTTTGATGGGACCGCGTTCGGCAATGAACCCGTAACAGTGCAGCTGATGTACCAGCCGATGGACGGCACCCTCCGGCTGGTATGGAACGTGAACTATTACCGGCTCGATGGCGCCCATTGGTGGAACGTGCGCGTGGCCGCGGCCAACGGCAAGGAGGTGGACCGCAATGATTGGGTGGCCCAATGCGGGTTTGACAAGGTGGTGGAACACAGTGCATGGAAAGCCTCAATGATGCCGCCGCCTGCACCGGCAGCCCCGAATGATTACAATGTGTACCCTGTTCCGGTTGAAAGCCCATCGCATGGCCCGCGTGGCATCCGGAACACCCCATGGGCCAATGGCGGCACCGCTTCACCCTACGGCTGGCACGACACCAATGGCGCTGCCGGCGCGGAGTACACCATTACCAGGGGGAACAATGTGCTGGCTCAGGAGGATGCCAACGGAAACAATGGCACGGGCTACAGTCCGAACGGCGGCACCACCTTGGATTTTGATTTCCCGGTGAACCTGGCCCAAGCCCCCTCCACCTATCGTGATGCCGCGCTCACCAACCTGTTCTACTGGAACAACATCATGCACGACGTATGGTACCATTACGGTTTTGATGAGGCGGCCGGCAACTTTCAGCAGAACAATTACGGCAGGGGCGGTACCGGTGCGGACTATGTGCTGGCGGACGGCCAGGACGGCAGCGGCATGAACAATGCCAATTTCGCCACACCACCGGACGGCAGCAGCCCACGGATGCAGATGTACCTCTGGAACCAGACCACGCCCCAGCGCGATGGGGATTTTGACAGCGGGATCATCTGCCACGAGTTCGGCCACGGCATCAGCAACCGGTTGGTCGGCGGCCCGTCCAACGTGAACTGCTTGGACAACGGCGAGCAGATGGGCGAGGGTTGGAGTGACTTTTTCGGCCTGATGATGACCATGAACACCGGTGATACGCGCACGCAGGCCCGGGGGATCGGCACCTATGTCCTGGGTGAACCGCCCACTGGTGCGGGCATCCGCCCTTCGCCATACAGCACCTCCTTTTCGGTGAACAATTTCACCTACGCGGCCACCAACAACCCCAACTACAGTGATGCACATGACATTGGGTTCATCTGGTGCACCATGCTGTGGGAAATGACCTGGGATTTGATCGACCAATACGGGTTCGACCCGGACCTGTACAATGGCACCGGCGGCAATAACATGGCCATGTACCTGGTGGCCGAAGGCCTGAAGCTTACGCCATGCAGCCCGGGCTTCGTGGATGGCCGCGATGCCATCCTTCAGGCTGATGCCGTGCTGTACGGGGGCGCCAACCAAAACTTGATCTGGGCAGCCTTTGCACGCCGTGGCCTGGGCTATGGCGCCAGCCAAGGAAGCTCCAACAGCGTTACCGACCAAACGGAAGCATTCAACCTGCCCCTGCAGAACGACGTGGGCGTTTCAGCCATTGTCCCCGCCGGGGCCAACGTGCAGATCTGTGGTGCTTCACCCATCCCCGTCATGGCCACCGTGCGCAATTTCGGCCTGTTGCCGCAATCCGGCTTTTCCGTGCGCTACAAACTGGACGGAGGAGCGTATGTAAGCCAAGCCTTTGCAGGAACACTGGCGGCCGGTGCCACACAGACCGTCACATTTGCGCAGCCGATCACGGGACTTGCCCCCGGCCCTCATACGCTTACCGCCGGTACAGTCCTCACGGGTGACCAGTTTGCCGGGGACGATGAAACGGTGAATGCCATTACGGCCGTGGCCGCCACGGTGGTGGCCGCCCCGTTGAACCAGGATGTGGAAGGCGGCTCTGCCGTGCCCGCAGGCTGGACGTTGACGAACCCGGACAATTCAACCACCTGGGTGACTTCCGTTGTGGCCAACGGCCCGGCGTGTGCGAGCACCACCGCATGGATGATCAATTACTACGCCTACAGTTCCATTGGGGAGCAGGACGGTTTGGTAACCCCCGTGGTTGACCTGGCCGCAACGGCCGGCACGCACCTCACCTTTGACCATGCGTATGCACGCTACAACGCCACTTATTCCGACGGCTTCCGCGTGGACCTCAGCGCTGACTGCGGCAGCACTTGGACGAACATCTACCAGGCATCAGGCAGTGCACTGGCCACCGCAGCGAACAGCACCAGCAGTACCTGGAGCCCGGCCAATTGCAATGAGTGGGCCCACCACAACATTGATCTCAGCGCTTACGACGGCGGCAGCATCCAGCTGCGTTTTGAGGGCACCTGCGGCTATGGGCAACGGCTCTATTTCGACAATGTGAACATTTCCGGAACGGTGGTGAATGTGGCGGCCAACGTCCGGATGTACCTCAGCGGCGCTTACAACAGCACGGATCACCGCATGGGCGACCAAATGCGGGCGAACAATCTGCTGCCTGCGGGCGAGCCGTACACGGCAATGGGCTTCAGCCTGCCCGGAGGCGGGGGCGAAACCGCAGGGCCGGGGCTCTTGGCGACCATCGGCGACAACGCCATCGTCGATTGGGTCGTGGTGGAGCTGCGCTCCTCGTCCGCGCCGGCCACGGTCGTTGCCGCCCATTGTGCCCTGCTTCAACGCGATGGTGACGTAGTTGCCGCCGACGGCACGGCCTCCATTCACTTTGCCATGCCCGCGGGCAACTATTATGTGGCCGTGCGCCACCGCAACCACTTGGGCTGCATGACCGCTGCCGCCGTGGCACTCGGCACATCCGCGGCCACCATTGATTTCGGCTTGCCCGCAACGGCCACCTACGGCACCAATGCCCTGCAATTGACCGACGGGCGCGCAATGTTGTGGTCCGGCAATGTCGTGCGCGATGCCACCATCGGCTACACGGGTGCCGGAAACGACCGTGACCCGATCCTGCAGGCCATTGGGGGCAGTACACCCACAGCCACCAGCACGGGTTATCAAGCTGCGGATGTGAATCTGGACGGAACGGTGAAATACACCGGTGCCCAGAACGACCGCGATGCCATTCTCCTCAACATCGGCGGCAATGCGCCCACTTCCATACGCACGGAACAACTGCCATAGCCCCGGGCCACCGGATGCCATGCGCATGGTGCCATGCCCTGCTCAGCCTTGTGCGCTCCTGAACTCCTTGACGAAGCCTGCGATCTTCTTGCGGAAGAAGATGAACAACAGCACGTAGGGCACGGCCATCATGAACAGGATGCCCTTGTTCAAGCCACCGCCAACGGCCTGTGCTCCGCCATATACGTTGCTGCCGGGATCGGTGGCGGCCACCGCCTTGCACATGGAACAACCTTGGGCCCATGTTTCGGCAGGCAGCATGAACAACACCGCAATGAACGCAGCCAGGAAAAATCGTTGCAGTTTCATCGGGACAAAAGTAGGGCCGATCGGAACCTGGATGCCCTGCCTAGTAATACGGTGCGCACATCAGGTAGACCCCCACGCCCGTCACGCTTACATACAGCCACAAGGGCAAGGTCCACCGGGCTATCTTACGGTGTTTGTCGAACCGGTTGCCGAGCGCCCGGACCAATGTGATCAGCACCATCGGCACGATGGCCGCCGCCAGCATGATGTGTGAAATGAGCACCGGATAGTACAGCCAACCCAGGGTGCCGCCATATTTCGCGGAAGGGAAGCTGCCGTGCTGCACCACATAACTGACCAGGAACAGCGCACTGATCACAACGGCGGAAAGCATCAGCCGCTTATGCAGGCTGATGTTCTTGCGCAGGATGGCCCTCCAGGCGAATATGAGCACCAAGGCACATGCCGCGTTCAGGCAGGCATTCACCTTCGGCAGGGTGGAGGGCGAGAGGTCCGCCACATAGATCAGCTTAGGGCCCAGGTAAAGAAAGCCGATGACCCCGAGCAATAGCGCGCTCAGCAACCATGCCGCCATGGTGCCCCGGCCGTGTGAACCTTCCGCTGCCTTGGTCACGATCCCGGTTTTTTGGCGGCCCTGCCCCTGCTTTCGTGCAGCAGCGCCTTCACATCCGTCAACAAGCTGCGCATGGCCTCGGTGTTGGTGCCGTCATACATGCCCCGGATATGGCGTTGGGCATCCACCAGAACGAACTGCGGCGAATGCACAAAATCCTCAGCGTTGGATGAGTCGGCACCCGCGCTGAGCAAGTAGCCCAGATTGCCTTGGCGGTAAATGTCGGCCGCATTGCCGGTCAGGAATTTCCAGCGCTTGGGGTCGGCTTCCAACCGCGTGGCATAGGCCTTCAGCACCGTTGGGGTGTCATGGTCCGGGTCCACGGTGTGGCTCAGGAAGAGGACATCCTTGAACGCAGGGTCGTCCATTTGCAACTGGAGCTGTTGCATCTGCACGCTCATTTTGGGGCAGATGGAGGTGCAGCGTGTGAAGAAGAAATCCACGATGAGCACCTTGCCCCGCACGTCCTGGTCAGTGAAGGGCTTGCCATCCTCGTCGATGAAGTGGAACGGCGGTACCGTGAAGTAGCTGGTATCACCGGGGGCATTGGCTTCGCGCTCCCCCAGATAGGGCAGCTGGGTGTAATAACTTTTGCTGTCCCGGAAAAGGAAAACAACCCCAGGGATCCCCGCCAACAACACCAGCAACAGGGCAATTTTCTTGCCCTTCCCCGCCGGTCTCAGTTCCGTGCTCACAGGAAGGTGTGCAACGCCCAGTGAATGTACTGCGACTCCCAGATGGCGATGAAGATGAGGTACAGCAGGAACAGTGCGTAGGGGATCAGGATGAAGCTCCGGATGTTCCTGCGCTCATCGCCCAGGTGCATGAAGGTCATCACGATGTAGGTTGCCTTCACCAAGGTCAACACAATGAACGTCCATTTCACCCAATGCCATGATCCCGGCATCCATGTGCGCCAGAAAACGCCCAGGAGCACTTCAAAGGAGGTGATCACCGTGAGGAGCACGGTGACGAAGTAGATCTTCTTGCGGATGGCGCGGCCCTGTTCCTCGCTGTGGCCGGCCCCCAGACTGTATTCGATGATGTCGTCACGTTCCATTTGCCGTGCAGTTTGGTTCAATGGATCAAACAAGGTAGAAGAAGGTGAAGACGAACACCCACACGAGGTCCACAAAGTGCCAGTAAAGGCCCGCCTTCTCCACCATTTCGTAGTGGCCGCGGCGTTGGAAAACACCCTTGATCACCATGGAGAGCACCACGATGTTGATCACCACGCCGCTGAAGACGTGGAAACCGTGGAAACCGGTGATGAAGAAGAAGAAATTGGCGTATGCCGGCGGGCCGTACTCGTTCTCCGTCATGTTCGCCCCACTGGTAACGTGGATGGCGTTCTGATAAAGCTTATAGGCCTCCGGGCCTTTCAACACCTCCTCGGAGCGGGGGCTCCCGATGGTCATGGCGAAGTTGGCCGGATCGATGGTCTCGCCGTGGTGCGGGTTTTCTTCCAGGTAGGCGGTGCGGCCGTCCGCCAACGTGACGCGGGCATGGCTTCCATGGATGAAATGGGACCACTCGTAAGCTTGTGAGCTCAGGAAGAACAAACCGCCGATGATGGTGAGGAACAGCCATTTCACCACGCCTTTCTTGTCCATCCGATGCCCGGCTTCCACGCCCAGCACCATCGTCACCGAGCTGATGATGAGGATGAAGGTCATCAGGGCGACGTACATCAATGGCATTTCCGCCTCGATGCCGGGGAATTTGCTGAATACGTATTCGCCCACGGGCCACTCCACGCCGGGGCTCAGTGAGTGGCGCGCAAAACCATACGACACCAACAAGCCACTGAAGGTCAGTGCGTCGGACACGAGAAAGAACCAGATCATGAGCTTCCCGTAGCTGATGCTGAACGGGGAGCGGCCACCGCCCCACAGGACGGAGTTGCTGAGCGTTTTGGATGCTTCGCCTGACATGGGGTGTAATTCGTGGGCAATGTTAATGAACGAAAGCCAAGAACAAAAGCAGGTAAACCCAAAGGCCTGCCAGGAAGTGCCAGTAGATCGTGCCGGCCCACAGGCCTTGGTGGTCTTCCTTTCCGTACCGGCCCATCAGGGCCTTGATGAAAATGACCAGCAGGGCGATGAGCCCGCCAATGACGTGTGCGAAGTGGGCGTAGGTCAAGACGTAGAAATACGAACTGGCCGCATTGCGGGACTTGTCCATTTCCGCGTTCAACGGGTGCTCCTGCGTGGCATCCTCTGGCAGGAAGTACAGGTCGTCCGCCTTCACCAACGTGACCCCACGGCGCTCAATGGTGTAATCCGTGCCATAGGTGCCCTTGATGTGCTGCAACTGGGCCACCAGGGCGTAGCCATGGTCGAACAGTGCTTTCCAACCCTTGAATTGGCTCGCGCTGAAGCAAATGCCAAGCACCAGAGTGAGCAGCACGAAGGGGGCCACTGCGCGCTTGTTGCCCTTCCGTGCCTGCACCAAGGCCAATTGGAGCGTGCCGCTGCTCACTAAAATAAGGCCGGTGCTCCACCAGAAAGCAGCGGGCAATTTGAAGTTCACCCAATAGGTGGCACCGCCCTTGCTGACCAGATAGGCGCTGGTAAGCCCGGCGAAGAACATGACAATGGAGAAGAACAGCAAGTACGTGATGCTCTTCTTGGCCTTGGTCAGCCGGGCCTTCCGCTCAATGTCCTCCGTTGCGGTCATAGCTTGTCCAGGACATAGGCCAACTGCACCACGGGCAAGTACAAAAAGCTGGCGAACATGAGACGGCGTGCATCAGCCTTGTCCAGCGTGCGCATCAGGCGCAGGGCGTGCAACAGCATCCACAAGCCCAGGAGCACTGCGACCAGGGCGGACCAGTGGCCCGTGAGGCCGAAAACCCAGGGCAGCAGTCCGGCCAACAGGGCAAAGAAGGTGTACAAGGCGATGAGGAAACCGCTGTACCGGTCACGCCCGCCGCGGGAAGGCAACAGGTGGTAACCGGCCTTGGCATAGTCATCGTTCAGGACCCAGGCAATGCTCCAAAAATGTGGGAATTGCCACATGAACTGCATGGCGAACACGAGGCCGGGCCCTAAGCCGAAATGCCCCGTTGCGGCCACAAAGCCCAACATGGGCGGGAAGGCGCCGGGGAATGCCCCAACGAAGGCGGCCCATGGACTGAGGCGCTTCATGGGCGTGTAGAGCGCCACGTACATGAACAAGGACAACAGCCCCAGAATGCCCGTGAGCGGGCCAAAGGTGGTCCAGAGCACCACGGTGCCTGCCACCCCAGCCAGCAAAGCGAGGACCACCGCCTCGGAAATGCTCATGCTGCCGCGCACCAAAGGGCGTTGGCTGGTGCGCTGCATGCGGCCGTCCTGCTCCACCTCGATCACTTGGTTCAAGGCATCGGAAGAACCGGTTACCAATAGGCCGCCCAACGCGAGCAAAAGCGCGTTCACAATGCTGAATTCGCCCTGAGGTATCCCCAAGGCATAGCCCAACACGGCGCTGACCACCACCAAGGACGCCAAGCGGAGCTTGAAAAGTACGGCGATGTCCTTTAGTTTGCCCGCAAAACCTGCGCGGGCGGAGTATGCGTGTTCCTGGTCCAAATCGGCGGCGAATGTAAGGCAAAGGGGCTTGCATCTTGTGGCCCCACCCGGAGATCGAGCACTAGTAGCGCCGGGCTTGGAAGGGATGCCTGCCGTGCAGGTTGGTGGACACCCCCGCCCGGATGTAGTTGGTCTGCAGCGAAGCCAAGCCGTCCGCGGTTTCGGAGCGGAAGGTCCAAGCCAGCTCCAGCAACATGCCCGACCGGGGTTCGAGGAGCCAACCTGCCCTGAATTCGTTTTGCACCACGTTGCTCCGCAACGGTTCGCCCAAGTAGTAGCCGAAATCACGCTTGAGGGTGCCTGCGGGCAATTGCGGCCGGTCAACCTCGGGCAGGAAGATGTTGTTGCCATAGCTGCCAGTGCCGGTTGTCGCCGTGTCCCGGCCCATCAGGGCATAGCTGAACACGTTTCCGATCACCCAGCGGTCCTTCCGCCATTCCCCCTGGGCCAGCATTTCCATGAACCCGCTGCCGTACGGATGGGCCAGGGGCTGATTATAGTGTGCATAGTTCTGGCGGGTGTCCATGTGCGTGTACATGAACGGGCGCACATAGTTCAGTTCGGCGCGCAGCGTCAGGCCTTTCTTGCCGAACGCATCATGGGAAACAGCCCCTGCCTGCACCCCTTGTTTGTTCCCGTACCAACCATCACCGGCGCGCACGTGGCCCAGCAGGAATTCGTCCAGGACCACCTGGGCGTACAGCAGGGTGCGCTTGCCGGCCTTGACGTTGAGCGCAAAGCCGAGCAACGCGTTGTCCGGTGAGCCCAGGCCGAATTCCACGGGCCGGTAGAAGATCACGGGGTTCATGTAGGAAAGGTCGAAACCGCGCGGATAATTCGGGTCATTGTCCTGCCAGACGATGGCTTCGAAAACGCCGGCGTTCACGCGTTTGGAGATGTTCCAGCTGAGGTAGTGCATGCTGGTGAACTTCTTGGCGAAGCGCGCGGGGTCTCCGCCTGCACCGCGGATGTCGTCCATCAGGGCAAAGAGGTTCACGTAGCGGAAGTGCCAGGCCGTGGTGGTGATCCGCAAGTAGGGGTAGCCATAGGCCTCGTCGCTGAGCAGGAGTGAGCGGAAGCCCTCCCCGAAGAAATTGGTTCCCTTTCCCAAGGTGAGGTGGAAGTATTGCCCGGCCTTGTAATCCGCGTAGCCCCGCCAATCCAGATGGGTGATGCCGGTGCCGGACCTCCGGGCAAAGCCTTCGCCTGGCGCAACTTCCGAAGCCCGCACAAGACTGTCCAAATAATTTGGCAATGATTCCGCCCAGCCCTCGGCATCAATGCCCAGCGTCCAGCGGGGGGAGGCGTTCCAACCCACCCAGGCACCTGCCCCGGTGCGGTATTTCAACGCACTGGTTTCACCAAGCGATGCCCCGCCCAATGCGTCCACAACAGGCCCGAAATGCAGGCGTCGCGCGGGGTCGGTGATGCGCTGCAGCAGCGGCTTCCACGCCGGGTGGAGCAGGCTGTCCACGCCGGGCAAGGTGGCCAAGTCCTCCCGGAAATACGGGCGGATGGCGCTGTGTGCGGCCACTTCGGGGCGGTGCATCAACGCTGTGAAAGGCGCGTCGATGGTATTGGACAAGGGCAGCAGCCCCTGCTGGCCAAAAGCGGTGGAACCGGCCAGGAGCGCGACGAGGCAATGGCCCCGCCTCATGCTTCCTTTTTTTTGCGGAACGCAAAGGGCACCATGGCCAGGCCGAAGGCTGCAATACCGAGGATCATCAGGCCTTTGTTGGGCAATACGTCACGCGTGGTAAGGCTCAGGAGGATGAGGATGATGGCATAGGCGTACAAGACCAGCACGGTTCCCCGATGACCGAGCCCCAGGGCGAGCAGCCTGTGGTGGATGTGGTTGCGGTCGGCCTGGAAGGGAGAGGTGCCGCGGGCCATCCGCACAATGAAGACGCGGAACGTGTCCACCAAGGGATAGGCGATCACGGCCATGGCGAACAAGGGCGTGGGCACGGTGCGCAGCCATTGCGGAAGCCGGGATATATCATGGTCCACCACCCGCATGGCCAGCACGCTGAGGATGGCACCGATGATCAGGGAACCGCTGTCGCCCATGAAAATGCGCGCGGGGTGGGCGTTGAACACCAAAAAGCCCACCAGGGCTCCGGCCAGGGTAAAGGCCAAGAGGGCCAGCGCCACATCACCGGACCAATAGAGCCAGAAGCCATAGGTAACGCTGCTGATCAGGCCGATGCCCCCCGCAAGGCCGTCCACGCCGTCGATCAGGTTGAAGGCATTCACCAGGACGATGTACGTGAAGAAGGAGAAGGCGATGCTCACCGCACCGGGCAGTTCATACAAGCCGAGTATACCGTGCATGTTGGTGATGCGGATGTCCCCGATGATCACCAGGATGTACGCCACCACGAAGTGCCCGACGAGCTTTTTAACGGGTGAAAAACCGATGATGTCGTCCTTCACGCCGATGAAGAACAGCAATACCATGGCGGCGATGACGATCTTGAAGTCGGCATAGGCGGAAGCCATTTCGCCATAGAGCACCTTGAAGTTGGCGTTCGGGTCGCTGAACGCTGATCGGCCCGAGGGGAACCAAAGGCTGTAACTGAAGATGATGGCGGCGAAGATGATGATGCCCCCGATCGTGGGAATGCTGCGGTGGTGAAGCTTTCGTTCCTCGCTGGGCTCGTCCACCAAATGCTTCATCCGCGCCACCTTGATCAGGCTGGGCATGGTGAACAGCACCACGAGGAACGCGGTGAGGAAACCCATCAGCAATATGTAGTCGTGCTGTCCCACGGGATCGGTTCGCGGTCAAAGATCGTAGTAGCGGTTGAACAAGCCGGTGTGGAAGGCGAGGTACAGGTATCCACTGTCCTGGCCTACTGGTCCCGGGTTCAGGTCGCGCATGGTATAACCCAGTGTGATCTGCATGTTGGTCATTTGGTTCATGCGCCACGAGGCATTCAAACTGCCATACACGCGTTTGCGGTCCCAGCCGGTGGTGGCAGGCGGGTCATCGGTTCCGTAAATGTCGCCTCCGGGCACCTGCACCATGTTCATGCCCCACGGGTGCTGCACAAGGCTGATCTCGCCTTGGAACCAGAAACGCTGCTGAATGCCGTAGTCCGCCAGCACCACCAGTTCCTTGTAGCCCGTGCCCAGGGGTGAGGCCATGGGTTGCCCGCTGTGGGTCCAGCTCATGCGCGCATCGCCCTTGGCATAGGCGAAGGGCGTGGCCTGGTTGAACTCGGCCAAGAGGTGCAGGTCACGGCGGAACAAGTCAAACCACTGTACGCCCGCTTGCCATGCGTACCGGTTGCGGCCGGGGTCGGTGAGCGCGTATTGACCATAGGCGAAGACCTTGTTGGTGATGCGGTACTTGGCGTCCAGTCCCAGCAATTGGGTGTTGCGGCCTTCAAAACCGTTGGCCGCGGTGTTCAGGCCGATCACCGGATTGAGCTGCATCGCGTTGAAGGGCAGGACGCCGTCGGGCCCGAGGGTCTTCCACATGGTGCCCTCGAACAGGGCCAGTTGCAACGGGCCCAGGTTGGCGCTGAAGTGCAGAAAGGTGGCGCGTTTCCACCAGAAGAGCGATTCGGCCGCTTCGCCGGTGGGCAGGCGGTTTGAAGCGCCGACCTGTTGCAATTTCGCGTATATCGCCGTGTACTGGAACCGCTTGTTGTTGGTGAGGGCGCTTAGTTTCACGAACGGATATGGCGAACTGTTGTCACTGAGCAATACGCTCCGGTATCCATTGCCCACGAAGTTCCTTCCCTGGCCCAATTGCGCATTGAGCCATGGGCGCGGTGTCCAGCTTACGTTCCCGGTGGCCCAGGCATAGTCCAGCCCCCGTGTGTTGAAGGCCTTGATCCGACCTTGGCCCGGCATCACGCCGGAGAGCTGGGCGTAGGTGTACAGGTAACCAGTCGGGGAGGATTGGTTTTCCATGAACATGCTTTGGAAGGAAACCGTGGGGCCAAGGTCGGCCGCAATACGGAAGCCTCGGCTGTTCTGCTCCATACTGCCGTGCTTGGCAAACTCGGTTCCCTCGCGGTAGTCCCTGCCCAGCTCAAAGCGGAACACCGGATCGATGGTGAGCCTGAAGCCTGCGTCCTCCACTTTCACCAAGTGCTCCTTGAACAGCTTTTCAGTGATCCACAGGTAGTAGCGCCCGCTGTCCGGCCGGTAGCCCATCACGTTGTGCAGGTCGGCGCGGCTCTCCAGCAAGGGGCGCATGCCGGTGTGCATGGTGCTTCCCTGCTGTGCGCCATTGCGATCAATATCGTAATAGATGTCGCGGTCGAGGGGAATGTCGTTCTGCTGGGCAAGTGCCGACAGCACGCACAGGAACAGCGCCGTCGCGGCGGATATACGGAAACAAGGGGACCACATGCACCTTCGGGCGGGCCGAAGGTAGCTGGATGGGCGGTCAGGCCGGGCCGGTCACACTTTCGCCCCTTCGTACTTCTTGAAGGCCTCGTACACCTGCGTGATGCCTTCGCGCAATCCGATGGTGTGCTTCCAGCCCATGTTGTGCAGGCGTGAAACGTCCATCAGCTTGCGGGGCGTGCCGTCGGGCTTACTGCTGTCCCACTTCAGTTCACCTCGGAAGCCGACGATCTCCTGGATCATTTCAGCGAGCGCCTTGATGGTGAGGTCGGTACCCGTGCCGATGTTCACGAAGAGTTCCTCGTGGTAATTCCGCAGGAGGTATACGCATGCGTCGGCGAGGTCGTCCACGTGGAGGAACTCGCGCATGGGCGAGCCGGTGCCCCAAACCTCTACAGTGGCTGCGCCTTCCTGCTTGGCCGTGTGGAACTTGCGGATCAGCGCGGGCATCACGTGGCTGTTCTTCAGGTCGTAGTTGTCGTTGGGCCCGTACAGGTTGGTGGGCATGGCGCTGATGTAGTCGCAGCCGTATTGCCTGCGGTAGCTCTCCACCATCTTGATGCCGGCGATTTTTGCGATGGCGTAGGGCTCGTTGGTCTCCTCCAGCAGGCCGGTGAGCAAGCTTTCCTCCTTCAGAGGCTGCGGGGCCAGCTTGGGGTAGATGCAGGATGAGCCTAAGAAGAGCAACCGCTTCACGCCGTGTTCGTACGCCTGGTGGATCACGTTGTTCTGGATCATCAGGTTTTCGTAGATGAACTGCGCACGGTAGGTGTTGTTGGCCTGGATGCCGCCCACTTTGGCTGCGGCGAGCACCACCGTGTCCGGTTTTTCCGTGCGGAAAAAGTCGCGCACGGCGGCTTGGTCCTTCAGGTCCAGTTCGGCGCTGGTGCGCCCGATGATGTTGGTGTGGCCGTCGTTTTCCAAGCGGCGCTTGATGGCGCTGCCCACCATGCCGCGGTGGCCTGCTATGTAGATCTTGTCTTGCTTGTTCATCTTGTTGGGGCGCGATATATCGCGCCCTTACTACTTTTTGGGGCGACGCACGCATCGCCCTTGCGTATTGGGGGCGCGATATATCGCGCCCTTACTGACGAGGAGGGAGATCGCCACGGGCGATCACTCCTCCTCGTTGAGGATCTTATGCCCGCCTTTCTTCAGGTAGACATCGCGCTCGAAGAGCTTGATGTCTTCCCGCACCATCTCCTTCACCAGGTCCTTCAGCTCGTATGTGTGTTTCCAGCCGAGCACGCGCCGGGCCTTGCCGGGGTCGCCTTCGAGGTGGTCCACTTCGGCGGGGCGGTAGTAGCGCGGGTCGATGGCCACCACGGTCTTGCCGGTCTTTTTGTCGATGGCGGTTTCCTTGGCGCCCTTGCCCTTCCATTCCAGCTTCATGCCGGCCTCGGCAAAGGCGAGGTCCACGAAGTGGCGCACGGTGTAGGTTTTGCCGGTGGCAAGCACGAAGTCGTCCGGCTTCTTGGCTTGAAGCATGCGCCACATGCCTTCCACGTAGTCCTTGGCGTGGCCCCAATCGCGCTTGCTGTCGAGGTTGCCCAGGTAGAGGGTTTTCTGCAGGCCGAGCTTGATCTTGGCTGCGGCGCGGGTGATCTTGCGGGTGACGAAGGTTTCGCCCCGCAGCGGGCTTTCGTGGTTGAAGAGGATGCCGTTGCAGGCAAAGATGCCGTAGCTCTCGCGGTAGTTCTTGGTGATCCAGAAGCCGTACAGTTTCGCCACGCCGTAAGGGCTGCGCGGGTAGAATGGAGTCTCTTCATTCTGCGCACTGTGGATCACGCCGCCATAGAGTTCGCTGGTGCTGGCCTGGTAGAACCGGGTCTTCTTTTCCATGCCGAGGATGCGAATGGCCTCCAGGAAGCGCAGCGTGCCGATGCCGTCGGCGTTGGCGGTGTATTCGGGCAGCTCGAAGCTCACGGCCACATGGCTCATGGCGGCGAGG
>CALMYC010000250.1 GCA_937873385.1 uncultured Flavobacteriales bacterium | reverse complement strand
CGCAGGATGGCGTAGCCGTAGTTCAGCAAGTTGTTGGGATAATCGCCTTCCCGGTCGCGCAGGAAATCGGGAATGCGTTTGAACACGCGCGGCCAGTAGTACACGGCGGCGGCCCCTTCGCGGTTGTCGGTATCGCCACTGCGCACTTCCTGGGCCAGTTTGAGCAGCCTGCCCCCATCCTGGCCCATGGCCTCCAGCACGGCCGCCTGGTTGCCGATCTTGGCCTTCACCACTTGCTGCCACAGTTGCTTTTTCAAGGGCTTCGGGGCTTCCGCCTGGGCGATGAAGGTCTCCGTTTGGGTGCTACGCCCTTGGAAGTTGAGCAACATGCCCGCCGGATGGTGCTTCTCATCGCAGTTGACCACGGCCACGTTGTGCTCCAGCAGTTTGGCCAGCAGGCCCTGGGTCACGGTTATCTGCTCGTGCTCCATCAGCAGCAGGCCCATGTCCTCGATCGGTACAGTTTTGCCCGCATCACCTTCGATCAGTTTGCTGCGCACCAGCATCTGCCCCAGCTTCAGCGACAGGTGGCAGGGCGTGGTGATGGCGATGGTGCGCTTGATCATGGCTCAGTATTCGCCAACGTGGACAATTTGACCAAGATGATTCAGCCTCACCTTTCTGATCCCATGGAAGTACCCTAAACTTTTGATGTCCTTGTAGACTACATCCTTCAGTTCTTTGGTGTCCAACAACGTAGTTTCCAAGTGATGTCTGAACATGTACTGCCGGACAAAGCTGTTCCCATATTGCAGCTTTGAGAATTTTTGGACTCTGAACAAGTTCGGAGAAATGAGCTTGGCATTCCGCCCATCAAGCAGATCGACTACGGTTGGGTCAAATCCGGTTTCTGCACTTGGAAGGACGAAAAACTCATTTTGCTTCAGTGTGTACTCAAATCGCCAGCCCTTATTGCTATTGAAACTTCTGTCAATCGGCGATAAGCCTTGGCGTACACGCTCCACGGCCACGGAGAAGGATACGACCTCATCCTGCAAGTTCCCTTCGGCATCGCGGTAGATGGCCACGTGGTGGTTGTTGCCGGTCTGAACGTAGTCGGATGGAATCTCATGACCGTCGGCATCCAGGATCGACTTGCCGTGGTGGTCGCGCTTCACGTGCAGTGCTACGGCATTGCTCACTCCGGTTATCGTCACTCTGTTCACTTTGATCCCCTTCGCATGATTGAGCCAGATGGGGTTCCCGGCAAGGTTTGAGAAGGCTGTTTCCAGTACCTTCTTTTTCTCCTTGGCGTTCGTAACGGTCTCATTGAATGCCTCCACTTCGAGCTTTGTGCGTTCATAGTGGGCTTTCAAGGCATTTCTCACGGCCTTGTCATGCACATCCTCGACCCTTTTCGCGAAGTCGTCTTTCTTCTTTGAGTCCTTGAACAAGTCCGGGGTGATGTCCTTGCGGATGGTGAACTGCTCCTCCATCTGCACCAGCTTCACCTTTTCCGGTACCTGCTCCTTGTGCTGGTCATCTAACCATAAGGGATTCTTGGCAAGGGCGTTCTTGCCACCGAAGGCTTTCTTGGGGTCGCCACCGCCCACCGCATGGAGCCGCAGCAACAGGGCCTGCCGGTGGCTGGCCTTGGCCACTTGGGCGATCATGTCCGCACCGAAGCTGGGCCCCACCTTCACTTCCGTGGTGGTGTAGAACCGTTTTTTGCCATACACGGTCTCCTTGTGCAGTTGGCCGCGCGGGGTCAGTTCCACCTTGCGGAAGTGGCCGTTCTTGGTCTTGCTCTTGTTCACGTTGCGGGTGGTCACCTTGTTCTTGGCCTTGAAGCTCACCAAGGTGCTTTCTAGGTGTTGCTTCACTTGGGCGCGTAACTGGTCCAGTGGCATGGGCGGATTGAAGAGGCGACGTTTCTTGCTGTCCACGGTGGTCTCCTTGTTCTCGATGGCGAGGATCACTTTGTGTTTTCTGTGGTCCTCATCGCGCCGGGCGTTCAGGTAGTTCAGGTATTGAATGTGGCTCGGCCGGGTGAAAGCAACGGCAAGGGCATCCATGGCGTGGTGGCGGTGATCGTTGCGCTTGGTCCAGTCCTTGATCTTGCGTACATCGCCGCCGTCCTTGTCCTTCTCGGTGTAGGTGAGGCCCGCTTTCTCGTACTTGTCCCAGTTCAATTCTTGCAGCACGTTGATCAGTTGCCAA
Source organism: uncultured Flavobacteriales bacterium (assembly GCA_937873385.1). GTDB lineage: Bacteria > Bacteroidota > Bacteroidia > Flavobacteriales_F > PHOS-HE28 > PHOS-HE28. Next base: position 30,308 of record CALMYC010000250.1, on the reverse strand, counting down.
TCCTGGCGCAAGCGGTCGGTGACGCTGCCGGTGGTGGGCGTAACGGTGCGGGCCACCTGCCGCAACAAGCCCAGGGCCATGCGCGTGATGTACTGGGTATTGCGCAGGTCGCGGTCGATGAAGCCGTCCGGGATGTCGGCTTCCTTCATCAGCAGCTTCTTGAACTTCCCTGGGCTTTCCTTCTTGAAGAACTTCTCCGCGCGTGCCTTGTACTCGGCCACCTGCTCGCTGTCGGGACCGTACTCGGTCTCCATGAAGTCCATGGCCGTGGCGTTGCCTTTCTTCAGGTTCACACTGCGCAGCTCGATGGTCTTGTTGCTGAAACTGTCGTCGAACAGGCGTGCTTGGGGAATGATGTGCTCAATGTCGTATTCCTTGCTGAAGAGCTTCTCCTTGATGATCTCCACATCGCTGTACAAGGTCCTGTAACTATTCACGCTCAGTTCTTGGTACAGTTTGTACTTGATGATGTCGTTTCGGGTGATGCGCACACCGGTACTGAAGGGGTGGAGCTGCGCGATCTCTTTGCGGATGGTATCGTGGGCCCGGTTAGCTGCATCGATGCTCTTGGTCATTTCCTCCCTTTCCTTGGCACTCTTCTTCAGTTCGCGGGCCATTTCCACGCGGATCTCGTCGGGGCGGCCGTACACGGCGATCACCTTGTTCACCACGTGGACCATCTGGTTCAGGATCTTCTCCACCACGGGGTTGCGCAAGGCGCCCTTGGGCAGGATCTCCAGGGTGTCGATCAGTTCACGGGCTTCGTTCTCATCGGCCGTCACGGAATGGGAGTGGTTGTACCCGGCGAGCTCGCAGGCCACATCGTAGATCTCCCCTTGCTTCAAATGGGGCAGGATCTTTTTGATCGCCCGTGCGCTCAAGCTGCCGTGGTCATCCTCAAAGGAGATCTTGCACAGGGTCTCCGCGCATTCCCGGTTGAACCCGAATTTGTCGCGGAGTTGCTTGATCAGCCGCTCGTTGCCGGTGCGCGACTTGTTGTCGCTCTCATACGAGTACAGGAGATGCCACAGTGCGTACGCGGGTTGCTGTTCGAACTCCTTTCCCGCCAGCGTGGCGTCGAAGTGCAGGATCCCGGTATCCACGCCCAAGGTGTTCAACACGGCTTCCACGGTGCTTGCCCGTTCTTCAGCGGGTAGCTCCTCGAGGTTCACGTCATCATGGCCGGTAACAGCCAGCATCGCCCCGAAGGCTTCCATGTACTTCTGGTTGGTGCGGTTCCCTTCCAGCTTCTTGAAGTTCACCTTCCATTCCTTGGGTTTGAGGCCGATGGCCTTCAGTGCATCGGCTGCGGTGAGTTCCTTCGTCCAACTGAGTTCGGCGAATAGCTTCGCTTTGTATTCCGGACCGAGGCACCAAGCTTTGCCTTTGCGCATGATGCCGTTCTCCGAGCGATCATCGGCGCTTCCATCTTTTCCCTCGTAGGTCAGCTCCACATTGTTCAGCACCTGCCAGATCCGGAATTCCTGGAACAGGGGTGAGGCTTTGGGGCACACGCGCGGTCCCACCTTGCGCATCTTCGGCTTACCGTCCTTGGTCATTGCCGGTTGTCCGTTCTCGTCGATCACCGGCTTCTTCACGCCTTCAAATTCGCACACGGCCAACTGGCCCTTCTGCGACTTCAGGCGGCGCTGGTAGAAGATCACCGTATCGCGCACATCGCGTTTCAGGTCATCCGTGAGTTGCGGGTGGGCTTCCTTCTGTACTTCCCAGATCCGCTCGAACTCGTCCAAGTAATCCTGCCGGTAGAAAACCTGACCTTTCGTGCGGGTATGCGGGTTTTCCTGGAGCTGCTTGTACAGGAACTGACCCACGGTGATGTCTTGGATCAGCAGTTGCTTGCTGCGGTCGCTGATGGCGCCCAAGAGTCCACTTGAAGAGGAGATGGCGCCGTTCACCTGCTGTACCACCACGGCCAATTGTTCCAGGCTCATCTTCTCGCTCAGGGCATTCACACGCCATTGATAGTCTTCGACCTTTTGCTCGAAGCCCTTGGTGGTGCGCTTTTCACCCACCAGGCCCCAGGGTTCCTTCAAGATGGCCCAGGTGGCTTTTTGTGCCTTGCCCGCGATCTTCTCCAGCAGTTCATGGCGCAGCAGTTCGCCGTGGTACTCCCGTTGTTTGCGCCAGATGCGCTCCAGTTCTGCTTTCAGGTCGCTGCGGTAGAAGTCGGGGATGTGGCGCTTGCCGTCTTGTAGCCGCTTCAGCCCGTACTGCCCGCAGGTGAGGTCGTTGTCGTACAGCTCCTTGGCGATGGTCATGCCATCCACGGCCTGTCCATCATCCTCGTCCTTGGCCTTGCGGTTGCTCTTGTAGCCACGCTTTTTGTTGATGGCCAGCAGCACCCGTGCGAAGGCTTCCAGCGCGATCGGCTTGGTGGCTGCATCTGCACGCAACGCCCATAGCGAGTGGGTGCTGTTGCTGCCGGTTTCCGTCAGGACCGTATCCTCAGTGATGAGACCGTGCTGCTTCAGCAGTTGCAGCAGGTGCGCGCGGCGGTCCTGGTAGCGGTCCAGGTTGCGGCGCATGCCGCGCTTGAGGGTCCTGTCGGCGTTGGTGGAAAGCGGCCTGCCCTTCTCGAAGTCGGTCTGCTCATCCACGGTGAGCGGTACTACGCGCACGCCAGTACCGACGATGGAGGCTTGTTCATTTTCGTTCTCCGCTTCGTTGATCACCGCCCAGCCGATGGAGGTGGTGCCCAGGTCCAATCCCAAGATCTTTTTCATGTGGTGGTTGCTTTCTATATTTGTGCCAAGAATTGAAGCAGATCACAATAAGGGTTTATCCCGTTGTGTGAACATTCACTCGGCCCGGCGCAGCAATGTTGCCGGGTCGCTTATTTGTGGCCAGTTCATTCTGGTCGAATGTACGTAGCCATCTGAATTTTCATTTCGCGCCATCTCGCATAAGCTATATTTCACACTGGATCGCAGGGGCATTTCAGTTTTCTGAATTTCCTGGAAAAGGCCACGCGCCCGGTACACGTGCGGCAGCAGGCTCAAGGCCCCTGTTCACCCTTGGGCCCTGCCCGGGGTGGTTGGGTATCGAGGCGAAGTGGCATACGTCCGCACCTCTTCACCAGCCTGTGCCAGCCCAACACGTCAGTAGTCACTGCACTGGCGCAGTAAGAGGCGATGCCCTTGCTGCCCGAACCGGCCATTTCCGCCCGCACATTACCTTTGTGCATGGAACGATCCCCATCCGCCATCGCCCCGCAGCGCGGCGATCGCACGGCCCCTGCGGCCGCTCCGCTTGCCGACCGCTTCGCCGTGCAAGGCCTTACCTACGATGATGTCTTGCTGGTGCCCGCCTATAGCGAGGTGCTGCCGCGCGCGGTGGACATCCGCACGCGCTTCAGCCGCAACATCGCGCTGAACCTGCCCATCGTGTCGGCCGCCATGGACACGGTGACCGGCTCCGCGCTGGCCATTGCCATCGCCCAGCAGGGCGGCATTGGCGTGGTGCACAAGAACCAGGGCATTGCCGAGCAGGCCAATGAGGTGCGCAGGGTGAAACGCAGCGAGAGCGGCATGATCACCGACCCGCTGAAGTTGCAGGCCGGCGCCACCGTGGGTGATGCGCTGAAGCTGATGGCCGAGAACAAGATCGGCGGCATCCCGGTGGTGGACGACGGCAACAACCTGGTGGGCATCGTCACCAACCGCGACCTGCGCTTTGAGCGGGAGTTGGGCAAGCCGGTCTCCGAGGTGATGACCAAGGACAATGTGATCACGGCCAAGCCGGAGGTGACCATGGCGCAAGCCTCGGACATCCTGCAGGAGTACAAGATCGAGAAGCTGCCCGTGGTGAACGCGGAAGGCCAACTGGTGGGGCTGATCACCTACAAGGACATCATCAAGCTGAAGCAGCGGCCCAATGCGTGCAAGGACCACCTGGGCCGGCTGCGCGTGGCGGCCGCCATCGGCGTTACGGGCGACAGCCTGGAGCGGGCCAATGCCCTGGTGGCGGCCGGGGTGGACGCGCTGGTGATCGATACCGCCCATGGCCACCACATCGGTGTGCAGGACATGCTGCGCACCATGCGGAAGGCCTTTCCGAAGGTGGACCTGGTGGTGGGCAACGTGGCCACCGGCGCCGCCGCCAAAGCGTTGGTGGACGCGGGTGCCGATGCCGTGAAGGTGGGCATCGGCCCGGGCAGCATCTGCACCACCCGCGTCATTGCAGGGGTGGGCGTGCCGCAGCTCACCGCCGTGCATGATTGCGCCAGGGCCATTGCCGGCAGCGGCGTGCCCGTGATCGCCGACGGCGGCATCCGCTACACCGGTGACGTGGTGAAGGCGCTGGCCGCAGGCGGCGACAGCGTGATGGTCGGCTCGCTCTTCGCCGGCACCGAGGAAAGCCCGGGCGAAACGGTGATCTACGAAGGACGCCGCTTCAAGACCTACCGCGGCATGGGTAGCCTCGAGGCCATGCAGAAGGGCAGCAAGGACCGCTACTTCCAGGACATGGAGGACGACATCAAGAAGCTGGTGCCGGAAGGCATCAGCGGCCGCGTGCCCTTCAAAGGCCCGCTGCACGAAGTGATCCACCAGATGGAAGGCGGCCTGCGCGCGGGCATGGGCTACTGCGGCGCGGCGGACATCGCGGCGTTGCAACAGGCCACGTTCATGCGCATCACCCCGGCGGGCATGAAGGAGAGCCATCCGCACGATGTGTTCATCACGCGGGAGGCCCCGAACTACAGTGTGGGGTAGGTGGTGTGGTTGTTGGGGCGTAGTTCGTAGGGCGTAGTGCGCAGGGCGTAGATCACGCTACCCACCCCACCATCAACTACCTGCCGCTCACACCCGATCCGAAAAGCGCGATATCGTACTTCACGGGATCGTTGGGGTCGAAGCGGCGCAGGGCCAAGGTGAGTTCTTCCACGGCTTTCCAATCGTCCTGCTTGCGTTGAAGCAAGCCCAGCTCGCGCGCCACCCGGCCGGTATGCACGTCCAGCGGTACGTGCAAGGCGGAGGTCGGGATGCGTTTCCATAGGCCCAGGTCCACCCCGCGATCGGCAGGCCGCACCATCCAGCGCAGGTACATGTTGATGCGCTTGGCGTTGCTGCCACGAGCGGGGTTGGCCACGTGCTTTTCCGAGCGGTGCGGGTGCCGGGGTTCGAAGAAGCGCGTGCGGAACAGGGCGATCATTTCCGCCAAGGAAGGCAACTGCGCACCTTCTTCGGTAGGCAGGAAGGATGCCTCCGGACCGCCGTAGGTGGCGTACAAGTGGCGCAGGCCGCCGATGAACGTGCGCAGGTCGGTGCCGTTGAACGTGCGATGCACGAAGGAATCCAGGCGTTTCAGGTCCAGTGCGGTGGCGTGCATCACGAAATCATGCGGAGCCTCGTCCATCAGCTGCACCAGCTTCCACGCATTGGCAATGATGGTTTTGCGCTGGCCCCAGGCAATGGTGGCGGTGAGGAAGCCGATCACCTCCGCATCTTCACGCAGGGCGAAGGAGCGCGGTACTTGGATGGGATCGTCCGCAATGAAATCCGGCGTGGCAAAGCGGTCGTACGCTTCCTCCAATATTTCCCGCAGTTCCTGCTGCCTGATCCGGGTGCGCGGCATGGGCCGAACATAAGGGGTGCGGCGTGTTCGTGCCGCACCCGCAGTGCTCACCAAGCCTTCCCTTTGGCCGGTGCCGCAGGTGCAGGCGAAGGCCGGGGCTGTGGGCTTGGTGAGGGCTTGCCACCATGGGTGACCGGGGACGGCATCAGGGCCGGGCGCTGGATGGCCGGATCCCGGTGGCCGCCGTTCATGGTCCCCGGCGGGTGCAACGGCGTGTTCCGCGGATCGGGCACTGAGGGGTTACGGCCCACAGGCCCAGGGGGGGGCGGGGGCGGGTCCGGATCGGTCAGGACCACCCGCACCGGCGGCCGGTAGGGATCTTGCGGCTTTGTGGGATCCGGGCCCCGTGGCGGAGAGGGAAGTGGGGAAGGGTCTTTGCGCGCGGGCGGTGGTGGGTCGGGCTGCCGGGGCGGGCTTACTGGGGCGGTTCCAACCGCGCCGTGCCCGGGGGCGCTTCCGTGCTTGTGTAGCGCTTTGAATGAATTCGTGTCCGGCCTGCTGAACGCGCAGTGGATCGCCCGGATCTCGTTCATGGTACCGATCATTCCGCAGGCCGTGGACAATTGGCCTTCGGCATCCTGAACGCGCACACAGGCATTGCCGGCGGGGTCCACGCCACTGGCGAGCACCGTGAACGGCGCCGTGCCACCGACGATGTGCCAGTTGTAGCCGCCAGCGGAGACCACATCAACGCGCACCGTGAGCGCTGGTACCCCGGCGGCGGGGCTTCCTCCGTCCGCATCGGCGCACACGTAGGTGATGGTTCTTCGGTCCCAGGCATGCAACACCACCTGGAAATAGCCGGGGCTGGAGGTGGTGGCCAAGGGGGCGGCCGGTGGCCGGACGGCGGCAGTCGGGATGGTGGTCAACAAGTCCATTTGCCGCGGTTTATTCCGCCCGTGTTCCTGTCGGGCGACCGGTGTACCGCCCGAGGATGATGCACGCCAATGGGCCGGTGGCGGATCGGATGCGTGCGGGCCTGCGCCGGGTTGATCCATTCCCCTTGCCAGGTCGTTGCCAGCCCGGTAACCTTGGTGCGATGCATCCGCGGAAGAGGCGTCCGGACGGCCATTCTGCCGGTCGGGGCTGGCCGTATCCGTGGAAAGCACGGAGGCCCTTCCCCGCGCAGGTTCCAAGTTGGGGCGGTGAAGGTTTTCAGGGTCGTGCGCCGCACCGGGTACGTCGGCAAGGGGAGCACCTCCGCGTGCAAGGAACAAGCATGCCGCCACGGTGCCGAGGATGGCAAGGACCAGGAGATTGAGGCGGTACTTGAACCAGGAGCCGCGTGGGCCCGATGCGCCTGCCGATGGAAGCGCGGCCACAAGGGCCTGCACCTGTGCCAGGGTGAATTCCTCCGGCAGGGCGCTGAGCGGAGCGAGCAGACTTCGGCCGATGTGGTTGGCAGGGTTCATGGCAACAGGATCATCATGATGGCGGGCAGGGCGGCATGCAAGGGCTTGGTGCGGCCCGCCAGGCGTCGGCGCAATGCTTCGCGGGCGCGGCTCACACGGGTTTTCACGGCACCTTCGGTGGTGCCCTGGATGGTGGCGATCTCGGCCATGGACAGACCGGAGACCTCAAAGAGCACCAACGCGTCGCGCTGGGCGGAAGGGAGCTTGGCCAGGGCGCGGTACAGGATGCCCGCATCGGTGATCTGCTCGGCGGTGGCCCCGTCCGCCAGGAGGCGTGCGGCATGTGCCTCCTGAAGGGGCACGCTGCGGCGCATGCCGCGCCAAAGGCTGATCGAGCGGTTGCGGGCGGCGCGCACCAGGTAGTGCAGGAGCTCATCCTTGCCGCGGATCTGCCCAAAGTGCTGGAAGGCGCTGAGCAGCACGTCCTGCATCAGGTCCTCTGCATCCATGCGGCCATAGGCCACGGCGGAACAGTAGCGCACAAAGGGTCCGTGGCAAGGCGCGTAGGCCTCCATGAACGCGGTGCGGGGATCGGGGGACATGGTGCGTGCTCAAAAAGAATGTCGCCCGGACCGGGAAAAGGTTACCGGATCAGCCGGGAGTTGCGCCCGTACAAGGTACGGCGCCTGCGCGGGGACGCTTCGGCGCACGGGTTGCGCCCTGCGGCATGGCAATGAGATCCAGCCCGTCAGGAATCCTGGCGTTGCCAGCTGCGCTCGATCACCTCCAGCAGTTCATCGTGGATGGCGGTGTTGCTCGCCACGATCTCCTCATCAAAAACCGGGTCCTTGGCGGGGAGGAAGCCGCTGACCTTTCCGCCCGCCTCGCGCACCAGGATCACCCCGGCGGCCACGTCCCAACTGTTGAGGCCATACTCGTAGAACGCCTCGAAGCGCCCGCAGGCCACGTAGGCCAGGTCGGCGGCGGCGCTGCCCAGGCGGCGGATGCCGCGCGTGCGGTGCATCAGTTCCCGCAGCAGGTCCATGTATTCGCTCTCGAACCCGAAGTCATCATACGGGAATCCCGTGGCCAGCAGGCTGTCCTGCAGATGGCCGCGCGCGGAAACATGGATGGGCTTGCCGTTCATGAAGGCGCCGCCGCCCTTCCACGCCATGAAGCATTCGTCCCGCGTGACTTCAAGCACCACGCCGAGCAGCACATCGCCACCCTGCACCAGCGCCACGCTGGTGCAGTAGCAGGGCACGCCGTGCACGAAGTTCGTGGTGCCGTCCAGGGGGTCGATCACCCAGTTCAGGCCCTGGGCGCGCTCGCCAGTGCCTTCCTCGGCAATGAAGCCCGCTTCCGGGAGCAGGTCCTTGAGGCCGTCCACAAAGCGCTGCTCGGCCTGTTTGTCCACATAGCTCACCAGGTTGTTCAGGCTTTTGCTTTCCACACTCGCCTCGGTGATCTTGGCGCTTTCCGTGCGGATGAAGCCGGCGATCTCGCGGCTGAGTAGTTCAACGCGCTCAGTGAGCTGCTGCAGGTTGTCCATTGCTGTTGCGTTTGTGGAGCCACAGGATCCCTGCGGTACCGAGGATGATGAGGCCCAGGCTGATCACTTCCGCTTGGGTCCAGGTGCCCAGAAAGAGGTTGTTCACCCGGATATGCTCGATGAGGAAGCGTTCCACGCCGTTCATGATGAGGTACACGCAAAAAAGCACTCCGGGCAGGGCGATGCGCTTGCGCAGCCACCACAGCGCGGCGAAGAGCAGCAGGCACATGATCACCTCGTACAAGGGTGTGGGGTAAACGCCCGGCACGAGGTGGGTGCAATACCCCTCAAAGCAGGTGCCGTTGGTGATGGGAACACCCACGTAGCCGCCGCGGTGCGGGCCCAGCACCGCGTTCACGTTGTTGGGGTAGTCATAGCTCCAAAGCCATTGCGGTATCCAGCCCGGCTTGGGCGCGGTGTTGGCAATGCCCCAGTCGCCGTCGCCGGACACCTGGCAGCCCAGGCGGCCGATGCCGTAGGCCAGCATCAGCCCGGGTGCCGCGGCATCCATGCTGGGCAAGATGGCCAGGCCGTTCCTTTTGAAGTAGCGCACCACCATGATCCCCGCCACGATCAGGCCCCCGTACATGGTGAGGCCGGATACCAGGTCCTTCACATTGCCCGTGGCCAGCAGGTCCATGAAATCCTTGGGGCTTTCCAGCCAGTGGAACACCTTGGCGCCGATGAAGCCCCACAGCGCAGCCGTGAGCGTGATGTTCCCGCCGTGCTGCGCCGGATGAACGGCGATGATCTCCTCCTTGGGTTCTTTCAGGCGCTTTTTTTCCTTTTCGCGCCACAACAGCCAGGCAAAAAGGGCCCCAAGCGCCAGGCCGCCGATGAAGTTGCCCTTGCCACTGAGCAGAAAGCCGGGCGGGTCGGCGGTGACTTCCGCCGTCTGCATCACGATGTACAGGCCTTTCCAGCCCAGGATGAAGCCCGTGAGGCCCTGCTGCACCAATTCGGCCGGCTTGGCCCCTTCACCCACCATCACCTTGCGCATGGTGGGCTTGATCAGGCCGATGCCCTCCTTGCGCTTCAGTTCCAACACCAGCGTCCAGTATGCCGCCATGAAGGCAATGGCCACGAAGAAGCCGAAGCTGTTGAGGAATTTCAGCACGGGCCAGTCCAGTCCGGTGAGGTCCAGGAGGGCGTGGTAGAGCGTGGGGTACATGGGGGGCGGATCGCCGGTTGTTAGTTGGCCGTTGTGAGGTTGCGGCGGGGAGCGGTCTCGGTGCTGTCACCGTGGATCATGCCCGCGATGTGGCCTTCGGCATCGATGTGATCAAGCGCGACCGGGGCGATGCTGTTCGCAAGCGTGGTGTTCCAGGGAAGCGAGACGCGCACGTAATTGTCCGTAAAGCCGAGGATGTGGTCCGCGGGAGCCTCCGTGTCGCCGTATTCGAAGAGCACGGGCCGTTCGGTGCCGAGGTGCCGCTCCTGGAAGGAGCGGTGCAGTTTGGCGCTGAGCGAGCGCAACTGCTTGGTGCGGTCGCGCCGCACTTCCATGGGCACTGCGTGGTCCATGCGCACGGCGGTGGTGTGGGCGCGTTCACTGTAGGTGAACACGTGGAGGTAGTCCACCGGAACGGAGCGCAGGAAAGCGTGCGTCTTCAGGAATTCCGCCTCCGTTTCCCCCGGTGTGCCGGTGATCACGTCCACCCCGATGCAGGCATGGGGCATCAGTGCCTTGATGCGCTCCACGCGTCCGGCATACAAGGTGGTGCCGTACCGGCGCCGCATGCGTTGCAGGATGGTGTCGCTCCCGCTTTGCAAGGGGATGTGGAAGTGCGGCATGAAGCGCTGGCTCTGCGCCACGAAGTCGATCACTTCATCGCTGCACAGGTTGGGCTCGATGCTGCTGATGCGGAAGCGCCGGATGCCCTCCACGCGGTCCAGGGCCTGCGCCAGTTGCAGGAAGTCTTCGCCATGGCCCCGGCCGAAGTCGCCGGTGTTCACGCCCGTGAGCACCACTTCCTGCACGCCCGTGGCCGCAATGGACCGCACGGTCTCCACGGTCTCCGCCACGGTGCCGCTGCGGCTGCGGCCGCGGGCCAGGGGAATGGTGCAGAACGAGCAGAAGTAGTCGCAGCCGTCCTGCACCTTGAGGAAGGTGCGGGTGCGCCTGCCGGCGGAACCGGGCCCGGGCACGTTGTGGGCGGGTATGAAGCGTTTCACCTCCTTGAGCGGCCCCGCGATCACCTGCCCATGGCCCTTTTCGCTCCCGGCCAGCCGGTCAATGTGGCCCGCCAGGTTGAATTTCTCGCTGGCCCCCAGCACCAGGTCCACGCCGGGGATCTCCACGATCTCCCCCGGCTTCAATTGCGCATAGCAGCCCACCACCACGATGAACGCATCCGGGTTGATGGCGCGGAAGCGGCGCACGTGGCGGCGGCATTCGCGGTCGGCGTTCTCAGTGACGCTGCACGTGTTCAGTACGAAGACATCCGGGCGGTCCTCCTCGCGCACCCGCGCATAGCCGGCATCCTCCAGCGATCGGGCCAGGGTGCTGGTCTCCGCAAAGTTGAGCTTGCAGCCCAACGTATGGAAGGCGGCTTTCCGGGGGGTGCTCATCGCTGTGCACGGAATTCAGGCAGGCGGCCCTGGTCCATGGGGGCGCGAAGTTATCCAACCGGCTTTGGGGCCGTGGTCCGTGAACGGAACGTTGAACCCTTGCTGCCCGACCACCCAGGGGACCGGTGCGAAAGGCGGGCGGGCCGCTGGCTTGGAATCCGGCCCGGGCCGTGGCGCTGCGCATTGATTATTTATCACCCGGCGGCAACCCGCACCACGGCACTTCGTCTTCAGGATCCAGCAGCCCCCCAAACCCCAATCCCCCGTTCCCATGTTGAGGTCACATTCCCCTTCGCAGACCCGCCCGGGTGACCGCGTCCAGGTGATTTTCATGGGTGGGCTGATCAGTGCCGTGCTGGCCGTGGTGATGTTGATGCTGGCTTACCGTCCTTGGTGAACCCTGTCCAGCGGCACGGCACCAACGGCCTACCTTCGTGCGGTGCGCCCTTACACGTTTGGATTCCTCTTGCTGCCGTTGCTGGGCTGGGGCCAAAGCCCTCCAAAGGCCCTGCTTTGGCAGGTCGAAGGGCATGGGTTGGCCACGCCCAGCTGCGTGGTGGGCACCGTGCACAGCAAGGATGCCCGGGCCTTCCGCCAGGTGCCCCGGTTGCTTGCCGTGCTTGAGGGCCGCGATGTCCTGGCGGGGGAGTTGGACCTCCTGGCCGGACCGGCTGCGTCACGGCTGAGGGCCGATGCCCTGATGATGCCCCCCGGCAAGGAATTGAGTGACTTCTACACGCCCAAGGAGCTGGGCCGGGTGAAGAAGGCGCTCAGCGCGAAGATCGGCCCCATGGCGCTGATGGCCGGCCGCATGAAGCCCTTCTTCCTGATGGCGTTCCTCACGGAATCCACCATGCAGGCCGACAGTTCCATGGTGCTGGACCAGTACTTGCAGGTGAAGGCCAAGGAAATGGGCAAGGACGTGATGGGCCTGGAAACGGTCGCGGAGCAAGTGGCCGCCGTGGACGGGTTGCCGTTGCAGGACCAGGCGGACATGCTCTACCGGACCGTCCGCAGCGGTGCCGATGAAAAAGGGATGGACCGTTTCCTGGACGCCTATGCGCAGCAGGACCTGGGCCGCCTGGCCAAGCTGGTGGCCCGGGGCGACATGCCGGACCAACTGGGTGAGAAGCTGCTGAAGGAACGCAACCACGTGATGGCCTTGCGCATGGACAGCCTGATGCAGGGAGGGCGCAGCTTCCTTTTCGCCATCGGGGCCGCACACCTGCCCGGCACGGACGGCGTGCTGGACCTGTTGCGGGAGATGGGCTACGTGGTTTCCCCGATGGTGGAGCGGGGCCCAGCCGTGCAGGGGCGGCGGCGTTAGGGGTCCTTCAGCCCCAGGAAGGTGATGATGGCGCGGTGGTCGCTGAGCTCATCGGGCAGGGTGCGGAACCCCCAGGCGGCAAAGCGCGGCCCATGCAGGATGTGGTCGATGCGGAAACTGGGCACATCGCCGATGTACGTGGTGCCGAAGCCTTGCCCGCTTTCGGTAAAGGCATCCTTCAGGCCTTCCTTGCGCAACAGGTGGTAGCCATAGCTCATCGGCGTGTCGTTCAGGTCGCCGCAGTACACCACGGGCCAGGGACTGGTGCGCATGTGGGCCACCAGTTCCGAAACTTCTGCGGAGCGCCGGATGAAGCCGTTCCGCATGCGGCCCAGGATGCGGCCTCCCGCGGTGGCCAGGGAGTCCCTTCCGCCGCCCTGCTCAAGGTTCTTGATGAAGCGATAGTCCTGGTCGCCAAAGCGCAGGCTGGCCAGTTGGGCGGTGTACACGCGGATGGTGTCCCGCCCCATGGCAATGTCCGCCCACAGGCACAGGTTGTTCAACTCGTCCGGGAAGTGGATGGTGCCTTGGGCAACAATGGGTTTGGTGCTGAAGATGGCGATGCCGATGTAGTGGTCGCCGCGCGCATGCACGGTGTACGCATCGGCGCATGCGGTGAAGCGGTAGCTGCTGAGCAGGCTGTCCTTCACCATCAGCGGATTGCCCGGGCCCACGTTGAGGAATTCCTGCATGCACAGGACATCGGGGTCTTCCACGCGGATCAGCGCCATCATCTCATCACGCGTTTGCTGGTTGTGCGTCCAGTTGTACAGGTCGAAGAGCCGCACGTTCCAGCTCATCAGGGTGAACGGGGCGTGCACTGCGGCCGGGGGTGCATGCGTGCCCTTGACCTGCACGAGGTCGCCCAGAGGGCCCCAGCCCAGCAGAATGGCGAGCAGCGAAGGTACCATGCGCTTGCGGCGGAAAAGCAACCACCAGGCGATGCACAGCACGTTGGCCAGCAGGATGTATGGATAGGCCATGCCGAACAGGGCCAGCGGCCAGAACGTGCCGGGGTCCACGTGCACACTGAGGTAGGAGAGCAGCAAGGCGGCAACGGCCAGCCCATTGGCCCACCAGATGGGCAGGTGCCAACGGGAAACGCGCTTGGGCACCTGGGCCGGTGCCTGTTCAATGTTCATTGCCGTTGCGGAAGAGGAAGTCGCGTTCGGCCTTGCTCAGGCTGTCGTAGCCCGAGCGGGAGATCTTGTCCAGGATGGCGTCGATGCGTTCCTGCTTGTGCTTCTTCGAGGCATTGAAATCGGTGTCGGAGGCGCCCCTGGCCTTGTGCGGCGACTTTTTCTCCACGCGCATCCGCTGCCTGCGCCCGGGCCATTTGGTGATGCGTTCCAGCCAGCCGGCGAAAGCCCCCGACCAATCCGTGCCCTTGGCCAGTTGGCGGGCGGCCAAGAAACCATAGAGTGCGCCGCCCAAATGCGCCAAGTGGCCGCCGGTGTTGCTCCCGCCGCGAATGGCGATCAGGTCCAGGGCCAGCACGGCGATGCCCACGTACTTCAGGCGCACCGGGCCGATCAGGAAGAGGTTCACCTCCATGTCCGGCCGGTAACTGGCAATGCCGATCAGCACGCTCATCACCGCCGCCGAGGCACCAAGGATGGGGCCGTTGCTGCCGAGGTCAAGGTGCGCCGGCATGAAGGACCCGAGCACATAGAACAAGTAGCCGGTGAGACCGCCAAGGAGGTAATTCCCCAAAAGGCGCTTGTCGCCGAGGATGACCTGGAAAAGTTGGGCACTGAACCAGAACATCACCATGTTCCAGAACAAGTGCATGGGCGCCTGGTGGGTGAACATGTACGTGACCGGTGTCCAGGGGCGCGTGATGAACTTGGCCGGAATGTTGGTGCCCATCAGCTGGTCCAGCAAAAGGACGCTGGCACCCTTGTAGCCCAGCAGCCAGCCGACCAGTTCCACGGCCCAGACCACCGCGAAGACACCGATGTTGACGATCAGCAGCCGCTTGGTCATCCCGCCGGTGTTCCACTGTTGCTTGATGTCGTCAGCGATGGACATTTCCCGAAAGCTTCAAATTGGTTTTTGAAAGGTAGTGCCCGGGCGGGTGGTGAATGGTTGCCGTGGGCTGGTGCATGCTGGTTGGCCGGGTGCGGCCAGTGCCCCCGCGCGGTGCCCGCTTGGATCCTAGAGCACGCCTTTCCGCCTCCAGTACCGGATCAGGAAGAAGCCGAAAATGAGGCCGCCGAGGTGGGCGTAGTGCGCCACGTTGTCACCGGCCTGCTGGCGCACGCCGGAATACAATTCCCAGAGGCCGTACAGGGCCACGAAGTACTTGGCCTTGATGGGGATGGGAAGGAAGAGCAGCATGAGCTCCACATTGGGAAAGAGCATGCCGAATGCGATGAGGATGCCGAAGATGGCGCCGCTGGCCCCGATCATCACGCCGTTGTAGTCCCAGAACAGGGCTTGTACCGCGGCCTCACTGCCCGGGTGCTGCCGGGCAATGTCGTTGAGCACCATGTTGGCATCATCGGTGGAGGCATGGCTGGCCTCCACCATGCGCTGCACATCGCCCACGGTGGCGCCGGTGGCCTCCACGGCGCTCACCGCAGCCTGCGTTTCGTAGTAGCTCACGCCCATTTGCAACGCGGCGGCACCCAGGCCGCAGAGCAGGTAGTAGTTCAGGAAGCGCTTGGCACCCATGGTCCGCTCAATGGGCATGCCAAACATCCACAGCGCGAACATGTTGGAGGCAATGTGCCAGTACCAGCCCGCCCCGCCGTTCGGCCCCGCGTGCATGAACATGTGGGTGAGCACCTGCCACGGCTTGAAATCCGGCGAGCCGATGGTGTGCAGGCCGAGCCAGTTGTCCAGGATGCTGCGCCCCAGTTGGTCATTGCCCAATGCGATCTTCAGCAGCAGCAACAGGCCGTTGATGATGAGCAGGTTCTTCACCACCACGGTCAGGCGGTTGGTTTGTCCGGAGTAGTCCATCAGCGTTCAAAGCGTTCGTCGAGCTCCTGGAGCCCGTAGGTGATGAGCACAGGTTTTCCGCCCGGCGTGAAGTAAGGCATTTCGCAGGCGAACAGGCGGTCGATGAGGTCGTGCATGGCCGCGACGTCCATGTGCTTGGCAAGATGCACCGCGGTGCTGCGGGCCATGCCCCTTGCCAGTGTGGCATGGCGCTCGGCCTTCAGCGAGCCGCGTTCGTTGTGGACCTGTTCCAGCAGTTGGCCGAGCAGGTCGGCCGGATCTTCCGCACCGCATTCGGCGGGCATGCCGTTCACCGCCACGCTGCGCCCGCTGAGCGGTTCCAGTTGGAAGCCCAAGGCATGCAGCTCCGGCAGCAGGGCCAGCAACAGGGCATGGTCGGGCCCGCTCAGCTCCATGGTCACCGGAAACAACTGGGCCTGGCTGGCGCCAGTGCCCCTTTCCAGCGATTGCAGGGCCCGCTCATAGGTGATGCGCTCCATCGCGCGTTGTCGGTCCACCACTACAAATCCGCTTTTCACTTGCGCCAGCATGTAATGCCCGGGCAACTGGAACACGGGCCTGTTGTTGTTCCATTCGCGCGGGGCCGGCGCTGCTGCGCCATCTGCCGGGGGGGCAAGCCCGGGCAGTTGTTCATCGTGCTGCACCACGGGTGTTTCACCCAGGTCGAACAACTGCTGCCAGCCTGCGGGCGATGCCTGCCTCGGCAGGTCCCGGGGGCGCCAACGGCCACTGCCAATGGTCGGTTCCATGGGTAACGGGCCGGTGGGCACGGCTCCGTGCAGCAACGCGGGCTCCGGCTCAAAATCCAGGCTCGGGGTGAGGTTGTGCCGCCCCAAGGCGCGCCGCACGGCCGCATGCACGATGGCGTACACGGCGCGGTCATCCCGGAACTTGATCTCCGTTTTGGTGGGGTGGATGTTGATGTCGATCCACGCCGGGTCCAGCTCCAGGAATAGGAACCAGCCGGGGTAGTTGTCGCGCTGGATCAACTCCTCGTAGGCCCGGCGCACCGCATGCTCCAAGTAGGGGCTGCGGATGAAGCGGCGGTTCACGAAGAAGTACTGCTCGCCCCGGCTGCGCTTGGCGAATTCGGGCTTGGTGATGAAGCCTTCCACGTGCAGGAATTCCGTGGATTCCTCCACCGGCACCAGCCGCTCATCGTATTTGCGTCCGAAGAGGTGCACAATGCGCTGCCGCTCATTGCCCGATTCCAGGTGGAACACTTCCTGGTCGTTGTGCAACAGGCGGAAACGGATGGCCGGATGTGCGAGGGCCACGCGTTGGAATTCCTCGATCACGTGCTTCAGCTCCACCGGGTCGCTCTTCAGGAATTGCCGCCGTGCGGGCACATTGTAGAACAGGCTGCGGACCAACAGGCTGGTGCCCACCGGACAGGCCAATGCTTCCTGTGCCTGCACGCGGCTGCCCTCGATCAGCACACGTGTGCCAAGCTCATCACCGGCCTGCCGTGTTTTCAGTTCCACCTGCGCGATGGCCGCGATGCTGGCCAGCGCTTCGCCGCGAAAGCCCTTGGTGCGGATGTGCTGCAGGTCGTCCGCAAGCCGGATCTTGCTGGTGGCATGGCGCTCAAAGCAGGACCGCGCATCGGTCGGGCTCATGCCCTGCCCGTCGTCGGTCACCTGGATCAAGGTGCGGCCAGCATCCTTCAGCAGCACGATGATCTGCCCGGCCCCGGCGTCCACGCTGTTCTCCAGCAGTTCCTTCACCACGCTGGCCGGGCGCTGCACCACTTCGCCCGCAGCGATCTGGTTGGCCACATGGTCCGGGAGAAGTTTGATGATGTCGCTCATGCCCGTGGACGTGCCTTGGCACAGGTGCCGCAAAGATGCGGACGAACGGGCGAAGGAAGATCGCGGACGGGCGCAATTACTCCAGCCCCAGGCGCAGTTTCAGGTGCTTCCCCAGCAATCCGCCCATGCTCCGGCAAGCTGCCAATGCAGGCACGCCATGCATGGCCGCGAGCTCGGCGGCCAACTGGTGCACGTGGGCCTGCGTGCTGATCTTGTCCTTGGCCATCACGGCAAGCAACTCCTCCAAACGGGCTTGGGACAGGCGGTAGCGCTTGCGCAGCAGGGCCAGCTCCTCGTTGCTGTACTGGATGGCACTTTCGCCGTCGATGTGCCGACGGGCGAATTGCACAAAGGGCAAGTTCTCCTTGTAGAACTGCGGCAGGTAAATGCGGTGGCGGCCTTCGTGGCACTGCTGGTCGAAGTCGATGCTGCGCAGGCGGTACTGCACCTGGTCAAAGTCCTGGATCACGTCCACCACGAAGTTGTAGGCGCGCATGTCGCCCAGCAGCCGGGCGAAGCAGCGCTCGTTGAACTTCACGAATTCCTTGCTCAGGCGGACGGGATTGAGGTTGCCCCCGTAGTGTTCCGGGTTCCGGATGAAATCGTCCCCCGGCACCCCGATGATGTGCTCCTCCACCAACGTATCACCGTCCACCAGGTAATTGATGCGGTTCGGGCTGAGCATGTGCTCCAGCTCCAGGCCGTACACGCGGCTGGCGTCCGCCTTCTTGATGTAGTAGTAGTCGTGGTTGTCGTTGATCTGGTTGAGGATCTTGATGCGGAACGGCTGGCTGTTGCCATAGGCGCAGAAATCAATGCTCGCCACCCGCAGGTGGTCCACCATCCGCCCGTCGGCCACGATCATCTGGTACAGGTGGACCAGGCGCTCGTGCATGTCCTCCAGTTCGGCGGGCAGCAGCATCACCGTGGTCCAAAGCGTCTCGCGGCCTTGCGCGTCCCGCTGGGCCAGCAGGCCCTCATGCCGGAGCAGGTCGTGGTAGGCCACCGGTAGCTGCTGCGCGCGGTCGATGGAGCGCAGCAGGCCGGAAAGTGGAGCGCCGATGGGATAGGCAGGCTTCCGGTTTCTGATCTCGTTCGGCGCGTGCATCGCGCAAAGGAGGACAATTTCCGCCAGCATGGAAAACGCAGGGGCATTTGTATTTAACTAAATGGTTAATTACATTTGTGCCGTCATCGCACCCATGGACCGCCTCTCGCTCACCTTTTCCGCCCTCGCCGATCCCACCCGGCGGGCAATACTGGCACAGCTTTCCAGCGGCCCTGCCAGTGTGAACGACCTGGCCGCTCCCTTCAGCATGAGCCTGCCCGCGGTGAGCAAGCACCTGAAAGTGCTGGAGCGCGCACAGTTGATCGCCCGGGGGAAGGAGGCCCAGTGGCGCCCGTGTGAGATCAAGGCCGCGCCACTGAAAGAGGCCACCGATTGGATGGAACAGTACCGCCAGTTCTGGGAAGCGCGCTTCGACCGGCTGGATGAGTACTTGAAAGAACTGCAGGCTCAAGGGAAACCCGCGCCGGAGAAGTCGGCGCCCAAACGCAGGAGAAATGGAAGCAGCAAGTAAAAGCAACGCGGACCGGGAAGTGGTGCTGAGCCGCACGGTGAAAGCACCCCGCGCGTTGGTGTGGAAGGTCTGCACCGATCCAAAGCACATCGACCAATGGTGGGGGCCGAACGGCTTCTCCAACAAGACCATCGCGCACGAACTGCGCGTGGGCGGCCAGTGGAAGTACACCATGACCTACGTCGACGGCACGGTATACCCGAACCTGGTGACCTATACGGAGATCTCGCCGATCGATCGCCTCGTGTACGACCATGGCGATTGGGAGAACCCCAAGATGTTCCAGGGTTCCCTGACCTTCACTGATTCCGAGGAAGGCACCGTGGTCACCATCCGCCTGCTGTTCGCCACCAAGGAAGCGCGGGACGAGACCGTGGAGCGGGCGCATGCCATCGAAGGCGGCAAGCAGACATTGGCGAGACTGGCCGAATACATCGAAACACGGTAAGGGCGGGATACTGAGCGAAGCCGAAGCACCCGCCCGACCAAAAGCCTGGAACAATGAACACGCAGCAGATCAACACCTTCATCGTGAAGAAGGAGGAGAAGAGCATCACGATGGAACGCTCCTTCAGCGCACCGCTGGATCCCGTATGGGCCGCATGGACCGAGGCGGACATCCTCTGTAAGTGGTGGGCGCCGGCACCGTGGACCTGCGTGATCAAGTCACTCGATTTCCGCGAAGGCGGCCGCTGGCATTACGCCATGCAAAGCCCCGAAGGCGAACGGCATTGGTCCTACTTTCATTACGAGACCATCCGGCCGAAGACGTTCTATGCTGGCCGGGACGGGTTCTGCGATGAAAAGGGTGTGCCCAATGAAGGGAGGCCCAGCGCGAAGTGGGAGAACCGCTTCAGCGAAGGCGCCGGGAAGACCATCGTGCATATCACGATATCGTTCAGCACAGCCGAAGAGGTGGAGCAGATCCTGAAGATGGGCTTCAAGGAAGGCATGCAGCAGGACTTCAGGCAACTCGACGAACTGCTCGCTGCGCTCAAGCACTGACAACGAACGCAGTAAGGGCGCGAAATTTCGGGCCCCGACCAACTACCAAACCCATGAGCACCGCAACCCGCATCACCGTCTCCGCGCTGGTCAACAAGCCAGTGGCTCACGTCTGGAAGATCTGGACCGAGCCCGCGCACATCATGCTATGGAATGCCGCCAGCGCCGATTGGCATTGTCCTGCGTCGACCAATGACCTGCGGGCAGGCGGCTTCTTCAGCAGCACCATGGCCGCGCGCGATGGCAGCTCCAGCTTCGACTTCGGCGGCGTATATGATGATGTGCAACTCCACAAGCGCATTGCCTACACCCTGGGCGATGGCCGCACCTGCGAGATCCTCTTCGCGGAGGAGCACGGCGGAACCAGGGTGGTGGAGTCCTTCGATGCGGAGTCGCAGAATCCCGTGGAGATGCAACGCGGCGGCTGGCAGGCGATACTGGACCGGTTCAAGAAACACGCGGAGCAACAAGATTGATCACATCGGGCAACCTCAGTACCCAACAACAATGAGCAACACAACCACCACCCGGACGGGATCGACATTGCAGGTGGCCGCACACGGCGACCGCGCCATGGTGATCACCCGGCAATTCAACGCACCTCGGGAACTGGTCTTCGATGCCTTCAACAAGCCGGAAATGCTGAAGGAATGGTTCCACGGCCCGCCCGGCTGGAAGCTGACCACTTGCGAGGTGGACCTGCGCGTGGGCGGCACCTACCGCCGGGAATGGACCAATGATGCCGGTGAATCCATGGGCATGGGCGGCGTGTTCCAAGAGGTGGAACGGCCTGCGCGCGTGGTGCGCACCGAACTGTATGACCAACCTTGGTATCCCGGGGTAGCAGTGGGGACGTTTGAGCTTACGACGGTCGGAAAGGCAACGCTCATGACCTTGGTCATCGCGTACGAATCGCAAGAAGTGCGCGACAAAGTGTTGGCTTCACCGGTGATGAGCGGCATGGGCACGGGCTATGCCGGATTGGAAAAGTATCTGGAGCGCGTTCAACAGGGAACGAACCCGATCATCACCCTGCCCGAGGTGATCACCACCAAGGAGATCATCACGGCGACCATCCCGCTCGTGATCCCCTGCCAGGACATGGGCACGTACATGGATCCCGCAATTCAGGAGATCATCAAGGCCATCACCGGGCAAGGCATCAAGATCGCCGGGCCGATGTTCTCCTATCATCACCGCCGCCCCAGCGATAGCTTCGACTTCGAGATCGGCTTTCCGGTGGCGAAAGCGATCACCGAGGAAGGACGTGTGATCAACAGCAAGCTGCCCGCGGTGAAGGTGGTGCGCAGCGTGTACCAAGGGCCGTATGATGGACTGGGAACGGCGTGGGGCGCGGTGCAGCAATGGGTGCGCGAGAACGGCCATGGCGAAACGGGCCGCTTCTGGGAGAGCTACCTGAACAACCCGGATGAGGTGAAGGACGCGAGGGATTACCGCACGGAACTCAATTGGATCATCGAAGAGGCCTAACCCCATGTACCGTCGACCCATTGGGTCGACCACTCCCACACCCCATGGACTCGATCACCGCCACCGATGCCCGCACGCTCGTCCTCACGCGCACGCTCAACGCGCCCATCGAGCTTGTCTTCGAGGCCTGGAGCGATCCCAAGCACCTGGTGCGCTGGTGGGGGCCCAAGGATTTCACTTTGCCGCATTGTGAGCAGGATTTCCGCGTGGGCGGCGCATACCGCTTCTGCATGCGCGCACCGGACGGCAGCGATCATTGGGTGCGGGGAGCGTACACGCATATCAAGCACCCGACACGACTTGTCTTCACCTGGCTGCGCGAGGACGGCGCTGGCGACATCTGGTGCGATACCGTGGTGGCGATCACCCTGGAACAACGCGGCGCCATTACACTGCTCACTTTGGAACAGACCACCTTCGCCACGGTGGCCCATTGCGAGGAACACGCCATTGGCTGGGGCGAATGCCTGGACCGCATGGTGGTGTACGCGACTTCAATGGCAATGAACCAGACCCAAAACCCGCGATCATGAAAACGACCCATCGCATCCAACCCTGCCTTTGGTTTGACGGCCACGCCGAGGAGGCCGTGGATTTCTACACCGGCATCTTCCCCAATTCCAAGGTCATCAGCAAGCCGAGGGTCTCGAAGGAAGTGGCTGCACAGAGCGGGAACCCTGAAGGCGCAGTGCTCTGCATCGAGTTCGAGCTGGACGGCCAACCCTACCTGGCACTCAACGGCGGCCCGCAGTTCAACTTCACCGAGGCCGTCTCGATGATGGTCCGCTGCAAGGACCAGCAGGAGATCGACCACTATTGGAACAAGCTGGGCGAAGGCGGCCCGCCGGAAGCGCAGGTCTGCGGCTGGCTGAAGGACAAGTACGGGCTAAGCTGGCAAGTGATCCCGGCCAACCTCACGGACATGATGCAGGATCCCAAAGGCTATGACCGCATGATGGTGACGCTGATGGGCATGAAGAAGCTGGTGATCGCGGATCTGGAGAAGGCGTTCAAGGGCTGAACCATCCAGACCGGTCTTGCAGCGATCACAACGAGTACACAGCCCCTGCCAAAGCGACCAAGTACATGCCCCCCCGAAATTTGGTCTACATGAACGCAAAGGTCCACGGCTTCCTGTTCTGCCACGGACCCAGCGAACTGGATGGGGCCATTCCGGGATTGTTCCACTTCGATCCAACTGCTTTGCAGGGATGAACGCCGGTCCTATCTTGTCCTTGGACCGGTGACGGAATTACCGGCAACGCCATGAAACAAGCAACGATCAATGTACAAGGCGCCATCATCAGCGTTCGTCCTGATGCTGGCCAGGATTTCATCAGTCTGACGGATATCGCACGATTCAAGAACGCCGACCACCCGGACGATGTAGTGAAGAACTGGCTGAGAAACCGAAATACGATCGAGTTTCTTGGTGTGTGGGAGCGATTGAACAACCCGGCTTTTAATCCCGTCGAATTCGACGGGATTAGAAAACAAGCCGGGCTGAACAGTTTTGTGTTGACCGCCAAGAAATGGATAGAGCCGACCGGGGCCATCGGCCTCCGATCCTCCGCTGGCCGCTATGGCGGGACATTTGCACATAAGGACATCGCATTCGAATTCGCTGCCTGGGTTTCGGTCGAGTTCAAGTTGTACCTGATAAAGGAGTTCCAACGCCTCAAGGATGATGAAGGCCGGCGATCGTCCTTGGCTTGGAACCTGAACCGGACGCTTTCCAAGATCAACTACCGCATCCACACTGACGCGATCAAGGAACACTTGGTGCCGCCGGAGATCACCGCTGCGCAGGCCGCGATCACCTACGCCAACGAAGCGGATGTATTGAATGTGGCCATGTTCGGCATTTCGGCCCGGCAATGGCGGGCGGCCAACCCGAAATTGGATGGGAACGTGCGCGACCACGCCTCCATTGAGCAGTTGCTCGTGCTGGCGAACCTGGAAAGCATGAACGCGGAGTTCATCCACATGGGGCTCGCGCAAGGGGAACGATTGACCAAGCTCAACGCGATCGCGATCCGGCAAATGACCACGTTGACGGCAGGAGCAGCGTCCCTATTGGAAAAAGCGAACAAGCCATAGCCCACACCATGCGCGACCTCCCCCAAAAACCGACCACAACGGGCGACTACCTGGCGGCTTTGTCAGCCGACCAGCGCAAAGCCCTGCAGACCCTCCGCAAGCAGATCATCGCGGCGGTGCCCGGTTGTCAGGAGCACTTCGGCTATGGCCTGCCCGCCTTCAAGTACAACGGCCATCCGCTGGTATACATGGGCGCGGCGAAGAACCATTGCGCGCTGTACGGCGCGGTGCCGGCGGGCTTCAAGGAGAGGTTGAAGGACTTCACCGTCAGCAAGGGCACCATCCAATTCACGCCTGGGAAGCCGTTGCCTGCGGCGCTTGTAAAGGATATCGTGCAGGCGAAGCGAGCGGAGATCGAGGTGCGGTGGCCGGTGAAGCGCGTGAAGAACACAACACACAAACCCGTGAAGGATCGCCCCACAAAAAGTTGACCCATGGATCCGAAGGGAAATGCCCGCGTATTCGCCTACACGTTCGCTTCCATCTACCCGCTGTACGTGCAGAAGGCGGAGAAGAAAGGCCGCACCAAGGCCGAACTGGATGAGGTGCTCTGCTGGCTCACTGGATACGACGCGCAAGGGTTGCAAAAGCACATCCAGGCAAACAGCGACCTGAAGACCTTCTTCGCCGAAGCCCCGAGCATGCACCCGAACGCCGCCCAGGTCACGGGGTTGATCTGCGGGGTGCGGATCGAGGCGATCGGCGATCCGCTGATGCAGGACATCCGCCGCATGGACAAGCTGGTGGATGAACTGGCCAAGGGAAGGGCAATGGAGAAGATCCTGCGGAAATGAGGAATACACCACCGCAGCGGCACAGAGGCCACGGAGAACCCACCGAAATGGCAATTCCCGCATGGACGCGACTGTGGATTTGAGGATATTCCCCTGTGTCCTCTGTGCCGCTCTGGTGAATCAGAATCCGCGACCTTGTGCGCAACCTGAAGAGCAATGAGCACCAACGCCACCGACGACCAGCCCATCATCACCTTTGAGACCGCCCAGCAATGGGATGCCTGGCTCACCAAGCACCACGCAACCTCCAAGGGCGTGTACATCCGCGTGGGCAAGAAGGGCAGCGGCATCCGGTCCATCACCTGCCCCGAAGCGCTGGAAGTGGCCCTGTGCCACGGCTGGATCGATGCCATCCGCAAAGGGAACGACGACAAGACCTTCCTGCAGCGCTATTGCCCGCGCGGCCCGCGCAGCATCTGGAGCGAGATCAACAGGAAGTCCGTGCAAGCGTTGATGAAGGCCAAGCTGATGCGGCCCGAAGGCATCGCCGCCGTGGAACGCGCCAAGGCCAACGGCCAATGGGACAAGGCCTACGCACCGGCCAGCACCATCACCGTGCCTCCCGATCTGGAGGCCGCACTGAAGAAGAACAAAAAGGCCCGCGAATTCTTCGCCACGCTCAAGGGCAGCAATCGCTATGCGTTCCTGCACCGGCTGCACACGGCCAAGAAAGAGGAAACGCGCGCCAAACGCCTTGCGCTCTTTGTCGGCATGATGGAGCGCGGTGAAACGTTCCATTGAACCATCACCGCACCAGGCAAATGCATCATATCCCCAATGCTGAAGGCCATCTGCTGTGCGACACCTTTCGGGGTCGGTTACTACGGGAAATTTATGCTACGCTGTGTGACGCCCTTCGGGGTCACCTCAAACGTTCCAATGATCGACCCCAACGGGTTCACACAACGTTGCACTTCCAACGTCAAGCGAAGTCCGACCCCGAAGGGTGCCGCACAAACCCCAAATTCCAAACTGCCAATAAACGTGCAGCAACAGGCCGAAGCCTACATCAACAGCCAGCCGGAACCCAAGCGCAGCGACCTGCACGCATTGCATCGCACCATCCTGCGGACCATGCCCAACTGCAAACTGTGGTTCCTGGACGGGAAAAACCCCGAAGGCAAGGTGGTCTCGAATCCGAACATTGGATATGGCACCCGGCAATTGAAGTACGCCGGCGGAACGACCAAGGAGTTCTACCGCATCGGCCTTAGCGCGAACACGGGCGGGATCTCCGTGTACATCATGGGCCTCGAAGACAAGACCTACCTGGCCAAGACATACGGCGATAAGCTCGGCAAGGCCAGCATCACCGGCTATTGCATCAAGTTCAAGGCGTTGAAGGACATCCACGAGGAGACGCTCGAAACCGCGATACGGCATGGCGCTGAAGCGCAGCATTGACAACACACAAATGATGGATACCTTGAAAAACGATGGCCGCGAAGTGCGCACCTCGAGTACCATCGCCGCCCCGCGCGAGCGCGTCTTCGCCGCATGGACTGAGCCGGAGCAGCTTGCACGCTGGTGGGGGCCGAACGGCTTCACCAACACCTTCCACCGTTTCGAACTGAAACCCGACGGCATCTGGGAATTCACCATGCACGGGCCGGACGGCCATGACTTCCACAACACCTGCCTCTTCCGGCGCATCGAGCCGCCGGGCTACCTGGAATTCGACCACCTGAAGGAGATGCACTTCTACAAGGCGATGGTGACATTCACCGAAGTGGAAGGCTCCACGCGCATCGATTGGACCATGCGCTTCAACACGCCGGAGGAACTGGCACCGGTCCGCGCATTCATCGCCAAGGCGAACGCGGAGAACATGGACAAGCTGGAAAAGGAATTGAACGGGAGCGGAATTCCGCACATCGGCGAAAATCCCGTACGGGCGGGAAATTTCCCGCGCCGGCCATGAAACGCACCAACATCACCTACTGGGTCGTCACTGCGCTCTTTAGCGCCTTCATGCTCTTCTCCAGCTCCGGTGGGCTGTTGCTGGAAGCCAAGGCCGTGGCCCTGATGCATGACCACCTGGGCTATCCGAACTACTTCATCCAATGGATCTCGGTGATGAAGATCCTCGGGGCCATCGCCATCCTGCTGCCGTTCGTGCCGGCCCGCGTGAAGGACTGGGCCTATTTCGGCTTCTTCATCGACCTCTGCACGGCAGTGCTCTCCTTCATCGCTGTTGGCGATCCCGTCTCAGGCTGGGCACCGATGTTCCTGTTCATCGGTGTGCTGGTCTGGGCGTACTGGCTCCACCGCAATCGGCTTTCATTTCGCACCGCGATCAACCACTGAAACAACCGACCCCATGCTCTACATCCTCTTCGCGATCGTCGCCATCATCGCGTTGGTCCTGATCATCGCCAGCACCAGGCCCAACACGGTCCACTACGAGCGCAGCACGGTGATCAACGCGTCACCGGAACAGATCCTTCCGCACCTCATCGACTTCCGCAAGTGGGCGGCCTGGAGCCCTTGGGACAAGCTGGAACCGGACATGCAGCGGAGCTACGCGGGTGCATCCAGCGGCGTTGGGGCCAAGTATGCGTGGGTGGGCCGGAAGAAGGCCGGCGCGGGCAGCATGGAGGTCACGGAGGTGGATGGCAGTGGCGTGAAGGTGGACCTGCGTTTCATCAAGCCATGGAAGTCGGATTGCCTGGCTGGGTTTCAGCTTGCATCGCAGCCCGACGGAACCCGGGTGCGTTGGTCGATGGACGGCCCCAATACCTTCATGGGCAAGGTTTTCGGCCTGTTCATGAACATGGACAAGCTCATCGGCAAGGACTTCGAGAAGGGTTTGGCGGCGCTGAAGGCGGAGGTGGAAAAGGGCTGAGAGGGGAGAGGTGCCCAACGATCGATGCGCACCGCTTCGGTCGCTTTCACCACAGCTTCACTGAACGGAGCGCTGCGCCAGCCACCACATGTTGCCCCACGGATCCGTGATCCCCGATCCGCGCACACCGTAGACATGGTCGCTGGGCGGGTAGAGTTCGGTGCAACCTGCGGCGAGGCATGCGCGGTGCGTGGCGTCGGTATCGGCCACGTACAGGTAGTTCATCGAGCCTTGCGCCTTCCACTGCTCGCTGCTTTGCCCCAGCATCAGCACCGCATCGCCAATGGCCAGCTCCGCATGGCGCACATGGCCCGCTTCGTCGCGGTGCATCTCGCGGTCCTGCGCACCGAACACATCCTTGAGGAAGGTGATGAACGCATCGGCATCGTTCACCAGGAAATACGGGGTCATGCGGTGGTGGCCGGAAGGGATGTTCAGGTCGTCCATTGGATCGCGTCTTGGTCGCCTCAGGATGAATGCGTGAAGGTAGTCCCCTTATTTTCGTTGAACCATGGATGATCGGACCGCCCAACGCACCCGCAACAACGTCAGCACACGGGCTGCCGACGAGATCCGCATTTCCCGCATCTTCAACGCGCCCTGCAAACTGGTGTGGCGGGCCTGGACCACGCCCGCCATGCTGGTGCATTGGTTCGGTTGCGCGGCCTTCAGCACCATCAATGCGGAATGCGATCTGCGTGAAGGCGGCCATTGGCGCGTGGTGCTGCGCGCCCCTGACGGCACGGACTTTCCGGCATTCGGCACCTACACCGCCGTGCGCCCGATCGATCATCTGGCCTTCCCCCACCAATGGGAAAAGGAAGTGGCCAGCGTGAACCCCGCGCACCACCGCACGTTGGTCACCGTGGACCTGCACGACGAAAGGGAGCGCACGCGCATGGAATTCCGCCAGACAGGCCTGGCCACGGAAGCTTCGCGAGACAGCCATATCGGCGGCTGGTGCGACAGCATGGATGCGCTGGCGGAACGGTTAGGCGCATAGGGCGCTTCAATTGCACAGGCCCCGCCCGTGCGTACCTCCGCCCGAGTTGTTGCGCATCCTGGTGCGTGGATGGCACGAAGCCCGCATCGCCATCGGCGGCAGGGTTCGGGCCGTTTGCAGGCCCACTGGGAACCAATGCCGCGGATCACGGCTACATTCGACCTCCGTTCCACCAAAACCCCACCACATGGTCCTCATCGCCATCATCCTCGCCTTGATCCTGATCACGGCGTTCTACGCCATCGCGATCTACAACAAGCTGATCAAGCTGAAGAACCTCGTGGCCGAGGCCTGGAGCGGCATCGACGTGCAATTGAAGAAGCGCTACGACCTGATCCCCAACCTGGTGGAGACCGTGAAGGGCTATGCCGCCCATGAGAAGGAGACCTTTGAGAATGTGACCCGCGCCCGCGCCGCTGCGCAGCAGGCCACCTCGGTGGAAGGCCAGCAGGCGGCCGAGAAGAACCTGAGCGGCGCGCTGATGAACCTGATCGCCGTGGCGGAGCGTTATCCGGACCTGAAGGCGAACACGAATTTCCTGGAGCTGCAGGGCACATTGCGCGATGTGGAAGGCGACATCGAAAAGGCGCGGCGCTACTACAACGGCAACGTGCGCGAACAGAACACGCTCATTGAGAGCTTCCCCAGCAACATCATCGCCAACCTGTTCGGCTTCGTGAAATCCGTGATGTTCGAGCTGGAAAGCCCCGCGGAGAAACAGGCACCCCAAGTGATGTTTGCGTGATGCGGCGCGCATTGCTGCTGGCGGCGCTTGTGTGCGTGCTCAGCGCCCACGCGCAGGTCGAGAAGATCAACTCCTTCCGGACGGACCTCACCGTGGCGACCGACGGCCAGCTCACGGTGACCGAGGAGATCAACATCCACGCGGAAGGCGTGGAGTTCAAGCACGGCATCGTGCGCCGCCTTCCGATGCACTTCACCGACCACAAAGGCAGGAGCCACCGGGTGAAGTACCAGTTGGGCAAGGTGGAGGTGGGCGGCACTTCCTCGCCCTACCACACCGAAACGGAGAACGGCGACTTCGTACTGTATGTAGGGGAGAAGGACAGCTACTTGGAGCCGGGCGACCATGCCTACCGCATCACCTACACCACCAAGGGCCAGGTGGGCTTCTTCCCGGACTACGACGAGATCTACTGGAACGTGAACGGCAACGGCTGGGACTTCGCCATCGACAGCATCGCGGCATGGATCCACCTGCCGGCCGATGCGCATGTGAAGCAGACCGCCTGCTATACCGGGGTGGCGGGCAGCACCGAGAACGCCTGTTCGGATTCCGTCATCGACGCGCACACCGTGCAGTTCAAAGGGCGCGCCATGGGATCGTACGAAGGCCTTACCGTGGCCGTCGGATTCCGGAAAGGCGTGGTGGCCGAGCCGCCCCCGCCCACTTTTTTCGAGAAGAACGCGGTGCCCCTGTTCGGCGGGCTGATCACGGCGCTGCTCCTGCTGTACTACTTCATCACCTGGTTCCGCTTCGGCCGTGACCCGGACATGCCCACCGTGATCCCGCTCTTCGAGGCTCCTGGCGGTCTTTCACCGGCATCCGTGGCCATGGTGATGAAAGGCGGCTACGACAACGACCAGATCACCCCGGCGATGATCAGTTTGGCCGTCAAGGGCCATATCCGGATCGAGGAACACAAGGAGAACGTGCTGTTGGGCCTGATCAAAAAGGAAACGTACACCATCGTACAGTTGAAGGGAGGTTCCGGTTTGCCGCAGGAGGAACAAGAACTGCTGGACCGCATGTTCGGCACCGGCCAGAAACACTATGTGATCGACGGAACCTACTCACCGGGCGTGCAAAGCATGGCCACCGCGTTCCGCCTCACGATGCGCGGCCAGTGGGGCGGCTTCCTCAACAAAGGCAACAACAAACGGTTCTGGTGGATCCCCATCCTCACGGTGCTCGTGTGCTCCATCGCCATCATCGTGCTGCATTATTCGTATTGGGGGGACAACGACGCCGTGTACGCCATCGGCTTCCTGGTGGCCAACGTGATCCTCTTCCTGCTGTACCAATACTTGATCAAGCGGCCCAGCGAACAGAAGCAGGCGCTGCGGGCGAAACTGCTCGGCTTCAAGATGTACCTCGGCGCGGCGGAAGAGAAGCAGCTGCAGCACTTCAATCCGCCCGCGCTCACGCCCGAGGTCTTCGAGAAGTTCCTGCCCTATGCCATCGCCTTCAAAGTGGAAAAGATCTGGGGAGGGCGTTTTCAGGACATGGTGGGCAAGGCGTTGGTGGATCCCGGTTATCAGCCCGGCTGGTACAGCGGTTCCTTCAGCAACTT
>CALMYC010000249.1 GCA_937873385.1 uncultured Flavobacteriales bacterium | reverse complement strand
ACGAAAAGCCCCCCTTCGGGAATTGGCCGGCTTGCTGATGCGAAGGAGTCATTGAACCAACTCCACCAACTCCGGCCCATGCCCCGCTTCACTGGCGGAAGCGTCCTCCGCTTGTGCCTTGCTCCATGCATCCATCCTCCATCCAGCGGTGAACTCGTCAGCGGAGGAAGCTCCCGCGAGTCGGGGATCACGGTAAGCAAAGCACAAGAAGAGAACATCAAGTCGGATCCAACTCGAAAACCGGCCAACGCCATTCAGGTTGTGACCGACAAGGGCAGTTGGCAACCGGCAACTACCGCGACTGTTCCAAGATCCGGAAGTCCTCCTTGATGAAGCCCATCTTCTTGTCGAAGAGCGCTGCCTCATCGCGGAGGTACATCAGCTCGCCGGTGCTGGCATTGAACACGCGCCGGAAGCACCACTTGTTCTTGTAGTCGCCGGTGATCACCACATCGGCCAGGCAAACGCCGGGTTGGCCTTTCGCTGCCGCGGCCATCAATTGGGGATAATCCATCAGCTTCACCGGCTGTTTGTAGGTTTCTTGGATCGCGGCCAGGTCCGGCAGGCTCTTGTCCAACTGCTCCTTGGCCACCCACAGTTCCTGTTCCTTCACCAAGCGGTTGCGGCTGGCGTAAAGCCGGTCGGCCGTGGCCTTGTCGGTGATCTTCCCGGTCTCCACCTGCTTCAGGTAGTCCTGCAAATTCTTCACGTACACGTTCAGCATGGCTGCACCGCCGTTGTCCAGCAGTTTCGCGTCGATCATGATGGATGCGAGTTCCTGCTCCGGTGGCAGGTTCACCACGGCGTTGTTCTCCACCTTCAAAGTCTCGCCCTTTTTCATCTTCCAGCCCTGGGCAAGCACCAGGAACGTGGCATCGTGCTTTTCCGCGTCGGTCTTGCGCACTTTCATCAAGTAGGTCTTCGCGGGGTCCACGGGCGCGGAGGCCAGGTCGGTGATGGTGCCGAAGTCCGTGCCGGCGGTGAATTTCCAGTTGGCCTTCACCGCGTTCATCAGTTCCGTGTTGTAGGGCGAGCCTCCGGCATCCTGCAGCACCACGGTGGTGGAACCCTTGGCGGCGGCCACGGCCTTTTTATCGAAGGTGCCGTACTGGGCGCAGAGGGCGAGGGAGAGGAAGAGCGAAGGAAGAAGGAGCGTTTGGCGCATGGTGATCGTTGGCGTCGGCGGGCCGACTTTGATTTTGGAACGGCGAAAATAAGGCCATGCCTTTCCCATCTTTGGCGGCATTGCACGACAATGGACGAAGCGTTGTCAAGAACCGGGCCGGAAGGCGAAGGATTGCGCAAGCGGCTGGATGAGGCCGTGGTGCTGATGGGCACGGTGGACCAATTGCGCAAGGACCTGGGGGTGGAAGCAATTCAACAGCCCGCGGTCGGCGACGGGGCATTCGAGGAACTGCGTGCCCAAGTGGAGGCGATCTTGGAAGCCCGCGAGCGGGAGGGGGCGCAGGCCTTAGGACGGGTGGTGAACCGCGTGGACCTCACGGAACCCCAATTGCGCGCCGCCATGGCTTCCGGTGGACTGCATGGCTTGGCCGGTGCCATTATTTTGCGTTGCCTCCAGAAGGTGTTGAGCCGCATGCGGTTCGCGGGCCTGGGATAGCCTGTGGAAGGGCAACGCCGCGCCCTTTTTCCCCGTACCAATGCGCCAAACCGTGGCTACCTTTGCGGCCCGGTTTTCAACCCCGGCCATGGACAAGAACACATTTCTCGGCAACATGGATCCAGCCGCGCTGGACGGCATGTACCAACAGTACCGTACGGACCCGGCATCGGTTTCCGCGGATTGGGTGCGTTTTTTCGAGGGATTCGAACTGGCTCGGACACGTTATCCGGAACTGCCCGGGCAAGCAACGGGTGCAGGTGACAAAGGTCCGGCCAACGAACAAGTGGCCAAGGAGTTCAAGGTCATCTCGTTGATCAACGCCTACCGCGAGCGCGGCCACCTGTTCACGCGCACCAACCCCGTACGCGACCGCCGCACCTACTTGCCCACCTTGGCCCTGGCCAACTTCGGCCTGGCGGATGAAGACCTGCAAACGGAATTCGAGGCGGGGCGCGAGTTGGGCATCGGGAAGGCCACATTGGCGCAGATCACGGAGCACTTAAAGGGCACCTACTGCCGCAGTATCGGCGTGGAACACCGGTTCATCCGCGATGTGGAGCGCGTGCAGTGGCTGCAGGAGCGCATGGAGAAGGACCGGAACACCCCGGCCTTTGACCTGGAGGAGAAGAAGGAGATCCTGCGGAAACTGGGCCAAGCCGTGGTTTTCGAGCGGTTCCTCGGCAAGAAGTTCATCGGTCAGAAGCGCTTCAGCCTGGAGGGTGGCGAAACCCTGATCCCCGCGCTGGACACGGTGATCGAGCACGGGGCTGATGCACACGGCATCCACGACGTGGTGATCGGCATGGCGCACCGGGGCAGGCTGAACGTACTGGCCAACATATTCAACAAGACCTACGAATCCATTTTCGCCGACTTCGAAGGAAGGGACTACGAGGATGCGTATGTGGAGGGCGACGTGAAGTACCACATGGGCTTCAACAGTTGCGTGATCTCCAACAAGGGCAAGGGCGTAAACCTGATCCTTTGCCCCAATCCCAGCCATTTGGAGAGCGTGGGCCCCGTGATGCAGGGCCTTTCCCGTGCGTTGATCGAGAAGGACCATGTCTCAGATCCCACCAAGTTGTGCCCCGTGATCATCCATGGCGATGCAGCCATTGCCGGGCAAGGCGTGGTGTACGAACTGCTGCAGATGGCCCGCCTTAAACCGTACAGCACGGGGGGCACACTGCACATCGTGGTGAACAACCAGGTGGGCTTCACCACCAACTACATCGACGGGCGCAGCAGCACCTATTGCACGGACGTGGCCAAGGTGACGCAATGCCCCATCTTCCATGTGAACGACGATGATGCGGAGGCGGTCTGCCATGTCATGAAATTGGCACTGGACTTCCGCCAGCGCTTCGGCAGTGATGTGTTCATCGACCTGCTGGGCTACCGGCGGCATGGCCACAACGAAGGTGACGAACCCAAGTTCACGCAACCGTTGCTGTACAAAGCCATCGCCGCGCACAAGGACCCGCGTGAGATCTACAGCGTGAAGCTGCAGGCCAGCGGTGCCATTGAAGCCAGCTTGGCGGAAGAGATGGAGGAAAGCTTCAACAAGCTGCTCCAGGACCGGCTGAACGAATCCAAGGAACTGCCCAAGGCGGTGATCACATCCTTTCTCGCCGACCGGTGGGAGGGCTATGAAAGGGCCACGCTTGAGGAACTGGAGACCGCACCGGAAACCGGAGTGGACAAGATGTTGCTGAAGTCCGTTGCGGCGAAGCTCGTTGAGGTCCCGCAGGGCATGAAGTTCTTCAACAAGATGGAGCGCATCCTGCACGAGCGCGCCAAGATGGTGGAGGAGAACCGGCTGGATTGGGCCATGGGTGAGCTGCTCGCCTACGGCACCCTCTTGAGCGAAGGGCATTCCGTGCGCCTCACCGGCCAGGATGTGGAGCGGGGCACGTTCAGCCACCGCCATGCCGTGATCAAACTGGAGGACAGCGAGGAGGAATACATCCCGCTGAAACACTTGAAGGACGGCCAGGCGGAAGTGCAGATCTACAATTCACCGCTGAAC
This sequence comes from uncultured Flavobacteriales bacterium, assembly GCA_937873385.1. Classification (GTDB taxonomy): domain Bacteria; phylum Bacteroidota; class Bacteroidia; order Flavobacteriales_F; family PHOS-HE28; genus PHOS-HE28. The sequence goes on along the minus strand of CALMYC010000249.1, from coordinate 3,108 downwards.
GAATACGCCGTGCTGGGCTTTGAGTACGGCTACGGCTTTGCCACACCGGCCAGCCTCACCTTGTGGGAAGCGCAATTCGGCGATTTCTTCAACGGGGCACAGATCATCGTGGACCAGTACCTCACGGCCGCCGAGGAAAAGTGGAACGCGATGAACGGCCTGGTACTGCTGCTGCCGCACGGGTATGAAGGCCAAGGAGCGGAACACAGCAGCGCCCGCATGGAGCGCTTCCTGCAACAATGCGCGGAACGCAACATCATCGCGGCCAACCCCACCACGCCGGCCAACTTCTTCCACCTGTTGCGCCGTCAATTGGCCGGCAAGTTCAGGAAGCCGTTGGTGGTGTTCACGCCCAAGAGCCTGCTGCGCCACCCGCGTTGCGTCAGTACCCTGGACGAATTGGCCAAGGGGAGTTTCCGGATGGTGATCGATGACCCGGCCGCTGATCCGGCCAAGGTGGGCACGTTGATCCTCTGCCAAGGCAAATTGTACTACGAACTGCTGGAGCGCAAGGAAGAGCTGGGTGCGGATGATGTGGCCATCGTGCGGACCGAGCAATTGTATCCGTTGCCGGAGAAGCAACTGGCGGCCATCTTCGCACGCTACAACAGGGCGGAACAAGTGCGCTGGGTACAAGAGGAGCCGGAGAACATGGGTGCTTGGCCTTTCATGCACATGCACCTCCACAAGGTGGAAGGAGCACCGGCCTTGGGCGACCTGCAGGTGGTTGCGCGCCATGCCAGCGGCCCGCCCGCCACGGGAAGCGGGGTGCGCAGTGCGAGCCAGCAGAAGAAGATCTTGGAGGAGGCCTTTGCGGACAGGGCTTCAGCGGGGAATGCCAAGAAGGTGAAGGCGAAGGTGAGGGCGTGAGGGAAGGAGGGGGAAGATCAAGCAGAAGGGGGCGTCTTGCACCATTGAATAGCACCGGAAGTCAGTTTTGAGGAAGAAACACGGAACCACCAGTCAGCGATCATGGCGAACATTGAAGTGAAAGTACCCAGCCCCGGCGAAAGCATCAGTGAAGTACGCATAGCGCAATGGCTGGTGGCGGACGGCGATGTGGTGAAGAAGGACCAGGTGATCGCGGAGATCGACAGCGACAAGGCAACACTGGAATTGAGCGCCGAGGAAGGCGGCAAGATCAGCCTGCTGGCCAAGGCCGATGAAACAGTGAACGTGGGCGACGTGGTGGCGAAGATCGATACCAGTGTGAAACCGGAGAAGGATGAGAAGGAGGTAAAGGAGGAGAAGGGAGGGAAGGAGGTGAAGGAGGCGAAGGGTAGCGTCGACCCAGCGCCTGCGCCGAAGCAGGGCGAAGGCGGAGCGGGTCGGCCCAAAGAGGAACATGCGCAAACCGCCAGCCACGCCACGCCCGTGGCCAAGGCCGTAATGGCCGAAAAGGGCATTGCCGCAGACAACGTGAAAGGCACCGGTCCCAACGGCCGCATCAGCAAGAGCGATGTGGAGGCCTACATCGCAGGGGGTGTTGCTGCGCCGACGCTGATGAATGGCTGGGGTGGCAACCGCAACAGCACGCGCACCAAAATGAGCACCCTGCGCAAGAAAGTCGGGGAGCGCTTGGTGAGCGTGAAGAATGAAACGGCGATGCTCACCACCTTCAATGAGGTGGACATGAGCGCGGTGATGACCGTTCGCAACCAATACAAGGACAAGTTCAAGGAGAAGTACGGCGTGGGCCTCGGGTTCATGTCCTTCTTCACCAAGGCGGTCACTGAGGCACTTCGCTTGTTCCCCAATGTGAACGCACAGCTGGACGGCGAGAACATCGTGAACTTCGATTATGCTGACATCGGTATTGCCGTGAGCTCGCCCAAGGGCTTGATGGTGCCGGTGGTGCGCAACGCGGAGCAGATGAGCCTGGCCGAGATCGAAAGCGCGATCAAGGACCTGGCCGTGAAGGCGCGCGACGGCAAGTTGAGCCTTGCGGAGATGAGCGGCGGCACCTTCACCATCACCAATGGCGGCGTGTTCGGCAGCATGCTCAGCACGCCCATCATCAATCCGCCCCAAAGCGCCATCCTGGGCATGCACAACATCGTGGAGCGCCCCGTGGCGGTAAATGGGCAAGTGGTCATCCGTCCGGTGATGTTCGTTGCCCTGAGCTACGACCACCGCATCATCGACGGCAAGGAAAGCGTGAGCTTCCTTTTCAAAGTGAAGGAAATGCTGGAAGACCCCGCGAAGCTGGTGCTGGGCGGGAAGGACCCTGGGGCGGTACTTGCGGGATTGTGATCCATTTCCGTCGCTCATTTTTTGCGGTATCCTCGCATTCCTGCCATGCCTTCACAGGAAGGAATTTCTGTTTGGCCCAACATGGGTATGTTGACAATTGCGCCGGAATGCTGCCAAAGCGTTGGCCTGGGTCCATCTATGTTTGACTTGGATTCCGGCGATTCTCGGAAGGCAAAGACCTGACCGCACACCGGTACCATTGCGTGATTGCGGTGGCCGGCAAGGATGGTGGTGGACTTGAGCTTTAACCGGTGCCGTGGTCCGCTTTACACCATCGGTACATGGCCCAACAGATACGCTTCCAGGAAACAGCAAAGCATCACGATCGGAAAGCCGGAGGCTATCTCCGTTCGTTGATCACCAAGTTGGCCATCGCCGCGGCATGCCTGCTGGTGTGGCAAGGTGAGGCCTACGCCACGCACGCCATGGGCGGCGAGCTCACCTATGTCTGTTTGGGCAACAACAGGTACCGGGTCACGCTGAATTTCTATCGCGATTGCAACGGCGTGGCGGCCCCCACCAATTGCAACAACGGCTTGGCGTTCAATGTGAAGTCCGTGGCATGCGGTGCGAACATGGACCTGTGCTTTGACAACAATCCCACCGTGCAGATCATCACCCCGATCTGCCCCTCGGAGACCGACAGGTGCGTAAGTGCGTCAGGCACGTACGGCGTGGAGAAGTACACCTATACCAAGGTCGTCGACCTCAGCAGCTATGCCTCCTGCGGCGGCACGGATTGGGTGTTTTCCTGGTCGCTCTGTTGCCGGAACAATTCCATCACCTCCCTGAACAACCCCGGCAACAGGGAGCTCTACTTGGATGCCAAGCTGAACAATTCGACAGGACTCTGCA
>CALMYC010000248.1 GCA_937873385.1 uncultured Flavobacteriales bacterium | reverse complement strand
TGGATTCGAACCAGCGACCCTCCCGCCGCCACGGCGGGATGCGCTACCGGGCTGCGTTGTCGATCATGGACAAACGAGCGAGGAGGCCAATTGGCCTCCTCGCTGCTACCAGTCGGGGTGACTGGATTCGAACCAGCGACCCCTTGCACCCCATGCAAGTGCGCTACCGGGCTGCGCTACACCCCGAATTTGAGGGCGCGAATATAGGTTGATCCCACAAATGCAAATCACCCTTGGCCTGCCTTTTCGGTATTCAGCCGTGACGTGGCATGGCTGCACCGACCGGAACCCGTGCGGCCGGCAACACCCCTTGTGCACGTGAAGCAGAACACCGGGAGGATCCCTTCTCACCAAGGAATTGATGCCGATGCAACAACCAACAACCCCATGGCAAGCAACGAGACCAGGAGCATGCACTCCAACAGCCGATGGCGAAAACTTCTCATGGCAGGGTCATGGTCCAGGTGAACAAAGCTCAGTTGGCCGACCACAGGCCACAATACCCACAAAGCGGTATATCCCTTCAAGCGGTCCTTCCATGGACGCAGCTTGGCACAACGCCCAGCCCCTGCGGTTGCCCCTGCCTGGAAGGAACATGCCAGGCCGTTCAGGTGATCCCACGGCAATGATCGATATGAAACAAGCCCTTCGCCACCTTCCGCCAACCGTCCACCGGTTCCGCATGCAGCGCATCATCGGATGAATGGCATGGGCAGGTGACAAGCGGACCTGGCTCCGGCACGCCCGCGGATAGTTTTGCACGCCTGTCCCCATGCCCCCGCCATTCCGCAACTTCCTTGTTCCGATCTTGTTGGTGCTCGGTACCACAGTACACGCCCAGCGCTTCACCGCCAGCGGCTATGTCACCGATTCAGCCACGGGCGAAGCGCTCATCGGGGCCAGCGTCTTCATTGATGAACTGGGCAAGGGCGTGCCCACCAACAACTACGGCTTTTATTCCGTCACGCTGGAGAAGGGCACGTACACCTTCATCGTGAGGTACATCGGCTATGCGGACATGCGCCGGCAAGTGAACCTGAACAAGGACGAACTACTGAACCTGAAGCTGATCACCACCGTGCAGGTGATGAAGGCGGTGGAGGTGACCGGCGAACGCGCCAAGAGCCAAACGGAAAGCACCGACATGGGCCGCATGGACGTGGATGTCGCCAAACTGCAAACGCTTCCGGCCCTGCTGGGCGAGGTGGACATCCTGAAGTCCATTCAGTACCTGCCCGGCGTGAAGAGCAACGGTGAAGGCAACAGCGGCTTCTACGTGCGCGGTGGCGGGCCGGACCAGAACCTGATCCTGCTGGACGAGGCCACGGTGTACAACGCCAGCCACCTCTTCGGCTTCTTCAGCGTGTTCAATGCCGACGCGGTGAAGAACATCGAACTGATCAAGGGCGGCATCCCCGCGCAGTACGGCGGCCGCACCAGCAGCGTGCTGGACATCACCATGAAGGACGGCAACGACAAGGAGTTCCATGGGCAGGGCGGCATCGGCGTCATCAGCAGCCGCCTCACACTGGAAGGCCCGGTCGTGAAGGACAAGAGCTCCTTCATTGTCAGCGGAAGGCGCACCTACATCGATGTGCTGGCCAAGCCCTTCATGAACCCCGACGGCGAATTCGCGGGCAGCGGCTATTATTTCTACGACCTCAACGCCAAGGCGAATTACCGGCTCAGCGAGAAGGACCGCTTCTACCTCAGCGGCTATTTCGGGCGTGATGTGTTCAACCTCGACGGCAGCCAGGCCGGAAGTCCGAAATTCAA
>CALMYC010000247.1 GCA_937873385.1 uncultured Flavobacteriales bacterium | reverse complement strand
GCGGAAGTGGCGGTGGGGGTCACATTCCGGAACTACCTCGGCGGTGACCTCACCGGTGACGTGGCCGATGATTTCAGTGCCGGCACGCACATCATCACCAAACCTTCGTTCCAATTGGGGTTCAGGTATTATTTCACCGATGATTTGGAGCCGCAGGGCGTTTATCTGCAAGGCGGCTTCGCCTACCTGGACCACAGCAAGGACATCACGAGGAAGGACAGCCTGGGGCACTTTACCGAGCAGCGGCTCCGGGACGAGCGGATCTTCAACGACGTGCGCGTCTACCTCGGCTACCAACGGCTGTCCGGCACCAGCAATTGGCTCTTCGATGCATACTGCGGCCTGGGTTACCGGAACCGGTCGCTCACCAAGGTGCATGAAAGCCTGAACCTCCAGGACAACACGTGGACCTACACCACGGAGGAAAAGCACGACCAGGTACCGGCGCTGTTCCTGGGGATCAAGATCGGTTACGGATTCTGATCCGCGAGGGCGCGCCGCTCCTACCGCACCGGCTTCATCACGCGTTCACCTTCCTTCAGCGCGGGCTCGTTCTTGTTGGCCAATTGGCCGCAGGCTGCGTCAATGTCCCGTCCGCGGCTTCTGCGTATGCGCGCGGTGACGCCCTTGCCTTCCAGGTAATTTTGGAATTGCAGTGCCTTCTCCATGGGCGTGCGCTGAAAACGCCCGTCATCCGTGGCATTGTACTCGATCAGGTTCACCTTGGCGTTCACCTGGCTGCACAGGCGCACCAAATTGCGTGCATCTTCCGGCGAATCATTGAAATCCCGGAAAAGGATGTACTCGAAGGTGACATCCCTGCGGGTAAGGCGCGTGTAATGGCGCAATGCGGACACCAGCTCGTCCAGGTTGTTGGATTCGTTGATGGGCATCATGCTGCTGCGCTTTTCATCGGTGGCGGCGTGCAGCGAAAGCGCGAGGTTGAACTTGGCGCCGTCGTCGCCAAGCTGGCGGATCTGCTTGGCGATGCCCGCGGTGCTCACGGTGATGCGGCGGTAGCTCATGCCCAGCCCGTCCTCGGCATTGATGCGCTCGGTGCTGCGCATGGTGGCCGCATAATTCAAAAGCGGCTCGCCCATGCCCATGTACACGATGTTCGTGAGGGGGCGCTGGTACAGCGTTTCGGAAAGCTTGGCAATGGCGACCACCTGGTCCACGATCTCGCCGGCGCTGAGGTTGCGCACGCGTTTCAACCTTCCGGTGGCGCAGAACGCACAATCCAAGCTGCATCCGATCTGCGAGCTGACGCAGGCGGTGATGCGCTTTTCCGTGGGGATCAATACCCCTTCCACCACGTGGCCGTCCCACGTGCGGAAGGCGCACTTCACGGTGCCATCCTCGCTGCGTTGTTGTTCCGCCATGGTCAACGGACGCAACACCGCGCGTTCAGCAAGGCCCGCACGCAGCCCCTTGGAGAGGTTGCTCATCGCCTCGATGGACGGCGCATGCGTCTTCCACAGCCATTCCCACACTTGCTTGGCGCGGTACGGCTTTTCGCCCAGCTCCGCCACCAGGGCGGTCACTTCCTCCTTGCTAAGTTCACGGAGATCGATGGGCTTGGCGTTCATGGCGCAAAGGTCGCGTTTCCCGGGTGGATCCAGCGGAAAACAAGTTGGGGGTCAGTTCCGGCAGGCGGTGAACAAGGCCTCGGCCAGCCGCAGGTCCCCGGGCGTGGTCACTTTGATGTTGCACTCGTCCCCTTCCACCAGACGCACCGCAGCGCCCGTGCGCTCCACCAGTGTGGCTTCATCCGTAAAGGCCGGATCGTACGGCAGCTCGAAGGCCTTGCGGAGCAGCGGCACACGGAAGCATTGCGGGGTTTGCACGATCCGCAATCCGGAACGATCCACTGCGTGCGAAGTTCCATTCTTCACCATGCGAACGGACGAACTGGAGGGCACCACGGGTATCGCGGTCCCATGTTGTTCCGCGGCGGCGAAACAGCGCGCGATCAGCTCGGTGCCCACCAAGGGCCGCACGCCATCATGCACCGCCACCAGCCCGTCGTGCTTCACTTCCTTCAACCCTTCATGGACGGAATGGAAGCGTTGGGTACCGCCGGCCACCACGGTATGTTCGATCGAAACGTGGTTCCCGATGCAAAGCGATTTCCAGATGTCGATCTGTTCCTGGGGCAGCACCACGATCAGTTGCATGGCCGGGTCGAAGCGATGAAAGGCCTCAATGGCATGGCAGAGGACGGGCTTGCCCCGGAGCAGCATGAACTGCTTGGGCACAGGGGAGGCCATGCGTTTGCCGATGCCTCCGGCTACGAGTATCGCAGATCTGTCCATGGGTTATGGCCGCGGAGACGCGGAGACGCAGTGAAGAACAATTGATCCACAGATCCACATGGAAAGTCACCGGTGCACGCCCCAAACATAGGCCGATACTGCATTTCTCAGCACCTCCGCATCTCTGCGGCCTTTCCCGGCAACAACGATGCTTGAGCGTTCATGGGGACAACGGCAATCGCAGATCTGTCCATGGGCTATGGCCGCGGAGACGCGGAGACGCAGTGAAGAACAATTGATCCACAGATCCACATGGAAAGTCACCGGTGCACGCCCCAAACATAGGCCGATACTGCATTTCTCAGCGCCCACGCGTCTCTGCGGCCTTTCCCGGCAACAAGGATGGTTGAGCGTTTCATGGGGGCGACGGCAATCGCAGATCTGTCCATGGGCTATGGCCGCGCAGACGCGGAGACGCCGTGAAGAATAATTGACCCACAGATCCACATGGAAAGTCCCCGGTGCACGCCCCAAACATAGGCCGAGACTGCATTTCTCAGCACCTCCGCGTCTCTGCGGCCTTTCCCGGCAACAACGATGCTTGAGCGTTCATGGGGACAACGGCCAAGTTGTAAAGGAAGAGGCCGCAAGAAATTCCCTGCGGCCTCCGTGCCTCTGTGTCTTTGCGGTCTTCTTCACTCAGATGATCAGCATCGCGTCCCCGTAGCTGAAGAAGCGGTACTTCTCCTTGATTGCCACCTTGTAGGCGTTCCAAACGTGGTCGTATCCACCAAAGGCCGCCACCATCATCAGCAGGGTGCTCTCGGGCATGTGGAAGTTGGTGATCATCCGGTCGGCGATGTTGAACTCGTACGGCGGGAAGATGAACTTGTTGGTCCAGCCGTTGTACGGCTTGATGTGGTCGTCCGTGCTCACACTTCTCTCCAGGGCGCGCATGGTGGTAGTGCCCACGCCGCACCCCTGA
>CALMYC010000246.1 GCA_937873385.1 uncultured Flavobacteriales bacterium | reverse complement strand
TTGATGTGGACGTGCGCGTCGATCACGCCGGGCATGATGACCATGTTGCCGACGCTTTCGAAGGGGATGTTTTCCTGCTGCACGCGACCGGGCAGAACATCCTGGATCGTGCCATCGGAAATAACCAATGTGGCTTCGATCACACCTTTCGGGGTGATCACTTGGGTGCTATGAAATGCAAATGCGTCCATTCATTTCGGGCGTGACATGCTATGTCATCCAAATGCGTTCATCCATTTCGGGCGTGACATGCTATGTCATCCAAATGCGTTCATCCATTTCGGGCGTGACATGTCACGCCCCTACGGGGTCCTCGCCCCCTGCAAAATCCATCGCTTCAACACGGTCCGTTCCTCGTCGGTCATGCCGGTCTTGTTGCCCAAGGGCATGGTGTGGGTGCGCACGGCGCGTTCCATGATCATGGCTGCTTTGGCCTTGATCTGCTCGGGTGTGTCGTACATCACGCCGTTGGGCGCCACCACATACACGTCGTCGGTGGGGTTGGCGCTGTGGCATTGCACACAGCGGCGCTGGATCACGGCGTTGGCTTCATCGAAGCCAACGGGAATCACGGCGTCCACGGTGTCTTCCATGGCGGGTGAGATCGCTGCGCTGAGCAGAACCAAGGCGCCGATGCTCACCACCAGCACCCAGGTGCGCTTCACGCCCCGGTCCAGGAGGTTCCAATAGTGCTTGATGCCCGCGCTGGCCACGGCGATCACCATCAGGATGAGCCAGTTGCCGCTGTGGCCGAAGGTGCTCGGGAAGTGGTTGCTGAGCATGAGGAACACCACCGGCAGCGTGATGTAGTTGTTGTGCAGGCTGCGCTGGCCGGCTTTTTGGCCCAGCGTTGCATCCAGCGGCTGGCCGGTCTTCGCGGCACGCACCAAGGCTTTCTGGCTGGGGATGATGGTGAAGAAAACGTTGCCCACCATGATCGTCCCGAGCAACGCGCCCACGTGGATGTATGCCGCGCGCCCGCTGAGCAGGTGTGTGAGGGCGTACGTGATCGCGCCCAGCACCAGCACGCCCACCAATGCGAACAGGCCCTGCCGCAGCACGAGCTTTGACTTGCACATCAAGTCATAGATCACCCAGCCCAGAACCATGGAGCCGATGCCGATGCCGATGGCTTCCGCCGGGGTGAGTGCGGCAACGGACGGATCCACCATGAGCGATTTCGCATCCGCGTAGTACACGATGAAGAGCAACGAGAAGCCGCTGAGCCAGGTGAAGTACGCCTCGTACTTGAACCAGTGCAGGTGCTTGGGGATCACCTTCGGGGCCACCTTGAACTTCTCCACATAGTAGAACCCACCGCCATGGATGGCCCAGAGGTTGCCGGCGAGTTCATCCCGCAGGCCGTGCTTGCGGTTCAGGTTGTTCTCCAGGAAGATGAAGTAGAAGGAGGCCCCGATCCACATGATGCTGGCGATCACATGGGTCCAGCGCACGGCGAGGTTGAGCCATTGCATCACGTAGCCCTGCATTTCGGTGCCGGCAACCGCGACATAAACCGCGTAGCCAACAAGCAACAGCCAGCCGAAGAACTTCGCGGCCTGGCGGGAAGCGATGGCCGTGGAGCGCGCCTGTTCCAGATCGAAGCGGCTGCCTTCTGACAGGCCGGGATCGGCGAGCCTTTCCGTGATGTGCTTCGCGAAATGGCGGAAGCTGAGGAAGACCACGAAGAATAGGAGGAGGATCGCGGCCATGATCCACAAGTGCGGCTCCGCCATGAGCTTTTCCTCGTACGTGGGCGCATGCACAACAGGCTCCAACGCAGTGGCGGTGATCACTGTTTGCGCGATATCCAATGCCGTGCTGTCCGTTTTCACGCCCTGCGGGAAAGCGTTTACCACGCTGAGCATGCCTACGAGGGCACCGGGATATTTGAGCGATGGGAACACCTGTTGCGAAGATGCGTCATTCCTGTGCTCTTCGAAGCAATGCAAGTAGGCTGTACTTTGAACGCCCTATCGTGAACAAGGAACTTACACTCTGGCAACATGCGCTGGCGGCCCTGGGCCGCGGGGAAAGCTGCATGCTGTTGTTGGTGGTGGAAAGCATCGGCAGCAGTCCGGGGCGCGCGGGCTTTAAGGCGCTGGTGACCTCTGACGGGGAATTGCATGGCTCCATTGGCGGGGGAAGCATGGAGCATAAGTTGGTGGAGCTGGCGCGGGCGCGGCTGGCCGGTGCTGCCGCAGGGTCCTCTTCGAGTGACCCTGCGGCAACACCGGCCCGAGGCAGAGACCCTGATGGAGCAATATTCCTGAAACGCCAGATCCATCGCACGGAAGCACCTGCCGACCGTTCGGGAATGATCTGCTCCGGCGAGCAGACCGTGGCCTTTTATCCGCTCGGCGAAAAGGACGTTCAGCTGCTGGGACAAGTGATCGCCTCGTTGGGGGATCCAAGCGGGTCGGCGTTGGAGTTCAATGAGGCCGGCTTCTCGCTTCACGCTTCCATTGGAGGCGGCATGCAATTCATCCGCACTTCGACCTTGCAATGGACCTACAAGGAACCGCTGGATGAAAAGCCGCGCATCATCATCCTCGGCGCAGGACATGTGGGCCTGGCACTAAGCCGCACCATGGACCAGCTCGGTTTCCACGTACACCTGATCGACGATCGCGCCGGGCTGAACACCCTGGCCCTGAACCAATGGGCGCATGCCCGCAGCGTGGTGAACTACCAATGCATTGGTGATGTGATCACGGGCGACCCCGAACTGTACATCGTCCTTGTTTCCTTCGGCTACCGCACGGATGCGCTGTTGGCGCGGCAACTGCTGCGGAAGAAGTTCAAGTACCTCGGCATGATGGGCAGCGCGGGGAAGATCAAAAAGCTGCTGGCGGACATGCGCGCGGACGGCTTCACGGAAGAGGAACTTGCGCGCTTGCGCACACCCATTGGCCTGCCGATCCATAGCAGGACGCCGGAGGAGATCGCGGTGAGCATTGCGGCGGAGATCATTGGGGTGAAGAACGAAGCGTTGTAGATCGCAGTTCGTAGTCAGTTGTACGAGGAAACTCGAAAATGGGCCGGAGGCCCTATGAGCCTACGCACTCGGCAAACAGCCGAGCGCGGGCATGGGGAGATCGCGGTGAGCATTGCGGCGGAGATCATTGGGGTGAAGAACGGGGCGTTGTAGATCGCAGTTCGTAGTCAGTTGTACGAGGAAACTCGAAAATGGGCCGAAGGCCCTATGAGCCTACGCACTCGGCAAACAGCCGAGCGCGGGCATTGGTGAGGGCAACAGTCGTGCACGGGCATTAGTGTGATGGATTGACCCAAAAGAGGAAGCCCCGGTTTCCCGAGGCTTCCATAGGTCTCACCAACTTGCGTTGGTTCTCCTGAAAAGTTGGGCGCTTACACGTCCAACTTTGCGTAGACCGCGTTCTTCTCGATGAATTCGCGGCGCGGGGGAACTTCATCCCCCATCAACATGCTGAAGATGCGGTCGGCCTCGCCGCCGTTCTCAATGGTCACTTGGCGCAGGGTGCGCGTCTCCGGGTTCATGGTGGTTTCCCAGAGCTGCTCAGCGTTCATTTCACCGAGACCTTTGTAGCGCTGCACGTGCACACCGGCATCCTTGTTGCCGGCCTTCATGCGCTCGATGGTGCGGTCACGCTCGTCGTCGGTCCAGCAGTACACGCCCTCCTTGCCTTTCTTCACTTGGTACAGCGGCGGCGTGGCGATGTAGACGTAGCCGTTCTCGATCAGCTCCTTCATGTAGCGGTAGTAGAAGGTCAGGATGAGCGTTTGGATGTGGCTTCCGTCCACATCGGCATCGCTCATGATAATGATCTTGTGGTAGCGCAGCTTCTCCATGTTGAGCGCCTTGCTGTCCTCCTCGGTGCCGATGTGGACGCCCAGGGCGGTGTAGATGTTGCGGATCTCCTCGTTCTCGTAGATCTTGTGGACCATGGCCTTCTCCACGTTGAGGATCTTGCCGCGCAGGGGCAGGATGGCCTGGAACTCGCGGTTGCGGCCCTGCTTGGCGGTGCCGCCTGCGGAATCACCTTCCACCAGGAAGATCTCGCTCAGGCCGGGGTCCTTGCTCTGGCAGTCGGCGAGCTTGCCGGGCAGGCCCATGCCGCTCATGGCACCCTTGCGCTGCACCATCTCACGGGCCTTGCGGGCGGCGTGGCGGGCTGTGGCGGCGAGGATCACCTTGTCCACGATCTGCCTGGCGTCCTTGGGGTGTTCCTCCAAGTAGTTCTCGAGCATTTCGCTCACGGCCATGTCCACGGCTCCCATCACCTCGTTGTTGCCGAGCTTGGTCTTGGTCTGGCCTTCGAACTGCGGCTCCTGCACCTTCACGCTGATCACGCAGGTGAGGCCCTCGCGGAAGTCGTCACCGGCGATCTCGAACTTGAGGTTCTTGGTGGCGCCGCTGTTGTCCGCGTACTTCTTCAGCGTGCGGGTGAGGCCGCGCCGGAAGCCGGCAAGGTGGGTGCCCCCTTCGTGGGTGTTGATGTTGTTGACGTAGGAGTGGAGGTTCTCCGTGTAGCTGTCGTTGTACATCATGGCGATCTCCACCGGGATGCCTTGCTTCTCCCCTTCCATGTAGATCACGTCCTCGATCAGTGGCATGCGGGTGCCATCGAGGTAGCGCACAAACTCCACCAGGCCCTTTTCGCTGAAGAAGATCTCGGAATGGAAGCTGCCGTCCTCCTGGGTCTGGCGTTCATCCGTAAGGCTGAGCCGGATGCCTTTGTTCAGGAACGCCAGTTCGCGCAGCCGCGAGGCCAGGGTTTCGAAGTTGTATTCGGTGACCTGGAAGATGGTCTTGTCCGGCGTAAAGGTCTGGGTGGTGCCGCGGTGGTCGGCCGTGCCTGTTTCCTTGACCGGATACAGCGGCTTGCCCATGGCATACTCCTGCATGTAGCTTTTGCCATCGCGGAACACCTCGGTGGTCATGTGCTCGCTCAGGGCGTTCACACAGCTCACGCCCACGCCGTGCAGGCCGCCGGAGACCTTGTAGCTGTCCTTGTCGAACTTGCCGCCGGCATGCAGCACGGTCATCACCACCTGCAGGGCGCTAACGCCTTCCTTGGGGTGGATGCCCACCGGGATGCCACGGCCGTTGTCCGTCACCCGGATGCTGTTGCCCGGCAGTATGGTCACCTCAATATGGTCGCAATGGCCGGCAAGCGCCTCGTCGATGGAGTTGTCCACCACCTCATACACCAAATGGTGCAGGCCCTTCACGCCTATGTCGCCGATGTACATCGCGGGGCGCTTCCGCACCGCTTCGAGGCCCTCCAGCACTTGGATGCTGTCGGCGCCGTAGCCCGCCGACGACTTCTTCTTCGCTTCGCTCATTTCCGCTGTCTCTGCCATTTTATGCATGGATCTGCCCCTCGTTTTTGAAAGGCACGCGAAGATACCGAATTAAGGGCTTCAACCTGCTGGATTCGCCAGCAATGACGGGGGATGTTGGCACTTTTTACCAACAGGTCCGGGAACCTTGTTGATAACCGGCTCGAAACAGAAACGAAGGCAGCCTATCCGATTATCGCAAGCCGCTATTTCTCAGCCTTTTACGAAGCGACGTGGTCGGGTGCGCGGGGGATGGGGTGCGAGCGTTACGGGTGCGAGGGTTCCAGGGTGACTTTCCCGCACCCTTGGACCCTCGCACGCTCCGACCCAAAGCCCCTCAGAAAGCAAACGTGGCACCGCCAAGCACCAGCGTGCGCTGCACCGGGTAATTGTACCAGCGTTCGTATTTGCTGGCGCTCAGGTTGCTGATGTCCAGGAACACGCTGAGCCGCTTGGTGTAGCGGTACTCCAAGCCGAGGTAGAGGTCCACATACCCCTTCAGGTCCGTGGAGACAGGTGGCTGTGAAAGGTCGTTCCAATTGCCTGCAACCGGCAAAGGAACCCTGCGCCCGCCGTTGAACTGGGCTTCCAGCTTCAGCAGCAGCTTGTCCTGGAAGTCGTACACGGCCCCCAGGTTGATGGTGTAGTCCGGCAGGTTCCATGCTTCGGCCTGCACGTCGGTGTTGTAGCTGAAAATGTGCAACGCCCCGTGCACATTGATGTGCTCGTCATGGCTGTAGCGCAGCTCCCCGCAGAGGTCCAGCTGGTCCACGCGGTCGTAAATGGGGATGAACCGGTTGCCGAAGCCGGTGCTGTCGGCCACATTGGCTGCACCGATGAAGAGGGGGCGGTCCTTGATCCGGTTCTTGCTGATCCGCACATCAAAGCCCACGTCGCGGCTCAGGCTACCGCGCAGGCCGCCGAAGAGGTCGTACATCAGGCTGGAATTCATCAGGCCGGGAGCGCCGGTGATGAAGGGGTTTTCCGCACTGAGGCTGCGGAAGCTGTTCCGGATGCGGCGCCCGTCCATGCCCAAGTAAGGCACCAGGATGTCGTCGAAGAGCCGGTATTGGCCGTACACCTGCGGGTAGAAGTGGAAGGTGGTCTTGCCCATGGCATCCACGTAGATGCCGGCACCGACGCGCACCAGGTAGCGGCCGTCCGTGGTGCTCACGAACGGCGAAAGGCCCACCATCGTTCCGTTCTGGCGCAGTTCCGGGAGGCTGTCCCGCTCGCCCCGGTACGAGTTGTTGTCGATGAGAAGCTCCCCGCCGTAGGTTTCGGGGCCTTGTTCCATGGAGAGGCGGGCATCCAGCTTCACATTGAGTTCCCTGCTCTTGCTGAGGTTGGTGAGGTTGTGCACGTCCAGGCCCACGTCGTGCGCCAGCTTTGTGCTGTCCTTGAAGAGGCTCTTTGCACGGATGGAGAACCCGATGTCGTTGTAGACCTGCTTGCGCGTATCGGCAGGCAGCGCGCCCAAATTGTTCATCCTGTTCTCCAGGCTGTCGGTGCTGTGGTATCCGTAGTAGCTGATCCTGCGTCGCTCGTAGAAGGCCCTGCCGGTCACTTCGTGGTGCCGCAGGTAGGCCGTGTAGAAGCCGTCCAGGTTGTTGAAGCTGTAGTCGCTGGGCCCGCGGTCGGCAATGCCGCCATTGCTGCTCATGTGCTTGTAGTGCAGCCCGTAGCCGTTTGTTTTGGACCGTGTTTGGTCGTAGTAGATCTCCGCCAGTGGCGTGGTGTACAGTCCGAAGCCGGCCTTCACGAAGCCTTTGTACAGCTTTTCCTGTGCCAGTTGGATGTTGAGCCTTGCCGCCTCAATGCTGTCCACATGGGCGGGCACTTCGCCCTTCACTTCGAGCATGGCGTAGCTGATGGCCTTGGCGGGCAGGATGGTGTCGAATGCCTGGGGCCGCAGGTCGATCTTGTGGACGTCGGCGAGCGTGGGGTTGTAGATGCCGTTGATGTAGTATTCCTCGCCGGATTGGGCGCGGAGGCCGGCGGCCGTGAGCAGGGTGAGGGCCATTACGAAGCCCCGTCCGGACCGGTGCATGGTGGTCGTGCTCATTTGTTGCCGGGCGTTTGGTCGTTGTTACCTCCGGAAGTTCCCGTGTCACTGCCGGGCGGAGCGGCATCCTTGATGTTGGCCAGGCGCTGGGCCGCCTGTTCCACCAGGTCGGGTTCCGCGCAGTGGTCCACCACGCTTTGCAGGGTGGCCTTGGCCTGGAAGAGGTCGTTCATGCCCACGTACACATCGCCCAGCAGGATGAACCCCTTGGCTTTCCAGTGGTCGTAGCTGGGGTATTTCTTCACGAGGCTGAAGACTTCCGTCTCGGCGTCCTTGTAGCGTTTTTGGAGGTAGCGCACGTAGGCCATGTTCCATGCCGCTTCCGCTCCGTAGGCGTTCTTGGAATTGGCCACAATGCCTTTGAACTGTGTGTAGGCCGCGTCCAGGTCGTTGGCGTCGATGGCGCCCTTGCCCACGGTGATCCCGGCCTCGGCCCTCAGGTCGGCATTGGCATCGGGGTTGGCCAGCACGGGCCTGGCGGCTTCAGCGGCTTCGGCGGTGCGGCCCAGTTCGGTCAGGCAGCGCATGCGCCCGGCCTGTCCCGCCAGGACGTTCACAGGCAGGCTGGCGGTTTGGGCCAAGCGGGTGAAGTAGTCCAGCGCGCCTTCCCAGCGCTTGTCGCGGTAGAGGATCTCGCTCGCCGCGGTCAAGGCCGGTTCCATGAATTGTCCGCCGCCGCCTGCGATGACTTTTTCGAACCCGGGCAGCGCATCCGCGTATTTTTTGCCGCGGTACAGGCAATCGGAGGCATGGAATTCCGCGTTGAGCACGTAAGCGCCCTTGGGGTACTTGGCCAGGTAGTCCTTGAAGGCACCCACGGCCTGGTCGCATTTTTCATCGAAGTACAGCTGCTCTGCGCTGCGGAAGTACTTCTCGTCCAGGTCGAGCGAGGAGGGGTCCACGAAGGAGAGCGTCTTCACGTAGGCTTCATAGCCGGCCATGTCCCCGCGTTGGGAGTAAATGCTCTCGATGCCGGCCAATGCATCGCGTGACCCGTCCATGGAGGGGTACTTGGCCACCACGGCCTTGAAGCCTTCCATGGCCTTGTCCGTGCGCCCCTGCCGCTTGTCGATGAGGGCGCTTTGCAACATGCTTTTCTGCACGTGGGGTGAATTGGGGTGCTGCGCCACCACTTGCCGGTAGAACTCCAGCGCGTCGGCATCCTTCTCCAGGCTGATGTAGGTTTCACCGAGCTGGAACTTGGCATCCGCGGCGTACTGGCTGTTGGGTTGCTCGCGCAAAAGTGCTTTCAGCGTGGCGATCTTCTTGTCGTACTGCTTCTCCAGGCCTTGGCACACGCCCTTCTGGTACATCGCATAGTCCTTGGCCGTTGCGCCGTTGTTGATGGCCTTGTCGTACCAGGTCACCGCATTTGCATTGTCCTTCATCACATAGTAGCAGTCGCCGGTGCGCACCATGGCATCATTGCGCTGGGCCTTGGGGAGCGAGGCATTGTCGATGGCGCGGCGGAAGGCTGTGGCGGCTTCCCCGTAGTACTTCTGCTTGAAGTAGGCGTATCCCATGCTGTAGCCTGCCTGTTCAAAGAGCGCTGTCGCATAGGCCCCGCCCGCATTGCGCACATTGTCGTACTTGGCCAATGCCGCATCATAGTCGCCCATTGCGTAATTGGATTCACCGGCCCAGTAGTGTGCCTGCACGGTGACCTGCTGGTTCACCGGATAGCTGAGCGCCTTCTTGAAGAACGTCAACGCCTCCGGGTATTTCCGGCCTTCGTAGAGCTCCACGCCCCGGTCGAAGGCGAGCTTCTGGTAGGCTTCCTTCAGGCGGATGTCCTTGTCCTTGATGGCGTCCAACGCGCTGAGCGCGGCCTCGTAGTTCTTCGTCTTCAAGTACACGTCCAGCAGGAATTCCTGGGCTTCGTCATGGCGTGCGGAGCCGGGGTATTTCGCCATGTAGTCGCGCAGCGCAATGATGGCTTCGTTGTACGGGTCGAAGGAAA
Source organism: uncultured Flavobacteriales bacterium (assembly GCA_937873385.1). Classification (GTDB taxonomy): domain Bacteria; phylum Bacteroidota; class Bacteroidia; order Flavobacteriales_F; family PHOS-HE28; genus PHOS-HE28. The sequence goes on along the minus strand of CALMYC010000246.1, from coordinate 4,821 downwards.
GTTCGTAGGCGAGCTTGGCGTAGTTGAAGAGGGCATCCTCGGTGACCTTGGGGTCGTTGCCCAGGTCGTATGCCTTTTTGAAGGCGTTGCGGGCGTAGTTCTTCTGGTCCAGCTTCAGGTAGCAATCGGCGAGCTGGTAAGCGCTGAGCTGGGCCAGGCTGTCGGTGCTGTTGTTGATCACCTGGGTGAATTGGCCCACCGCCTGCCGGTACATGGCGTTCTTGTAGTAGGTGTATCCGGCGATGTAGCGGTCGCCTCGCTCCACGCCGCTGCGCTGCAGGCTTTTTTCGATGTAGGGCAGGGCTTCCTTGTACTGGCCGGTGCGGTAGTAGGCCTCCCCCGCGAGGCGGTTGATGTCGTCCGTGCGCCGGGCACCCTCGGGGTCGGCCAGCAGCGGCTTGGCATACTCCAGCAGCGCATCGTAGTGGCCTTGCAGGAATTTGATCTGCGCGATGTAGTAGGGCACCACGCGGCCGAAGGCCGCGTCGTCCTTCAGTTTTTCGAAGCCTTCCAGCGCTGCGGCATAGTTGCGCTTTACGTAGTTGATGTGCGCGTTGTAGTAGGTGGCGGGCGCGGCGAAGATGCCGTCACCGTCCTTCACCTTGGCGAATTCCACTTGTGCCTTATCCGTTTGGCCGTCCATGAAAAGGGCATAGCCCTTCTTGAAGGTGAATTCCGTGTGGTCGCCCTCCCCCAGTGCGCTTTCATCCACTCTGGCGGCCCAGGCCAGTGCATCGGGCCAGCGCTTGCCGTTGAAGTAGTGGCGGAAGAGCTCCAGTTGCACGGCGCCTACATGGAAGTTCTCCGGATGCTTGTCGATGAAGGCGAGGAGGCGGTTGGCGGCATCGCCGTGGAAGAGGCGGACGGAGCTGATGGCTCCCCAGAACTCGGCTTCGGTGCGCAGGTCAGCCCGTTCATCACGGACCTGTTCCGCGATGCGGTCGAATTCAAACAATGCCACGCCGTACTGGGCCTTGTCGAAGAGCTCCATGGCGTGGGCCAGGGGCGCACCTGGCTGCTCATAGTGTGCGGGGCGCTGGGCCTGTGCGGATAAGCTGATAGCGAGCAGCAGCATGGGGACCCACGCGCGCAGGGAACCGGCAAGGAAATGGTTCTTCATAAGCGTTGCAAAGGTCCGGGGCCGGGTGGCGCATGCCGTGTCCGTGCATCGTACTTATCCACGCACGCGTGTTCACCTTCCCGGCGGCATTGTTGGAACATTGACAGGGGTAACGCGGAATGGCGGCCCGGAATTTTCTTCCTTTGGGCGGAAGTACAACATTTGCCCCCATGCCCGACGCCTCCCCCATCATCGAACTGCACGACGCGCGCATCTTCCAGCAGGAGAACCTGGTGCTGAACCACGTGGACCTCACCGTACACGCCGGGGAGTTCATCTATCTGGTGGGCCGCACCGGCAGCGGCAAGAGCAGCTTGATGCGCACACTTTACGGCGACCTGCCGTTCAAGGAAGGTGAAGGCCACGTGGCGGGCTTCAACCTGCGGAAGCTGAAGCGGCGGCAAGTGCCCTACCTGCGCCGGAAGATCGGCATCGTGTTCCAGGATTTCCAGCTCCTGGGCGACCGCAATGTGAACGACAACCTCACCTTCGTGATGCGCAGCACCGGCTGGAAGGACCACCGGTCCATGGGCCAGCGGGTGCTGGAGGTGCTGGAGAAAGTGGGCTTGGGCAACAAAGGCTACAAGATGCCGCACGAGCTGAGCGGGGGCGAGCAGCAGCGGGTGAGCATTGCGCGCGCCCTGGTGAACGACCCCGAGCTGGTGCTGGCGGACGAACCCACCGGCAACCTGGACCCCGAGACCACGGCGGAGATCGTGGAGCTGCTGTACAGCATCAGCCACGGCGGGCGCTGCGTGCTGATGGCCACGCACGACTACACCCACATGCAGAAGGTGAACGCCCGGGTGGTGCGCTGCGAGGATGGAAAGTTGCTGGAGTTGGGCGCCGCACGTGCGGAGGTGCCGGTGGCTTAATAAACCACGGCCAGGATCGCCTGCGCATTGCGCCTGTTGCAGAAGCGCCGGTCCAGCACGCGCACCCGCTCCTCCAACTGGGCGCCGCCCGCAGGTTGCGCCATGCAGGCTTGTATGCTCAGGCGCATGGTTTCCGGATCATCGTGTACGCGGCACAGGCTTTCCAGCCCGGTGTCCTGCACCATGGGGGTGTTGCACACCACGTGGCGGCCTTGGAACAGGCACAGCAAAAGCTTGAGCTTGATGCCCGTGGCCTGGAACGTGGGCAGCACGTTCACTTGGGCGGCACGCACCAGGTTGGTGATCTCCGCCGTGGGGATGTTCTCGCGCAGCTTCACGTTGTTGGCACGGGCCACGGCGCTGCGCAGCTCGGGGCTGGCACCGCGCCCGGCGATCACCAGCGGCACCGGGAGCCCGCGGAAAACCTCGTTCACGAGGAAGAGTGCGGCCTTGTCATTCTCCGGCACGCTGAGGGCCCCGTGGTAGAGGCAGAAATCGCCCACCCCGGGCGGCACATCCACCCGCGCGCTGGGGTGGAAGGCAGGCACATGCACGACATTCCTGAAATGCATCGCGAAATAACGCTGGTCGCCCGGCGAAATGGCAAGGATCGCGCCGGCCTCGCTCAGCACCGTTTCAAACTTGCGCAGTTTGCGCGCCTCCTGGGTGAAATAGGCCCGCTTGAACGTGCCGCTTTCGGCCTGCGCGAGCGCTTCGTAGTAGTCGTGCTCCACATTATGGGCCCTCACGATGCGCTTGCGCCCGGCCAGCCTCGGGTCGCCAAGGTGAAAGCAGGAATGCAGGCCCTCGAACAGGACGGGGTGCCGGTCCCGGCACAAGCGGTCCACCAGTTCCTCGCTGCGCCGGCTCACCACCACGTAGGGCAGGCTGCTCAGCAATTGGTGCTTGCCGGTGTCGCGCTTGTAGTAGTGGACGGATTCGCAGATCGCGGACAGCTCAGCAGCCTCTCCGCGCCCATATTCAAAACAATGCAAATGGACCCGGACCCCGATCTCCGCCAAGGCTTTCACCTTGTAGTATACATCGATCACCCCGCCGTAATCCGCCGGCCAAGGGACATCGAAACTGACGATATGCAGATGCGGTTCAGCCAAGGCCTTCCAGTATGGATCTCAACTTGGCGGCTTCCTGCGCGCCGTCCAGCTTTCGGGCCGCGAATGTAGCGTTCCGGCGCATGTTGGCATACCTGTCTGGATCGCTGAACAGGCTGTGGACCGCTTGCACAATGGCGTGCGGCGTGGCTTGGGGAAGTACCGTGCCGCAATCTTCACCGCGCACAATGGCCGCCACTTCCGGCAGGTCGGTGGCCAGCACCGGTATTCCGGCATGCAGGTAATCAAAGAGCTTGTTGGGCAGGCTGAAGCGGTAGTTCAGGTTGGTGTCCTTGTCGAGCGTAAGCCCCAGGTCGGCATTGCGGGTGTAGTCCATCATGCGGGCATAGGGCATCTTGCCGAGCAGTCGCACACGGCTCTCCAGCGCATGCTGCTTCACCATGCGTTCCAAGACCGGCCAGGCATCCCCTCCTCCGATGATCAAGAGCAGGCATTCCGGCAGCTCCCGTATGGCCAGCACGGCTTCCTCGGCGCCGCGGTCCACGTTGATGCCCGCTCCTTGCAGCAGCAGGATGTGCTTGTCCAATGGCAGGCTGAGTTCCTCCCGCATGGGCATCGGGCCAAGCGCAGTGTGCATGGGGATGTTGCGCACCACGTGCACGTTGTTGCCGTACCGTTCGCGGTAGGCATTGGCAATGCTTTGGTTCACGGTGATCACCGTCCCCAGCTTGGGGAAGATCCATCGCTCAATGGCCAACCACGCGTTGCGCACGCGGGGGCGCCGCACCAGTTCAGGCACTTCGGTGAAGTACTCGTGCGTGTCGTACACCAGTTTCTTTCGCCGGATGCGGGCCGCGAGGAAGTTGGGCAGCAGGGTGTCGAGGTCGTTGCTGATGAAGAGCGTCCCGGCGCAGGGTCCGCTCTGCGTCGGAGAATTTAGTTGGCGTGACCCTGCGGGGACGGGTTGGCGTGACCCTGCGGGGACGGGTTGGCGTGACCCTGTGGGGACGAAGAGCAGCAGGAAGAACAGCCGGAGGTTGTATTCCGCGTAGAACAACGGGCCCTTGTTGAAGAGCAGCCGCATGCGCTTGGTGCGATACGTCCGCTCCAACGGCAAACTGCCCGGCAGCATGCGGCCCACCAGCAGCACCTCCCAGCCCAGCTCCTGCAGCACGGTGCAGGTGCGGTTTACACGGTTGTCCGTGGCCAGGTCGTTGGTGACGCTCACAACGGCGCGTTGAAAGGACGACGGCATGCGCCCAAAGTAAACGCGCAAGCACCGGTAAACTTGTGCCGCCAAACGCCGCAAGGCCCATCGGCCTCCTCCATGGAAATTTTCCGCGATTCCAACCTCAAGCCTTTCAACACCTTTCATGTGCCCGCACGGGCCGCACGCCTGGCGCGCTTCCGTTCGAGGGATGAACTGCGCGCACTGCTTGCACACCCGGAACTGCAAGGTCTGCCGCGCCTGGTGTTGGGCGGCGGCAGCAACGTGCTCTTCACCCAGGACTGGCCAGGCGTGGTGCTGCTCAACGAGATCGACGGCATGGAACTGCTGCTGGACACGGACGAGGCCGTGATCATCCGGGCCGGGGCGGGCATGGTGTGGCACAACTTCGTTTCATACTGCGTGGACCAGGGTTGGGGCGGGTTGGAGAACCTGTCGCTGATCCCCGGCCGTGTGGGCGCCGCACCCATGCAGAACATTGGGGCATACGGCGTGGAGGTAAAGGAGCCTTTCCACCATTTGGAA
>CALMYC010000245.1 GCA_937873385.1 uncultured Flavobacteriales bacterium | reverse complement strand
AACCGGACACCTGCCCCTTCACTATTGCTTGTCACCCCTCTCATGTTGAAGTTCAAGAAGTGGTTCGCATTGCCGTTGTTCAGGTACAATGCGTCATTGCGGGTGGTGCTGGGCGTTATGTAACCCGAACCATAGCCTGCATACACATCAATGAAGCCGTCATGGTTCATGTCCCCCAACGCAAACGTGTGCAGGGTGCGCGGTGATGACTCGGGAAGCATGTTCGGCATCTGGGTGAAGGTGCCGTCGCCGTTGCCATGGAAATAAAATTCCGCGCTGCTTCCCAGGTTGCCCGCCGTGATCAGGTCCAGGAAGCCGTCGTTGTCCAGGTCCTCAAACTTGGACTGGAGGAAAGCCGCGCTCACCGCCAAGCCGCTGCCAGCCGTTGCATCCGTGAAGTGGCCCGTGCCGTCATTGAGGAAGAACTGCATGGTGGTACTGTGGTTGGTGACCACCATGTCCAGGTCCCCGTCGTTGTCCACGTCGCCGAAATCCGTGGTCCACGATTGTTCGCGGTTCTGCACCCCGAAGGTCAAGGCCTGGTCTGTGTAATGGTTGGTGCCGTCATTCACAAAGAGCCGGTTCCATCGGCGCGGATCGGCGGAGTTGGTGACTCCCTGCCTGCAATGGGCAATGAAAAAATCCAAGTCACCATCGTTGTCGAAATCAATGAACACGCTGCCGTAGTTGCCGCTCATGTCGCTGGAAGGTGTGGTGGAGAAATCCACGTAGTTGTTGTAGGCAAGGTTACCGGCACCATCATTCAACCAGATCCGGGGTGCGGCATTGTCATGGCAGCCGAACGCATCGAGCCAGCCGTCATTGTTGATGTCGGCCATGTTTGCGCATTGCATGAACATGCTGCCATTGTTCAGGTTGCTCCATGTTCCGTTGCCCCGGCCAGACATGCGCAGAAAATGCACTCCATCATTCGATCCCCCGCTGAAGAAATCCTTGTGGCCGTCGTTGTCCACGTCGCCCACGGCCATGCCCCACTGCTGTGCGGACGAGGCCGCACCCATGCTGTAGGATGTATAAGTTCCGTTGCTGGCTTGGTAATCAATGTACAAATTCTTGCTCTGGTCCAGGAGGATCAGGTCGTCATAGCCGTCCCCGTCCATGTCGGCAATGCCTACGCAGCCACCTGAACGGGCGCTTTGGTTGGTCAATACGCCGGTGCTGAGCGTAAAAGTTTGGCCCAATACAAAGGCGGGTGACAGGATCAGGCAGGCAAAAAGAGTCGTGATCTGTTTCATGGCATGTGGTGAACGGGGGACGCGAAACTAAACCGGTGCAAGGTAAAATGTCAAGTCCGGCGTGCCCATTCATCCATCCATGGAGGGACATCCATGATTGGTCGAAAAAACACCCTGCTGCGGCCACCATGGACTACAGGGGCAGGCAAGCTGCTCCAGCCGGGGCAAAGGTGATATCCCTGGGTGGCATGTCCTTTGAGGAACCGCCGTCACCTGCCGGAATTCCTTGGCTTGGCAGAATCGGCATTTTGAAGCAATGCTTGGTGTCCTTGGCAAAGGGGAAATCGGAGGTGGGCACAGGTTCACCTTCCAGGGTCACGCCCGTCCCCTTGCAGCCGTGCACGCCTCCATGGGATTGCATGGGGCCGCGCAGGGCCCTGTGGCGTAAGGGCTACAGCAGCTCGCGAATGATCCGCTCCGCGGTCACCCCTTCCGCCTCGGCCTTGTAATTGCGCACCAGGCGGTGCCTTAGAATGGGCTCGGCAACGGCTTGCACATCCTCAATGTCCGGACTGAAGCGCCCCCGCACCAATGCGTGGCATTTAGCCCCGATCACTAGGTATTGGCTCGCACGCGGGCCTGCTCCCCAACTTACATGGTCCTTGATCACGGCTGGCGCATCTGGCAATCCCGGTCGCGTTCGGGTGGCCAATTTCACCGCATACTGCATGACATTGTCCGGGACGGGGATCCGGCGCACCAAACCCTGGAGGAAGAGGATTTCCTCCTGGCTCATCACGGTTTGCACGGATGCAGTGTTTCCGCCGGTGGTTGCCTTCACCACGGCCAATTCATCCTGGTAGTTGGGGTAATCCACCCAAATGTTGAACATGAACCGGTCCAACTGGGCTTCCGGCAAAGGATACGTGCCCTCCTGCTCGATCGGGTTTTGGGTGGCCAGCACAAAGAATGGATCCGGCAGTTTGAGCGTAGTGCCCGCTGCTGTAACAGCCTGTTCCTGCATGGCCTCCAGCAGGGCGGCTTGGGTCTTGGGCGGTGTGCGGTTGATCTCGTCGGCCAGGATGATGTTGGCGAACAATGGACCCTTTACAAACCGGAACTGGCGGTCCTGGTCCAGGACCTCCGACCCGATGATGTCACTGGGCATCAGGTCGGGGGTGAACTGGATGCGGTTGAAGCTGAGCCCCAACGCCCGCCCCACGGTGTTCACCAGCAACGTTTTGGCCAACCCCGGCACGCCTACCAGCAGGCAGTGGCCCCGGCTGAAGATTGCAATGAGCACGTCATCCACCACTTTGTCCTGGCCAATGATCACCTTGTTGATCTCCGCCTTCAATCCTTTGTACTTCACGGCAAACTCCTCTACCGCGCTCACGTCGTTGTTCGCTCCGCTCATGTTCTCGTTTGGTTCAATGGCTTCACGGTTGTGTTGCCGCAACCGGCCATGGATGGTCGAATTTGCACCCCCTGTATGCAGGGATGATGTTCACGTAGGTGTCCCGCAGCTTGTCCTTTACCCAATCATCCACGTTGTGCTGGCGGATCTTTGCTTCTGCGGCCTGCTGTACCAACGGATAGTCCGTGGTCAGGTTCATGCGGTGCGGCTCGGTCCGCTTCAACAGGCGGAACACCCGGTAGCCATGGTTGCCGCTCGGGTCATCGATGGCCTGCGGTTGGCTGATCTGGCCCACCTGTAGCTTGTCCAATACCAGGAACGTCTTCTGGTCCAGGTCGCCAATGGCCCAGTGCGGGCTGTTGCTTGCGGGCTCCATCACCACCCCGTTGCTGCCTTTGGTGTCTTCGTCGTCGTTGTAGTCGGATGCCGCCTTGGAAAAGTCCAACTTGCCATCCCTGACCATGGTGATCAAACTGTCCAGGCGGTCCTTGGCTGCCTGCAGGTCGGCCGTGGATGTTTTGGGGATCAGCAGGATGTGCCGCGCATTGTACTGCTCCCCCTTGCGTTCGATCATTTCCATGATGTGGTAGCCATACTTGGTCTTGAAAACCGGTGAGATCTCGCCGTCCTTGAGGCTCATCGCCACTGCATCGAACTCGGGCACCATCACACCAAGGGGCACCATGCCCAGCTCCCCGCACTGTGCCGCGGAGCCAGGGTCTTCGCTATACAGGATCGCCACCGTGCAGAAGTCCTTTTTACCGGTCACTATGGCCTCCCTGTATTCCTCCAATTTCAGCTTCACCCGGCGGTCCTCATCGTCCGTGGGCCTGGCGTAAACCGCGATCCGCGCATACTCCACCCCGGCATTGATGAAAGGCAGGCTGTCCCTCGGAATGTCATGGAAGAATTTCTCCACTTGTTTGGGCGTCACCCGTGCATCCCCGGTGATCTTCTGCTGCATCTGTTGGCTGAGCAGCTGGTCGGCCACCTGGTCATGAAAATCAGCCTTGATCTCCGTGACGCTCTTCCCGTAGAACTTTTCCAGCTTTTCCCGCCCGCCTATCTGCTGCTCAAAATAGCTGATGCGGCGGTCCAGCTCGGCACCGATCTGGTGCTCGTCCGGCACCACGCTATCGATGCGCGCCTGTTCCAGGAGCAATTGTTGGTACAAAAGGTCTTCAAACTCATTGCAAGCCAGGGAATCAGTCACTGCCTCGCCGCCCTGCCTCGCCTGCTCCAACCGCCCGGCCAGGTCACTGTACAGAATGATCCGCCCGGCTACGTTGCCGATCACCCCGTCAATGTACTTGCCCGCCGGTGCAGGTAGCTGCACGGGCGCCTGTGCCATGCACCCGCCAATCGGCACCAGGCCCATCAGGACGGTGAATGCGTTAAGGAAAGCGGACCTCCTTTTTGGCCAGGGCATTGTTGTATAGTTCCTCGCGCATGCGTTCCACAAGCTTCAGTTTGCGCTGGTTGATGATGATGGCCCGGATTTGCGGCTCCACCAGGTCGATGGGCGAAGTGCTGTCCTTGAGCCGATGGTCGAAAATGTTCACGAAGTAAGTGCCATTCTGGTCTTCCACGGTCACTTTGTTCTGCCGTTGCAGCCAATCCGTGGGGTTTTCCGGATGCAGGGGCACCTGCTGTTGGAGGACGTTGAACTCCATCCAATTGTCATGTGTATCCGTGATGGTGGTGCCTCTTTGGGCCAGCAAAACCTCCAATTTGTGGATGTCCTCCCCGTCGTTGCTGCGCCAAAGGTTCTCCACGCGTGCCAGCAGCTTCCTGTCGTTCCCGTGCAGCTTGAACCACCGCACGCGCACGATATTGTCCTTCAGTTGGAAATTGGCGATGTTCTTGTCATAATAGTCCTGCACCTGTGAGCCGCTGACCACCGTGTCCAGGTTCTGCTGCACCAAGGCCTGCTCATAGGCAAACGTGAGCAGTGATTCGCGGTAGGCCTTGATGCGCTCCTCCACGTTCAATTGCCGCTGGTCCAAATTCTGCTGGGCCATGTGGAGCATCACTTGGTCGCGTGCCCAATTGTCCAGGAACCTCCGTGCAATTGCAGCGCTGTCCTCCGGGGAGGCGTCCAACGGGATCACGGGGCGCAGGTCGCTCCAATACAATTGGGCATCGTAGGCTTCCGCCACCACCTTGTCGGCCTTGTCGCGGCTTGGCCCGCAGGAAGCAAGGAGAAGGGCGGCGATGACCGCCGCCCTTCCCATTCCTTCTTCCAGGGTTTTCCGCAGCATGTACTTACTTGATGCTGTACAATACGTCCTGGTTCACCTTCACCGGGTACTTCCCCCTGAGCTCCTTGATCCAGTCCTTCTCAAGTTGGTCCTGGTAAGCTGCCGTCACAAGGCCGCGCGCCTCCTTCAAGGGCTTGGGCTCCGGCTGCACCACCTTCTTGAGGTCGGCGAACACCACCTTGCCGTCCACTTCGCCATCTGCCGTCAGGCCCGGCAAGGACACATCCTTGAGCACCGGCTTTTCTTCCTTGGCGAAAATCCCGCTCTCGATCGAAACCGCGGCAGAGTCCGTCTTGTTCACGGTGGCAAGAATATCCTTGGTGCCCTTGCCCTTCTTCAACAGGCCGCGCACTTGCTTGGCCACATTGGCGTTGGCGCACGTGTAGATGTCCACGTCGTAACGCACCGGGTACATGAAGTCAAACTTGTGCTGCTGGTAGTAGTCTTCCAACCCTGCCGTATCCTTTACCGCCTTGCTCCACACCTTTTCATCGGTGAGCTCGAACAGCAGGATACCGTCCCTGTATTCCTTCATCAGCATCTTGAATTCAGGGTATTTCTCCTCCAGGCGCGAATCTTCATAGGCCAGGAGCTGGTCGTCAACAAAGTCCGAGAATCGACCTTTCACGTAGGAGGCCATCGGCTGCACCCCTTCCCTGCGTTGCTTGTCCTGGATGTAATCCAGCAGGTCCAACTGGCTGTAGCTCTTGCCGTCAATGGTGAACACGGGCTTGTTCAACTTTGCGTTCCTGGCCTTGTCGTTGGTCCAGCCCTGCGCCATATCACGCACCACAACGGTGTCGTTCGGGTTCAAGGCCACGATCTCCTCCTTCCGGCTGAAATTGCCGGCGAGCTTGCCATTTTTCAGGGTCCCCATTACCGTGCGGTCATATTTCAGCCCGTTGTGGAGCACAACCGCAGCCCCCGCATCCTTGCGCAACAAGGTGTCCATGAGCATGGTGCCCTTCTTGAACACGGTACTGTCCAAGGTCCTTTCCACGGCGGAGACGTTCTTGGGGAAGTCCTTGTAGTGGTATTCATTCCGGAGGTCGGCAAGAAACTTCTTGCGCGTGATCTCCGCACGGCTGTCATGGGCGATCTTTGTCTTCAACTCTGACTTGGCTTCCTCAAAGCCCGGAGGGGGCGTATAGCTCAGGCGTTTGATGATGTGCCAGCCGTACTGGGTCTTGAACGGCGGTGTGATGTCCCCGTCCGATTGAAGGGAAAACGCCTTGGCCTCGAACTCGGGGATCATCTTGCCCGTGGAGAAGGGCGGCAATTCCCCGCCCTTGGTGTTGGTGGCCCCGTCATCACTGTATTTCAAGGCTGCATCAGCAAAGGTGATCTGGCCGCTCTTGATCTGCGCGTAGGCCTCTTGTGCCTTCTTTTCCGCAGCGGCCTGCTTTTCCGGGCTGTCCTCGCTTGCGGAGCGGATCATGACGTGGGCCACCTTGATCTCCCCATGTGACGGACGGCGGTCGGTGACCTTGATGATGTGGTACCCGAACTTGGTGCGCACGGGCTGGCTCACTTGGCCGACCGGCGTTTTATAGGCCACCGTTTCGAACGGATACACCATCTGCAGCACGCTGAAGTAACCCAGGTCTCCGCCATTGCTCGCCGCGCTCGGGTCGTCACTTCCACCTTTGCCCTTGGCCACCGTTGCAAAATCCTCACCTGCCACCACTCGCGCGCGCAAGGCATTGATCCGCTTCCAAGCGGCCAAGGTGTCCTCGGGCGTAGGGTCCTCCGGCAATTTCACCAGGATATGGCTGGCACGGACCTCCTCGGTGGAACGTTCATAGGCCTCCTGCATCAACTGGTCGTTCAGGCCCCGGTCAATGAGGTATGGGCGCGCCAATTGTTTACGGTATCCCTCCAACTCGCTCTTGAACTTGGCTGCGGTGTCCATGCCCAACGCCTCTGCGGCACGCACTTTCAACTTGTAGTTGATGAAGAGGTCCAGATATTCGTCCAAGGCTTGCTTGGTCACCGGGGCGTCCTTGTTGTTCTTCTTGTAGATCGACTCGAACTCGCTGCGCAGCACGGGCTTTCCGTCCACGGTCATCAACACGGGGTCGCTGGTCTCCGATTGGGCATTGGAAGCAACAGCCAACAGGCATAATGCCGCTCCGAACAAGATCCGCTTCATGGGGTGTGGTCTATTGACAAGGGCGACAAATGTAACCGGAACGTGAAGTGCCGCCCATTGGCGGCTTGGCCGGGACCGTTAATAAGATCCAAGCACCAGGGCGGGTTTGAGGATACGGCCTTCTGAATTGTTCCGCCCGGGCCGGGCTTTCCAACGCTTCCGCCCGTCAGGGATCCACCCCTGGGGCTTGATGCAGGAGCTGCCGCCCCCGACGGGGGTCACTTCTTTCTGAAGAATACCCGGATCGGAACCCCTGTAAAATTGAAGTGCTCGCGCAATTTGTTCTCCAAATAGCGGGTGTAGCTGTCCTTTACGTACTGGGGCAGGTTGCAGAAAAAGGCAAATGCCGGGACAACGCCGGGCAGTTGGGTCACATACTTGATGTGAACGGCCTTCGCCTTGTACATGGGGGGCGGCATGCGCTCAATTTCGGGAAGCATCACATCGTTGAGCTTGCGTGTGGGAATGCGTTGTGCCCTGTTCGCATAGACCTGCATGGCAAGTTCCAGCGCCTTGTGGATGCGCTGCTTTTCCGTGACCGATGTAAACACCACCGGCAGGTCGGTGAAGGGCGAAAGCCGCTTGCGGACTTCCTCCTCGTACCCCTTGGCTGTCTTGGTGTCCTTTTCGATCAGATCCCATTTGTTCACCACCACGACCACACCCTTTCCGCCTTTCTCGATCATGGAGAAGATGTTCAGGTCCTGGTGGTTTACGCCGTCCTGGGCATCCACCAGCAGCAGGCACACATCGCTCTCCTCGATCGCACGCACGCTGCGCAGTACACTGTAGAACTCGATATCCTCCTCCACCTTGCTCTTCCGTCGTATGCCGGCCGTGTCCACCAAGGTTACATCGAAACCGTACCCCTTGTAGTGCGAGTTGATGTTGTCCCGCGTGGTGCCCGCGATGGACGTCACGATGTTCCGCTCCTCACCCAGCAACGTGTTCAACAAGGAAGACTTGCCCACGTTGGGCTTGCCCACGATGGCGATGCGTGGCCGCTCGTCCTTCACCTCCGGTGCGGGCTTTGCGAAGCCTTTGACCAGTTCATCCAGCAAGTCGCCCGTGCCTGCCCCGCTTTGGGCACTGATGCTGTGCACTTCGCCCAGGCCCAATCCATAAAATTCGGCCGCATACACTTCCTTGTCATTGGTGTCCACCTTGTTGGCCACCAGGAACACCTGTTTTTTGGACTTGCGCAGAATGTTGGCCACGCTTTGGTCCATTCCCGTGATGCCTTCGCGCACATCCACCATGAAAAGAATGCTGTCCGCCTCATCGATGGCCAGGTCCACCTGCTTGCGGATCTCCGCCTCAAATACATCCTCACTGCCCTGCACGTACCCTCCGGTATCGATCACCGTGAAGTGGCGCCCGTTCCACTCCGCCTCGCCATAGTGCCGGTCGCGCGTGGTGCCGGCGGTGGGGTTGGTGATGGCCATGCGGCTTTCGATGAGCCGGTTGAACAGGGTGCTCTTGCCCACGTTCGGGCGGCCTACGATGGCGACAATGTTGGCCATGGAATGCGTGCTGGTTCAGTATCCGTAACGGCGCAGTTTTCGTTCATCCCCGCGCCAATCCTCATCCACCTTCACCTTGAGGTCCAGGAAGACCTTTCCACCAATGAAGCGCTCGATGGCCTTGCGCGCCTCAGTGCCGAGCTGGCGCAAGGCACCGCCTCCCTTCCCGATGATGATGCCCTTCTGGCTCTCACGCATCACGACCACATCGGCCTGGACCTTGGTGATCTCCGGCCCTTCCTCAAAACTGTTCACAACCACTTGGGCGCTGTACGGGATCTCCTGCTTGTAGATGCCCAGGATCTTCTCGCGGATCAGCTCACTGACGAAAAAGCGCATGTCACGGTCGCTCAGCTCATCCTTGGGGAAAAAGGGCGGATGCTCAGGCAACAGGCCCACCAGTTTGCTGCGCAGCTCATTGATGTGCAGGCCGTGCAGGGCGGACACGGGCAGGATGTCAGCCTCGGGAAAAGCCGAATGCCATTCCTCGAAGGCCGCGTTCAGTCGCTTGTCATCCCCGAGGTCCACCTTGTTGATCAGGACCAAGGTGCGGCCCTTGTAGCGACGGGCCCGCCGCAACAGCTCCTCCGCCTTTGCAGGTGTTTCCCCAAGTTCCACCATTACAATGAGCACGTCCGCGTCCTGCAAGGCCTCGTCCACGGCCTTCATCATGTTTTCCTGCAGCTTGTACGCCGGCTCCAGGATGCCCGGCGTGTCCGAAAGAATGAGCTGATGGTCCTTACCGTTGAGGATGCCGAGGATCCGGTGCCGTGTGGTCTGTGCCTTCGGGTTCACGATCACCAGTTTCTCGCCCAACAACGCATTGAGAAGGGTGCTCTTACCCACGTTCGGCCTGCCGATGATGTTGATGTAGCCTGCACGGTGCGCCATGATCGTTCCAACAAAAGAACCCGGCTTTCGCCGGGTTCAGTAGTAGCGGGGGTAGGACTCGAACCTACGGCCTTCGGGTTATGAGCCCGACGAGCTACCATCTGCTCCACCCCGCAATAGGGGTGCAAATATAACAGGTTTCGCAACACGCCCGAAATTCCCTCCTTTTAGGCAGAGGCTTCCTGGCCCAGTGCATCCAACTGCTGCGATGCCGCCTCCCACTCCTCCATGACACCGGCAATGCGCTGCGCCAACTGGCCAAGCTTGGCATAACCCGCCTGTACCGCGTCAGGTGCCAGTTGCCCCTTCATGACTGATGCCTGTAGTTCCTTTTCCTCCCCTTCCAGAGTGGCCAATTGCTTCTCCAACCGCTCCACATTTTGGCGCGCCTTGCGAACTTCCTTGTCCCGGTCGCGCCTGTCGTGCTGCCCACCACTGCCCTTGGTTTTGACTTCTTTCACGCGGGACGAGCTCTTGCCGATGTCCGCCCCTTGCAGTGCCTTCCGCTTCTCGATCAGCTCCAGGATGTCCATGTGCTGGTCACGAATGCGCCACTCATCAAGCTCCAGTAACCGGTCCGTAAGGCCGGTGAGGAAATCCCGGTCATGGCTGACCAGCAGAAAGGTGCCGTCGTAGTTCTTCAGCGCCTCCTTGAGCACATCCTTGCTCTGGATGTCCAGGTGGTGCGTGGGCTCGTCAAGGATCAGGAAGTTGAGCGGCTTGAGCAACATGCAGCACAAGGCCAGCCGCGCGCGTTCGCCACCGCTGAGCACTTTCACCTTCGTGTCCACATCTTCCCCGCTGAACATGAAGGCACCGAGCATGGCGCGCACCCGTGAGCGGTTCTCTTCGCTTGCCGCGTCCTCGGCCGTTTCCATCACGGTGCGCTGCGGGGTCATCCGTTCAGGCATGTCCTGTGCGTAGTACCCGACGATGACGTTATGCCCCAGGCGGATCTCCCCTTCATAAGGCTCCTCACCCATGATCATGCGCACAAGCGTGGACTTTCCCGTACCGTTGGCGCCCACCAGGGCCAGGTGTTCACCCTTGGCGATGGTGAGGTCGGCTCCGCGGAAAATTTGCTTGGTGCCGTATGCCTTGGAAACGTTCAACACTTCGCAAACCAGTTTGCCGCTGGCCGGTGCCGGTGGAAATTTCACGAGCATTTTCCGCAGGTCCTCATCCTCCACCTCGATCCGCTCCAGCTTGTCCAGTTTGGTGATCAGGCTCTGGGCAAATGCGGCCTTGCTGGCTTTTGCCCGGAACTTGTTGATCAAGGCCTCGGTTTCCTTGATGTAGCGCTGCTGTTCCTTGGCCGCCGCGGATTGCTGCTCGCGCTCCACCTTGCGCAGTTCCACATATTGGCTCCATGGCACCTTGCGGTCAATGATCTGCCCGCCGGTGACTTCCAGGGTGCGCTTGGTGAGCCGGTCGAGAAAGGTTTTGTCGTGGGAGATGAGCACCAGTGCGGCGGGATACCCGCGCAACAGATCCTCCAGCCATTGGATCGCTGGCAGGTCAAGGTGGTTGGTGGGCTCGTCCAGCAGCAGCAGGTCCGGCTGCATGAGCAGGATACGCGCCAACTCGGCCCGCATGCGCCAGCCCCCGCTAAGCTCCTTCATGGACCGGTGCATGTCCTGCTCCACAAAGCCGATGCCCTTGAGCATCCGTTCAATCTTCATCTCATGGTCGGAAACGCCCATCGTATTGAGCCGCTCATGCGCATGGGCGAGCAGCGTGGCCAGTTCCATGGCCTCCTCGTCCGTTTTGGCCGTTTCCAGCTGCGCACCGATCCGCTCAATGGAGGCATTGAGCTGCTGGGCTTCGGCAAAGGCTTTTTCCGCCACCTGCCACGGGCTCAGGTGAAGGTCGTGGTCCATTTGCTGGGGCAAGTAGCCGAAGGTGAGTTCCTTGGGCCTGCCGATCGAGCCCTTGTCAAACGGCTGCTGGCCCGCAAGGATCTTCAACAGGGTGCTCTTTCCTGCACCGTTGCGCCCCACCAGACCGATGCGGTCCTCACTTCCGATGAAGAAGGACACGTGGTCGAACATGGGCCGTTCGCCAAAATGCAAGAGAAGGTCGTTGACACTGATCATTTTTCGGGCGGCAAAGGTACTTGATCGCGGTCAGGCGGGAAGCAAAGGTGTTTAAACGACGAAGGCCCCGCGTTGCGGGGCCTTCGTTCATTACGTTCGCCGGTCGATCAGAAATTCCACAGGTCGTGTTCGAAGTCGAACAGGTCCGCTTTGATGCGCTCGGATTCCAATAGGGCATCAATGCCATTCTGGTACTGCACGATGTTCCGATCGTAAACGTTGCTCACTTTGGTGATGGTGCTGTTGAACTGGCGGGTCCAGAACACATGGTCGAAGGAGCGCCGCTCGGCATCATTCTCCCGGTTGAACACGTCCCAATTGACCAGGACGTAGCGCAACTCGGGGAAGTACAGCCAGAACAGGGGTTTGTACCCGCGGATCTCTCCTTGGTCACCGAGGATCTCCTGCTTGGGGCAGATCCCGATGATCCGGATGTCCATCACGGAGCGCTGTTTGTCGAAAATCCAGTCTTCCTTCACCACATACTTCTTGATCTTGTCACTTGAAACCTCCGACGTGCTGATCACGGTCTTCATTTCCCCGGTCAGGATGTCATCCGTTTGGGTGGTGTCCGTCTTGCTCAGGAGTGCTTTCACCTCCGTGGGCAGCAACGGTTTGGTGAATTCATCATCCTGTCCCGTTGGCCCCACATCGTATGCGGTGATGGACCCATCGTCCAGGATGCCCTGCTTGATCACGTCAAACAGGCTCTTGCGGTCATGGATCGGCTCGGTGGGGTAGTACAACGGCAAGTTGATCTTTTCCCGCAGATCGATCTCGCGCCACACGCGCCGGTACCACATCACGTCCGCCTCACGGATGTATGGATAGGGCACCACGCGCTGGGTCTTCGTGTGCTCCTTGATGTAGGCACCGTCCAACACGGTTTGTGCGCGAACCTCACCCAGCGGTGCAAGGGCCAAGGCCAAGAGGGCGCCGTACAGAAAGTTTTTGGAGGTGCTCATCCGGTTTGTTTTTTACCGATCAGATCACTTTGAACGAGAGCGTGCCCAAGCTACGCACCGTGCCATCGGGGCCCTTCGCCTTGATGTTCTCGATGAAGATCTTCTGGTTGGTCTTTACTTTTCCCAATACCGTCTTGGCATCTTCGCTGAGGAAGGGGCCGCGGCATTCCTTCTCCAGCAAGTTGCCTCCGATGGTGGTGGAAACGGTGTAGCTCACCACGTCAAACTTCAGGTCAAACTCGAAGTTCTCCATCTTGGCAATGACACCTTGTGCGGCATTCACCTCATTGCGCTTCACCGTGGCATCGCCTGCGCCATGTCCAGCGAAATAGGGAGTTGGGTTCGGCACGTTCTTCACACGGAATTCAACGCCTGGCAAACCCTTCTTCGTGCCATCCGGATTGGTGACGGAAACACTCACCACCGCCGTGGGTCCAGGGCCCGGCTTCACGATGAACCCGTCCTTGTCACGGGACAAAGTACCGTTGGACATGCTGGGCGCAATGTTGGTGGCGCTATAACCCGCCACACTGATGCTCACCGGGTTGTCCACGCCACGATAGAATACGTTCATCTTGGTGGGGCTCACCACCAAGCTGGGCGCAGCCACTTCGTATTCCACATGGAACGGTTCCACCTGCAATTCACCCCCGACCGGCTTGAACTTGATGATCCCGGTGACGGTCTTCAGGCCCGCGCTGGTAGCCGGCTCCTCCAGAATGGCCTTGGCGCCATCCATGTTGAGCTTCTTGCCCTCGCCTTTGATCACCGGTGGGGTCACCGTGGTGTCCACCTGGCCTACGATCACCTCGGGAATGTTCTGGTCGTCATAAGCACCCAGGAAAATACTGGCCCTGTAGGTGCCGCCAACGGTAACGTAGCTGCTTTGAGGTTGCGTAATGGCCGTGAGCTTGTTGAACTTGAAGGTCTTGGACTCCACACCGCTCATCATTCGGCCCACCAGTTCATTTTCCATGGTCCGGACGTCCGTCTGCATTTTGGAGAGGATCGTAATACCGGCGGCCAGCGGCACGTGGTAGAAGTTCATCGAGGCCCAATTGTTCACTGTGCCGCTCGCATCCTTGCGGTCCTCGAAGTTGAACATCTCGTCCGCACTGGCCTGCAGCTTGGGATCGTTCGCCGCGGCCTTCTTCACCATGTCTCGGAAGTTCTCCAGCATGCCTTGGAGCTCCAGTGCCGTGTACGGACCGCTCTTGGGCTTTGCCGGCTCGGACCCCACCATCATTTCCGTGATGTGGGTATTGTTGTCCTTCATGTGCACGTGCTCCAGGTTGAGCACCGTATCCACGCCATTGGCAGTGCCCAGCACCTTCTCCAATGGAATACCGTCGGTCTTGGATATCAGCAGGCCCTTGATCGTATCTATGTGTGATACGAGCCGTGCAGCCATGCCTTGCACCTGTTGGGCATCCTTCCATGCGGCGCCGTACTTCGCCTCGTTCTCCTGGGCCAGGCCTGCAAACTGCTTATAGGTCGCGTCCATCTTGTCCTTGAACGTGGACTTTGTGTTCTCGAGGCCTTCGTTCACAATGACGAAGCTGTCGAGGATCTCCTTGGATACGTTGAGCGCGAGAAGCGCCGTCAGCACCAAGTACATCAAGTTGATCATTTTCTGTCGCGGGGACAGATTACCACCTGCCATTTCGTTGGGCTCTGGGTTTGTACGGTCGGTAGTTGCCTAGCGTCCGGATGTGTTCAACGAACGGTCATGGCGGCCAACATGTTGCCATAGACCGTATTTAGCTTGGCCAGGTTGTTGCTCAGCTCGGAGATGTTCTCCTTGTAGCGCTTGGTGTCGTTCACGCTCTCGTTCAAGTTGGAGATCATGTCGCTCATGCCGGCGAACATCTGGTTGGCGGCCTCGAGCTTCTCGCGGCTGGTGCGCAGCTGCAGCTCGTACATCTCGTTCAGGTCGCTGAGGTTCTTGCTCATGCGGCCCAGGCTTTCACCCGCGCTGCGGCCGGCGTCCACATTGGTGGTAAGGCCCACAAGGCTCTCGCTGGCCTTGGCATACGTGTCGCTTAGCGCACTCACCTGGGCGGAAGCCCCCTTGAGGGAATCAGCGTACTCACTGGTGGCCGATGCGGCACCGGTGATCTCGCCCATGGCCTTTGCCTGATCGCTCAGGCTGCGCATGCCTTGGCCGAGGCTTTCGATCAGCTCAGGCTCGATCTTGGCGCTCTCCAGCATGTCATCCAATTGTTCGGTGATCGAACGCTGGTCTTCCTTTTTGAAATCCTCGCCCATCGCGTGGTCGGCCGATGCCAATTCAGGGTACACCAAGCTCCAATCCGGCTCCTCATGCGGGGGTTCAAATGCGGAGAAGGCAAAGATCACTGCCTCGGTGGTAAGGCCGATGATCAAAAAGAAGTCGGCCATTGGCCAGTGTTCGATCTTGAAGAGGGCACCGACGAGCACTACGGAAGCGCCCAATCCGTACAACTTGGCCATGAAATTCTTCCACCGCTTACTGCCTGGTTTCATCTTGGGTCCTTGCTTTTGGGTTGTTCTGGTTTTTCCTTGCTGAACGCGGGAGCCGGGCAGGTTCAATGCCGTGCTTCCCGGTGTTTCTTCTTGCTGGTTCCTACAAGTCCTCCGGGCTCACCGCCTTGCCGCGGCCCAAGTAGGTCATCACGCTGCGGAAACCGATGTAGCACTTGGCCGTGTCCTGGTATTCAAAGGAACGGGTACCGGTTTGGATGAAGAGGCCCACATCCTTCCACGAGCCCCCCCTGATCACCTTGCGCTTCATTGAGGGCGGGTCATTGGCCACGGCATCATAGGAATACTCCGGGTTCATGTCGTGGTCAAAGTCGTAGACGCTCTCATCAAAGGCCGTGCTGGTCCACTCCGCCACGTTGCCGCTCATGTTGTACAGGCCATAATCGTTGGCGGAGTAACTGTCCACCGGCACGGTATGGAAACCACCGTCGTCGGTGTAGTTGCCGTTAAGTGGCTTGAAGTTGGCCAAAAAGCACCCGGACCGGTTCCGCACATAGGGCCCACCCCATGGGAACGGTGAAAGGTCCAGGCCGCCGCGCGCAGCATACTCCCATTCCGCTTCCGTGGGAAGGCGGAAATGGTTGATGAACGGCTCCCCTTCGTTCTGGAGCCATGCGTTCATCATGTTCTGGGTGCGCCAAACATTGAATGCCTTGGCCTGGCTCCACGTGATGCCCACCACCGGATAGTCATCGTAGGCCGGATGCCAGAAGTAGTTCTCCGTCATCGGCTCATTATAGGAGTAGGTGAAATCGCGGACCCAAGTGAGGGTGTCCGGGTACACGTTGATGACCTCCTTGATGATGAACTTGCTGCGGTCACTGTGGCTGTGGATGGCATTATTGCCGCCCTTTACGTCGGTGTAGCTCAGATCGAGGTCCTGGCCGGAACGGCGGGCTGCTTCCTTCAGGTCGATCCAGTAATACTCGAACATCAGCTTGCGCGTGTCAATTTCCTTCCGGCGGTAAAAACGCTCGCTTTCCGGGTAGAACATGTCGGCCAACGCCTCCCGCTCCTCCTCGCCGTCCCATTGGATCCGCTCTTTCCAATTGATCACCGGGGGATCGATCTCCTCGCCGAATTCGTCTTCCGTGATCACATGCTCCCCGATGTCCTCATCGCCCAGGATCCGCTTGGCGGTGGAGTCAATGACATACTCCACGAACTGGCGGTATTCGTTGTTGCTGATCTCGGTTTGGTCCATGTAGAACGCTTGGACGGAAACCGTTTTGGACTTGGCCACCTGGGCATAAGGCGCATCCTGGTCGCTGGGGCCCATGGTATAACTGCCCAAGGGGATGTAGTTCATCCCATAGGGATCCACTTGGTACCAGCTGGGCCGGTTCTGGGCCCCGATGAGCTGTCCTTGGCCGCCACTGCCGCAGCTGGCCAGCAGCGCGATGCCGCCGAGGTAAAGGATGGGACTTCGTTCCATGGTCTTCCTTGTTTTACCGGTCCTGTCCGTCGAGGTTCCTTGCAGGGTTCCTTGGGTGTTGCCCCCGTTTCCGGGGTTGACGTGGACAGACATCCAACGGTGATCTGGTCCTTTTGTTACGCTTGCCTAGAGGAAACGTGGGTGGTGGTAGATCTCATTGACCACCGGTTTCACGATCTTGAAGCAGTAACTGAGCATGATCTCATGGCTACCGCTGCTGTAGTTCTTCAACTCGGATGTGGTGACGTCGTAGCTGTAGCCGATGCGCAGCATGCTGTCCCCTTTCGGCATTTTCATTTGGTAGCCGATCATGGGCGCAATTGCATCCTCGGTGCGATAGCTGGCGCCGATCCACAACATCTCATCATAAAGGAACAACACGCTGAGGTCCAACTGGGTGGAACTGGCGTCGCTCTTCATCAGGGCGCTCGGCTGCAAGGTGTATTTCTTGTTGCCTCCCAGTGCCCAATCATAGCCTGCCTGCACATAATAGTGCCGCTTGTTCTGGATGCTTACGGTCTTCAGCTCGGTTTCCGGCAACTGGGTGCTTGAGATGCCCAGCCACAGTTTCGGGGATTTGTAGTACAGGCCGGCACCGAGATCGAAGCCGTTCGCACTCTTTCCCGCAGTCGGGATCGCATTGTCGTTGGCCACGCCGTCCGTGGCGATCCAATTGCCGTCCAAGGCCCGGCCGGACATGCCCAAATACACCCCCGCGCTGAAGGTGCTCTGGCTTCCCACTTTGAAATGGTACGCGTAATGCAGGCGCGCGATCGTGCTTTTCTCCTGGCCCAGTTTGTCATAGTAGAACGTGAGGCCCAACCCGCTGTTCAATTTGGCAAGGGGTCCCTGCAAATTGATGAGGCCCGTTTTCGGGGCGCCGTCAAAACCGGTCCATTGCTGGCGAAGCAATGCCGTGGCACAGATATTGCCACCGTTTCCAGCCACGGCCGGGTTCACCGACAACCGGTCGAACATGTACTGCGTGTACTGGGGGTCCTGTTGGGCGAAAACAACACTTCCCATCATCACGCAGAATCCTGCGGTAGCTATCCACCTCATGCAATTTCTTGTTATTTGACGCGGCCTCCGAACATTTGCCCCCTGTCCGAAGACCGGGGAAGTCGCCGCCAAAATAGCAAAAAAGCATGCCGGCCGAACTTTTCAACAAATTCTCCTCACCAGAATCTTTTCCACGGCTTGGGATCAAGCCAGCTTTTGGAAGGTCCTCCACCACCTGTCCGGCACCTCCTCACGACAAGCTGCCGAATAGTCGCTGTAGGCGCAAGGCACCAGGTGGTGGCGCTCAAAACGGGCTTCCCGCCCGGCCCTGTACGGCACGTCCATCCACCAACGGTCGCTTACGGTGCTCTTGAAGAAGACAAGCTCCTGTTCGTGCCCTTGAATAGGGACATGGAATCGCGTGAAACGCTTTCTGTCCAGCCAAGGCAGGTCATTGGTGCGGCTGCCGAAACCGTCCAGAAAGCACCAAAGCATCTGGGCCGCCAGTTGGGCGGTAACCTGGTCCTGGTCCCGCCAAGGGTCCAGTTCATACAGGCCCACTGAAGTGACTTTCTCACTTGTGCCCGCGTAGCGCATGATCTGGCAGATCTCCTCCCCGTGGAAACCGTTGGGGCCGGGCCGGGTGGTGCCGGGTGCGTCCGCGCGGCGAATGCTCGTCATGTCCACGCTCACGGTGTCCGCATTGCGAAGCACAGGTTCCGCTTCGCTGATGTTGGCCCGCAGTTCGCCCAGGCGGTGGGCATCAAAAAAAAGTTTGTCGATCAGTTCGATGCCGGGCTGGTCCACCAGGTAAGTCTGGAAGCCCAAGTTGCTGTAGTTGAAGAGGTAGTTGGGCTGGCGCAACACGATGTGGCTCAGGTAGCTGCTCTCGGCCAATCCCTGGCCCGGCTCGCCGAGGTCGAAGCGTGCGTCCACGCAAACCAAGTTGGCCGTGCGTTCCAACTTCTCATAGGCCAGGTATTGCGCTAAGGTGTGGCCCTGCCCCCCCCCGATGATCAGGGGCACGATGTTCAGGCTTATCAGTTCGGCTATGGCGGCGGCCAGCGCATGCCGGGTGTCCTCTGCCGTTTCACCCGGATGAATATCCCCGAGGTCGGCGAAGCCGAAACTGTTGGCCGGCATGTACAATTTGTACAACTGGGCGCGCACGGAATCCGGTGCATCCACACACCCTCTCGGTTTGGCGTGTCCGGGGTCGTCCAGGACTCCGAACAGCGCCACCTTCATGCCCTCCAACGAGGGGAAGCCATTTGCACCATGGAATGCCACATGGTCGCCCAAGGTGTTGGAGGCCAATTCTGGGCGGTGCTCGCCGAAAGCGGCGGAGGGCTTGAAGAAGATGCTGCTTTCCATGGTGCGCGCCGTGCTCGGTCAATGCAGCGAAGGTCGTCCAAGCCCGGGCTTTGGCGCCGCACCCACGTGGGCAGATGCGCACAATGGGGTGTTAGTCGGGGAGCGCACCATCGGGATGGACTGGCATGACCCTGTATGGACCCGGGGCAGGTCCATCGGCGTCCATTTTGAAGCCCAAGTTGGCCCAACCGACTACTTCCTGCCTGCCGCTTTTTTCTTGGCCGCCTTCTTTTTGGGGGCTGCCTTTTTCGCCGCCGCCATCCGGGGGGATGACTTCTTCTTTCCCCCTTTTCGTTCCGGGGCGTCGGCCAGCAGCTTCACGGCCTCATCCAGGGTAATGTCCGCGGGTTCTTTCCCCTTGGGCACATTGGCGTTCTTGTTCCCGTCGGTGATGTATGGCCCGTAACGGCCGGCCAGCACCTGCAATTCCGAACCCTCAAAGGTCTTGAGCACTTTCGCCCTTGCCCCTTCCAGTTTCGCCTTGATCAGTTCGATGCCTTGCTCCAAAGTGAGCGTGGCGGGATCCTCCCCTTTGGGGATGTTGGCGTACACTTTTCCATGGCGCACGAAGGGCCCGAAACGGCCGCGGCCCACTTCCAGCACACCGCCTTCATAGCTCCCCAGCTCGCGGGTCTTGCTCGCTTCCTTCTTCTGGTCGATCAGTTCGATGGCCCTCGGCAGGCCGATGGTGATGGGGTCATCTTCCTTGCTTAGGCTGGCGAAGGTGGAGCCCAGCTTCACGTAGGGGCCGAAGCGACCAATGCCGACAATCACTTCTTCCTCCCCCATCTTACCCAGGGTGCGCGGCAGTTTGAAGAGGTCCATGGCCTCCTCGAAGGTGATGGTGGCGATGCTTTGGTCCTTGCGGATGGAGGCAAACTTGGGCTGCTCCTCGTCATCGGCACTGCCGATCTGCACCATGGGCCCGAAGCGGCCAATGCGGGCCACCACGTCCTTGCCGGTGGCCGGGTCCTGGCCCAACACACGGCTGCCGGAGGCCCGGTCAGCGGTCTCCACCACATTGCCAATGGTGTCGTGGAAGGGCTTGTAGAAGCGGCTGATCATCTCCCGCCAATTCTCCTTGCCCTCGGCGATCACGTCGAATTCCTCTTCCACCTTGGCCGTGAAATTGAAGTCCACAATGGTGGGGAAGTGCTCCACCAAAAAGTCGTTCACCACCATGCCGATGTCCGTGGGGAAGAGTTTTTGTTTCTCGGCGCCGGTGTTCTCCATGGCGCTCTTGTCGCTGATGTTCCCACCGGCCAAAGTGAGGATGCGGTAAGGCCGCTGCACGCCATCGCGGTTTTCCTTCACCACGTAGCCACGCTTTTGCACGGTGCTGATGGTGGGTGCGTAGGTGGAAGGACGGCCGATGCCCAGCTCCTCCAATTTCTTTACCAAACTGGCCTCGGTGTAGCGCGGGGCGGGGCGGTCGAACCGCTGCGTGCCGGCCATTTCCTGCAAGGCGAGCTGTTCGCCCTGGCGCATTTCGGGGAGCAGACCCTCCTGTTCCGCATCATCCTCATCGTCCTTGCCTTCCAAGTACACTTTCAGGAAGCCGTCGAAAGTGATCACTTCACCTTGCGCTTTCAGGAAGTCGCCGGGGCGGGTGCTGATGGCGATGTCCACCACGGTCTTCTCCAGTTCGGCCTCGGCCATTTGGCTGGCGAGGGTGCGTTTCCAGATGAGGTCGTAGAGCTTTTCGGCATCGCGGTCGCTGCCTGCGTTGCGCACGCGCATGTCGGCCGGGCGGATGGCCTCGTGGGCTTCCTGCGCGCCCTTGCTCTTGGTGGCGAAGCGGCGCGGCTTACTGTAGCGTGCGCCGTATTGCGCGGTGATGGCCTCTGCGGCGGCGCCGATGGCCAGTTCGCTGAGGTTCACGCTGTCGGTACGCATGTAGGTGATGTGC
>CALMYC010000244.1 GCA_937873385.1 uncultured Flavobacteriales bacterium | reverse complement strand
CCCGGTGCTCCACAGATAGTGGAATGGTTCCAAGCCCACGTCCACGCTCACGGACGCACTGCCGTCGTTGCTGCCAGCGCATGATTCAGTGGTGACCACCGGCCCCGAGTAGCTGATGCCGGGCAACACATGGATGGAAAACACATAGGTCTGCAACGCCGGGATGGGGCATGCCCCGTCATTCGCTGTGATAATGAATGGGAAGAAACCATTGGTGCCGGGGATGCCCGTCCAACAGACGTGGGCCGTGATCGGATTGGTGCCGGAAGTGGTGATGGTGGCCCCGGGAAGGTTCTGGGCAATGTTGCTGGTGATGGTAAGGATGTCCGTGGTGTTTGCATCGGTGATCACTGCATCGAAACAGAAATCGCCGGATTCGCAGATCTCAATGGACCGGGGCCCGGTTTGGACCGCATTTCCCGAAAGACCCGTCGCAGTGCCTGAGGCGGGGTCGGGAGGAATGTTGGTGCACGGGAATGCGATGAACTGCATGTCGCGCATCACCGAGCCGATCCAGTTGCCGTTCCCATCGTACTGGTCCACTCGCACCACCACCACCCAGTTCCCTACCTGGTTCAAGGTGAAATTCACTTGGCCTGTCTGCTGGTTCAGCGTGATGCCGGTGATCGGCTCGGTACCGTTGTATCCCGGCATGTACGGCAAGGCAACGCCGCCTGTGTTCATGGCGCTGATGAAGGTGTACGTCAAGGAATCATTCTCGGGGTCGAAAGCACCGTAACTGTATGACATTGGGTAACCCGCACACACATAGGGTATCGCAGTATTCGTGAACCGCGGAGAATTGTCGCAGGGCCCTGATGCGTTGTTGATGTTCGCCTCGATGTACTCGTTCTTGTTGCCGGGTTGGACCAAATTGGCGATTGCCCCGTTCCGCCAATTTTGCGTCCATGAAATCTTCCATGCATTGCAAGGTGGCAAGGACACCGTGCCAGTGTAGATGTACTGTTGGATGCCGGGCAAGCTTCCGCCATTGCACGTGCTGTTCGGAAGTTGGATGCTGCAGAGCTGGGAGATCTCCACACCTCCGGGCGTGGTGACGGTCATTGTCTTGTTCCCGCAAGGGCTCTGGATGTCCAATTGATAGGACGAGTTGAGGTTGATGCCAGCACAATCACGGTAGACCACCAACGTGATCCTGTACTGGTTGCCGCCGAGGCAATCGTAGTAGATCTCACCGCCGGAGATGTGAGTGGCCAATGCGGGCATTGCAGTGGCCAGGAAGAGGAGAAGGGAGGCGTGGGACTTGCGGAGCATGCAAGGTGGAGCGGTTTAAGTGGGCATTCCTCCTACGGGTTTCACGCCCATGGGGTTTCAACATGTTGCCGCACTGGCAAGGCACCCGGTGCAGCGGTGCTTCCGCAAGGCCGGGAACGGCCTGTGCGAGGGCGCCAAATCAGGGCTGGAACAATGGCTTGGCGCTACCTTCGCGGCCCTGAAACCAGAGGAATGTTCGAGAACCTGAACGACAAGTTGGACCGCGCCTTCAAAGTGCTCAAGGGCAAAGGCCAGATCACGGAGATCAACGTGGCCGAAACGGTGAAGGAGATCCGCCGCGCCCTGTTGGATGCCGACGTCAATTACAAAACCGCCAAGGAGTTCACGGACAGTGTGCGCACCAAGGCCTTGGGCCAGAACGTGCTCACCAGCGTAAGCCCCGGACAATTGCTCACCAAGATCACCCACGATGAGCTTGCGGAGCTCATGGGCGGCAGGAATGCCGGGATCAACCTCAGCGGCAATCCCACGGTGGTGCTCATGAGCGGCCTGCAAGGCTCCGGCAAAACCACCACCACCGCAAAACTCGCCCGCCGCATGACCGAGCGCGACAAGCGCAAGGTGCTGATGGCCTCGCTCGACACCCGCCGCCCGGCGGCGATGGAGCAGCTCGCCGTCCTCGGCCGCGACGTCGATGTCGAGACGCTGCCGATCGTGCAGGGCCAGACCCCGCCACAGATCGCCCAGCGCGCGTTGCAGGCGGCGAAGCTCGGCGGCTACGACGTCGTGCTGCTCGACACCGCCGGCCGCACCACGCTCGACGAGGCGATGATGGCGGAAGCGGCCGAGGTGAAAGCCTCCGCGCAGCCGCATGAAGTGCTGCTGGTCGCCGATTCGCTGACCGGTCAGGACGCGGTGAATCTCGCCCGCGCATTCAACGAGCGCGTCGGCCTCACCGGCATCGTGCTGACCCGCGTCGATGGCGACGGCCGCGGCGGCGCGGCGCTGTCGATGCGCTCCGTCACCGGCAAGCCGATCAAGCTGCTCGGCACCGGCGAAAAGACCGATGCTCTCGAAGACTTTCATCCCTCGCGTATCGCCGGCCGCATTCTCGGCATGGGCGACGTGGTGTCGCTGGTCGAGAAGGCCGCGGCGAACATCGATGCCGAGCAGGCCGCGCGCGTCGCCGAGAAGATGCGCAAGGGCAAGTTCGATCTGGCCGACATGCGCCAGCAACTCGCGCAGATGCAGAACATGGGCGGGCTTGGCGGCCTGATGGGCATGATGCCCGGCGTCGCCAAGATGAAGAACCAGATCGCCAATGCCGGCCTCGACGACAAGATCCTCAAGCGCCAGATGGCGGTGATCGATTCGATGACGCGCGAGGAGCGTCGCAATCCGGAGCT
>CALMYC010000243.1 GCA_937873385.1 uncultured Flavobacteriales bacterium | reverse complement strand
ATCCCCGCGGGCCAGAAAGCTCATGCGCTGCGGCAAATGCGTGGCGATCACCAGCGCGTCCAGGAACGAATTCGGGTGGTTGGCGGCAAGCAACAGGACCTGTTGTTCCGGCGGAGCCTTCCGCAGGTCAATACGGATGCGACCGAAGAAGAGGTACAGCGCCAAGCGCGTGCACGCCCTCAGCAAGGCATACATCCTGGGCAGGGGACTACAACCGGTGGCCGGCCATCCGGGTGAAGCGCGCCCCAAGGCATTAGAAGACGATCTTCTGGCGGCGGATCCTGGTCCGGAACTTCTTGTTGTTGGACCGGAACTTGTACAACTTGAAATGCACCTGTGCTTTCAGGAACAGATAGCCGTCGTTGTGGTTGGAATAGCCCCGTTGCTGGCCGGTGGCCGTCTGTCCGGGAATGGCCCCGATACTCGGGTCGGAAAGGAATGCCGACAAAGGCCCGTAGGTGTCCTTCAATACGGTCTTGTCGTAGTACGTCCCGCTCACATCATCGATATAGTCCGTGAAGGTTTTGGTGTACTGCAGCTCCAGCCCGATGGTCATCGTCTTGTTCAATGCCCTCCGCACGCCCAAACCCATGGGAATGCAGAGCTGGGTAAGCTCATACTCCGGCGGTCCGCCCGGGAGGCCCTGCCCTTCGGTGTGCAATGGCTTGAGGTCCACCCATGCACCGTCAAACAGGGTTTGCGGGTTGAAATGGAACACCCCGATACCGCCAAAGAAGTACAGCCCGGTGCGGCTCGGGGCCATGCCTTTCACCCCGCGCAGGTCATAGATGTGGCCGAGTTGCTCTTGGAACGGTTGGAACTCAAAGCACAATTGGCCCTCGAACACGTTGGATTTGAAGCTCAGGTTCCGGTTGTTCCTGAATGCTTCCGTAGTCAGGTTGTCATTGCCGGCCAGCACCCCGTAGGTGCCCGCGGCCCGCACGGCGAAGTTCTTGGCGAGATAATAGCGGTAGCCCAAGCTCAAGGCCGGTTTGGTCATGCTGAACTCCAAGTCCCACACGAACGGGGAACCGATCTGGTTCCTGCCGCCGAGCTCACCCAGGAAGTTGCTGATGCCCAATCCCACGGATATTTCCTTCCGGTGCGTCTTCCAGTAATTGGAGTCGCGGAAATACTGGGCGTTCAAAAGGGTTGGAAGCGCCACTGCCGCCAACAGCACCGGGATGGACAAGGAATGTGTAGAGCGCACCGTGAGGAGGATGTGTGCCAAATATAGAGGAAGGAAGCAAGTTGATTCAAATGCGGTAAAC
>CALMYC010000242.1 GCA_937873385.1 uncultured Flavobacteriales bacterium | reverse complement strand
AACATCGAAACGGCGCTCGGCCTCGGCCTGGTCAAAGGCACCTTTCTTCACGCCGTTCTGCAGGTGGTTTCTGTACACTACGCCTGTGTAGCTCAGGATCGCGCGGGCGGTATCGCTGGGCTGCGCACCTTTTTGCAGCCAATCCAGCGCCTTCACGCCGTCCACCTCAACCAGTGCCGGGTTGCGGTTCGGGTCGTAGGCTCCGATGCGTTCAATGTATTTTCCATCGCGCGGGGAGCGCTGATCAGCCACTACCAAATGGTAGTACGGCTTGCCTTTCTTGCCTTTCCTCTGAAGGCGGATGCGGGTCGGCATGTCGCTGTTGGTTTTAGGTCCCTTTTCGTTAAGGGTCGGCAAATGTCGGAATTTTCGGTGAATTGGCCAAGCGGTTGATCGGCAATGGACCCCGGTCTTCACCTGGTAGCGCCCACGGGTCGCTCAACCACGCGGGGATCAGCAACGACCCGCCCTGTACTTTTGGCCGAATGAAATGCACGGTTGCACTGTTTGGCTTACTGGCCTGGGGTTCCAGCGCCACTGAAGCCCAACCTTTGAAGCACGGCACCGGTTTCACCCACGCCGACACCCTTCGCGGCAGCAATGGCCCCTACAGGAGCTGGTGGGACGTAACGCATTATGACCTGACCGTAAGGCCGGATTTCCGGGCCCGGTCGATCCAAGGCAGCACGGGCATCACATTCAAGGTGATCCAGAGCGGACAACGCATGCAGATCGACCTGCAACAACCGCTGGAGATCCGCTCCATCACTCTTTCCGATCCTTCCGGCGAGGCCGACCTGCACTACAAGCGGGAGGGCAACGTGGCCTGGGTGGAGCTTCCGCAACCGCTTCCCCCCGGCACCAGCGCCGTGCTTCACATCCAGTACAGCGGCATTCCGCAGGAGGCCCGGAACCCGCCTTGGGACGGCGGTTGGATCTGGAAGACCGATCCGGGGGGAAATCCGTGGATGGCCACGGCCTGCCAAGGCCTTGGCGCAAGCGCATGGTACCCTTGCAAGGACATTCAGAGCGACGAGCCGGACAGCGCCGCCCTGCGCATTGTGGCCCCGGACAGCCTGCAGGCCGTGGGCAACGGCCGTTTGCGCAGCGTGGTGAAGAACGGCGACGGCACCAGCACCTGGACCTGGGCGGTGGTGAACCCCATCAACAACTATGACCTTGCCCCGGCCATCGGGAAATACGCGCACATCCATGACGTGTACCAAGGCAAGGACGGCCCCTTGGACCTCGACTATTGGGTATTGGAAAACAACGAAGCCAAGGCACGCGAACAATTCAAGCAAGTGCCACTGATGCTGGCGTGCTTTGAAGATCGGTTCGGCCCCTACCCCTTCTATCAGGACGGCTATAAACTGGTGGAGGCGCCCGAGCTGGGCATGGAGCATCAAAGCGCCATCGCATACGGCAACCACTTCCAAAACGGGTATTTGGGGCGTGACCTCAGCGGTACGGGCTGGGGACTGAAATGGGATTATGTGGTGGTCCACGAGAGCGGGCACGAATGGTTTGGCAACAGCATCACCACGGCGGACATTGCCGACATGTGGGTGCATGAAGGCTTCACGGATTATGGCGAAACACTCTACACCCAGTGCCAATTCGGTGATGCCGCCGGGGACGACTACGTGATCGGCCTGCGGAAGAACACCCAGAACGACGTCCCCGTCATCGGTCCTTACGGTGTGAACCGGGAAGGCAGCACCGACATGTACTACAAGGGCGCGAACATGATCCACACCATGCGCCACATCATGGCGAATGACAGCCTCTTCAAGGCCATGCTGCACGAAATGAACCGCCGGTACAGGCACGGAATCGTCACCAGCGCGGCGGTGGAGGCGTTCATCAGCAGTTTCAGCGGGCACGATTTCTCCAAGCTCTTCGATCAATACCTGCGCACCACGCAAATACCGGAATTGCAGTGGACCGTACGCCGTGGCAAGTTGCACGTGCGGTTGACCCATTGCGTACCCGGTCTCAGCATGCCCGTGAACATTTCGGTGAACGGAGAGGAGCGCATGGTGCCCATCAGCGACCGGTGGTCTTCGCCCGCGCATGGCTTGAAGGCGCGCACGGCCGCGCTTCTGGTGGACCGCAATTGGTACATCACGGTGAAGAACGTGGGGAAAAAGGCATTGCTGGAGTAACGGGGCAACTCCCCACAATTGGTGATGGTCCAGCAGAAGAACTTCAGTAGCTTTCCGGACATGCGAGCCGCATCCTTCCTGATCTTCTGCGCCATCGTCATGCACGGTCATGCGCAATTGGGCGATAGAGTGCGGCTCCTGCTCAATGGGGACCCCAACGCGCCACCCAACTATGACACAAGCTATATCGCAAGCTACCGCAGTGCCCTCAACCTTTCCCTGGTGGTCAGTTACCAGTCCGTGGATGTGGACATTGAGCAGGACAAGGGCGATGACCTGGGTTTCTCGGCCAACACCACCGAGCAGTACGGGGTGGGCCTCAGTTACAAGTGGCTGAGCGCGGAGGCCACCTTCACGGTGCCCGCCTTGGACGATTACAACCCCGAACTGGGCAAGAGCCGCTCGCGGGGCTTTGGCCTGGGCTTTACTGGCAGACGCCTGTGGGCGCGCGGATTTTGGAACAACACCAAGGGCTACTACCTCAATGATCCGCAGCGCTGGGTGGAGGGCTGGCAGGAAGGCGACAAACCCATTACAAGGCCGGACCTCTCCAGCAGCACGTACATGCTCTCGGTGAACTACGCGCTCAGCGGGAAGAAACGATTCAGCCAGAACGCGGCACTGTTCCAGGTGGAACGCCAGAAAAAGAGCGCGGGCACCTTTGTCGTCGGCTTTTCCGGCTGGAGGTCGGTGGTCTCCGCGGACAGTTCCATCCTGGCCCCGGCCCTGGTGGACACGTTTCGCCTGGCTTCCGGCTTCAGGACCATGGAACGCACCATTGCCGCCGTCACCGTCGGCTATGCGCATACGTTCAGTTTCTGGCACAAAGGCTTCATTCATGCGGCGATCCTGCCGGGGTTGGGCTATGTGCACCAGACCCTGTACACCTCAGGACAGGAGGTCCTTGGTGGTTCCGGCGGCGGTGCCGTCACCGAATTCAAGCTGGGTGCGGGATACAACGGCGACCGTTGGTACACGGCGCTTACCACGGCTTTCTACTACAGCACCACGCCCATCGCGGAGCACCTGAACCTGAGCACCAACTACGGCTTTGTCCACTTTGCCGTCGGCATCCGCCTGGGCCCGCCCGGCATCAAAGGGTTGGAGAAGGTGGGATTGTGAGGGGTGCAAGGGTGTGTAGGTGCACGGGTGCGAGGGCGGCTCAGTGGCGCATTGCCGAGGCCAAACGCTTGGCCATCACCTTGCGCACCTTGTTCCGCAAGATGGGTGTCCAGCCCAACAACCAGCCCGTGGTGCCTAATGCTTGGCGCGACCAGCGCCAGAAGTTGAAGCGGTCGCGCTGGCGGAAGATCAAGCCATCGCGCAGCTCGAAGCTGCTGTGGATGATGTTGTGTACCGGCCGGCCGGACTTCCCGAAGGTGTAGATCGCTTCACACACGCAACGCCCTTCCGTGGCGCTCTCCTGTTCCACCGTGAAGGTGAAGCGCAGGTCGGTGCCGCTGCTCAGCAGCATCATCCACATTGCGCGGACTTCCACGGCATCCAGGTCCGGGAAAATGGGATCGCTGAAGCGGGCAT
>CALMYC010000241.1 GCA_937873385.1 uncultured Flavobacteriales bacterium | reverse complement strand
CACGGTGTTCCTCGCTGCGGGCCTGCTGTCCGTGCTTTATGTCTTCACTTCCTTCATTGGCCGCACGCAACTGGGCACCGACATGGCCAAGTTCGACTGGTGGATGCAAGCCCCGGTACCCTTCCTCAACTTTTTCACCTGGGCCCTGCTGCTCCCCCTGGTGAACCGCTGGGCCAAGCGGTGGCCCTTGAATGCCCGGCCCTTCCTGCGTTCATTCCTGCCCCTGTTCGTCCTGGGCCTCCTGGTTTGCCTGGTCCATGAAGTGACCACCAATGTGCTCTACCTGGTGATCCTGAACTACAGCGGCCGCATGCCTTGGCAACCGGACATGGTCGGCGGCGCCCTGCTCAGCCTGCCGGCCGGCGTGGTGCAACGATTCATGGAAGACTGGCTGCTGCTGGTGCTGCTGCGCTATGTGGAAACGCACCGGCAGATCCGCGCCGAGCGCACCCACGTGCTGCAATTGCAGAATGAACTGCAGACGGCCAAACTGCTATCGCTGAAGAAACAGCTGCAGCCGCATTTCCTCTTCAACACATTGAACACCGTCAGCGCATTGATGGACGTGGACCCCAGAAGCGCGCGCACGGTGCTTTCGCGCCTGGGCCAACTGCTCCGGTCCTCCTTGGACGAGGAACGGCGCGAGACGGTTCCCTTGATCAATGAGGTGGACCACACCGGCTATTACCTTGGCATCGAAACGATCCGGTTCCGGGACCGCCTGAACGTGTACTACGATATCGCATCTGACTGCCAGCGCGCCCCCGTGCCGGGCATGATCCTCCAACCCCTGGTGGAGAATTCGATCAAACATGGATTGGACGCCACCAATGATGCCGTCTCCATCCGGATCTCCGCCCATCGCGAGAACGGCACGGTGAAGCTTCAGGTCAGCGATGATGGAAAGGGTTGTGCCGATGTGGCCCGGGCGTTGTCCCACGGCGGCATCGGGCTGCGCAACGTGCAGGAGCGCCTGGGCCTGTTGTACGGTGATGCGGGAACCATGCAGGTGACCTCCGCGACCGGCAAAGGGTTCCAGGTCACCATGTCCATTCCCTTCAGTGCGGAAAACGAACCTGACGCATGAGGAAGGTCCGGACCATTGTGGTGGATGATGAACCTGCGGCCCGTTCCCGCGTGCTGCGCTTGCTGGGCGGCGACCCGGATATACTGGTCGTGGCGGAGTGCCGCAACGGCAACGAAGCCTTGGAGGCCATCCGGACCAACTTGGTGGACCTGATGTTCCTGGACGTGCAGATGCCGCAACTGACGGGCTTTGACGTGATCGAGCGTTTCCCCGCAGGCCAATCCCCGTTCGTGATCTTCGTCACGGCCTACGACCGGTACGCGATCAAGGCCTTCAACGTACAGGCC
>CALMYC010000240.1 GCA_937873385.1 uncultured Flavobacteriales bacterium | reverse complement strand
CACGGTGTGGACGGCCTGGATGGGCGACGTCGTCCCCGAGCAACGGCGCGGCAGCTACTTCGGCATGCGCGCCGGCGGCCCCCGCCGGGGCCGCACGGCCGGCCACCCCCCCGCCCGCCGCATAGTAGGTGTTCTCGCCCACTTCCACGTTGTGCGCGATGTGGATCAGGTTGTCGAATTTGACGCCTTTGCGCAGGATGGTGCTGCCCAGCGTGGCCCGGTCAATGGCGCAGTTGGCACCGACCTCCACGTTGTCCTCGATCACCACATTGCCGATCTGCGGGACTTTTGACCCGCCGTCCGGGCCGGTGGCGAAACGGAAGCCGTCGCTGCCGATCACCGTGCCACTGTGGATGATGCAATCCTTTCCCACCACGCAATCCGAATAGATCTTCACGCCGGCGTAGATCACCGTGTTGTCGCCGATCATGACGTTATCCCCCACGTAAGCTTGCGGGTAGATCTTCACGTTGTTGCCGAGCTTGGCGTTCTCGCCGATGAAGGCCAGCGCGCCGATGTAACAGTCGGCGCCGTGCGTGGCCCCCTCGGAGATCACGGCCCGGGGTGAGATCCCCTTCTTGTCGCGCTTGATCCGGTCGTAGAGCTCCAGCACCTTCGTGAAGGCGGTTTGCGCGTCAGCCACGCGCACCAGGGTGGTCTTCACCGGTGCCGTGAGGGCATGGTCCTTGCCAATGATCACCACGGAGGCCGTGGTGGTGTACACGTACTGCGTGTACGCTGGATTGGCCAGGAAGGAGAGCGAGCCTGCGCCGCCCTCCTCGATCTTGGAGAGCCGTGAAACCGTTGCGCCGGCATCACCTTCAACGGTTCCTTGGAGCAACCCGGCGAGCTGTTGTGCGTTGAATTCCATCGGCGTAAAATAGACGTGCCGGGGGGATACCGCGCAATCGCCTCTATTTCATTTCGGCCAACTTGCCCTTGAGCATGTTGATCACCCCGATCTCCGTGGCATCCACGCCTTTCAATTCAGCCAAATACCAGCTGGCCCAATCACCCAGGTGCACCAAGTACAACTGGCGTTCGAGGCGGTCCAGTCCCTTGCTCCAAACCTCATGAATGTGCGGTGTGTACTTAGCGAAGACCTCCTTGTTGATCTCCATGCGCACCTGGCAGCGCGCATGGTCGTCCTCGTGGCGGAAGATCACCACGGCGAGTTGGTCGTTGCCTCCGGCCCATCCCACCAGTTCGTTGTGGTTCATTTCCGGGATGGCGTGGTGCCAGCAGAGTTCCTTGCTGTTCTCGTTGAGCTGCTGGCGGAAGCGGATGCCCACCGCCTCGGTGGAAGCTTCGCTGTAAATGACCGTGCGGTGGCCGTGCAGGTGTTCAGCCAGCTGCTTGGCTGCATCCTTGATGCCCGCCTGTTCGGCACGCAGGCGGGCCGCGGCATTGTCGATCGATGTTTCAAAATCCCCCTTGATGATGCCGAAGTGCTTGAGCACGAAGAACTGCTGGGTGAGCGAATAGGCGAGCATACTGCGCGGCGGGTTGCCCCCGGGGATCACAATGTGGTCAAGGGACTTTGCCCTGGCCATGTCAAGCATGGCGCCGCCGCTGGTGATGCACACCACCCGGGCGCCCCTGGACAGGGCTTCGTGCATGGCCGCAAGCGTTTCTTCCGTGTTGCCGCTGTAACTGCACGCAATCACCAAACTGCCCTTGCCCACATACGCGGGCAGGTAATAGTTGCTGTACACGTCAATGGGGCAGTTGGCCTCATCTGCTGCCGCCTGTGCCGCAATGCGCCCGCCAATGCCGCTACCGCCCAAACCAGTGACCACCACATGGTTGAACGGCCCGCCAGGTGCGGAGAGTTTTGCGTTGCGCCCGATGGTGAGGGCTTCCTGCAAGTGGTCCGGAAATTCACGGATCAAGTCGAACATGCGTAGGTCGTGTCTGTGCGCGTGAGGCGAAAGTAGGCACGTCCTACGCGGAAATCCCGCCAAGGGTTTGCGCCATTCTCCGCCAACGGTCCAGCTATTTCGGCAATGCGTCCAAATTGCATTCAGACGGCTCCACCCCTTTCAGTTCCTTCATTTTCAGGAACACGTCGTTGACCTGTTTGGTAATGCTTGTGCCGGCATTGAGGGCGCTCACCTTCCCAAACCAGCATTTGGCCTTGGCCAGGTCCAGGTCCGCCTTGTTGTAGAGATAGTACAGGCCCAGATAGTTGTATGCCTCCTCCAGGTCGGCTTTCTGGCTCTGCTGCTCCTCGGGCTTCATTTTGCGGATCACGTCCTCATAGGCACCCTTCGCGAGCCAGCTTTTCACCTCGGTGGAGTCCAACCCGGCCTGTGCGCGGGCGCGGTACAGGTAGCCCTGGTAGATGTTGGGCTGTTTGCTGATGTAGGTGGCCCAGGCGCTGTCCGCTGTCTGGAACATCCTGGCGCGGTTGGCCATGGCTCCGAGATAGTACCAGTCATTTACTTCCGGTTGGCCAGCTTTCACCTTTTCCTGAACAGCGGCAACCGCCTTCCCATAGGCTTTGGCATCGTTGAACGCCTTGGCCGCTTCCAGGAAGAGGTAATTCTTGGCGGGATCCATGCGGGCGGCCTTCAAGTACATTTCCGCGGCGAGCGAATCATACGGGGTGGCCTTGATGTTGATGGTTCCGTCCGGACCCTTCACCTGCTCCATGGCCAGGCCCTGGTAGATCTTGCCTTGGTATTCGTAATCCAAGCTGATCACCTTGTCCTTGGACTGCTCGGCAAAGTAGGCCTGCATGGCCTTATCAGCTTCGGCGAACATGCCCTTCTCCTCCAGGTCGAACGCCTTGAGGCGCTTCAGGGTCAAGTTCTTCACACCCTCCTGCTCCAAGGCTTGGATCTCGGTGAGGCTCTGGTCAAATTTCTTCACAAGGAAGAGGAACTGGGCATTGCGGACGCGCGCGCTGATGCTACCCGAATTCAGTTGCAGGTATTTATCCATGTCCGTGGTCGCCTTGCCGAAATCACGGGCCATGAAATAGGCCTCCGCGCGGCCACGGTAGGCCGGTGCATAGTTGGGGTCCAATGCGATGGCGTTCGTGTACTCATCAATGGAACCGGGAAAGTTCTTGGCGCGGTAATACATGAAGGCTTTGCGTGCCACCGGCTCCGCACTGAGCGGGGCAAGTTCCATGGCTTTCTTGTAGTTCTCCAGCGGGGTGGTGCCGTCGCGAGGGTTCTGGTCGAAAAGCGCATCACCCTTGATGATGAACGCTTCCGGGTCCTTGGGGTACAGGTCGATCGCTTTCTGGAGCAGGGCCAACGCACCGGCATAATCAGGCGCTTTCCCGGCGAGCAGCCCTTGCGCCACTTCCCGATAGGTGGCCGCGATCTGTTGCTTGGAGGATTTGTTGGCCTTCAGTTCCGCGACTTCAC
>CALMYC010000239.1 GCA_937873385.1 uncultured Flavobacteriales bacterium | reverse complement strand
CCATGAAGCTTGTTGGAGCAAAGGGCTTTACGCGGCTGAACCGATCAATATCGATCGCCGTGAACTCCGGAGGACTGTATCCGGGTGCCAAGTAGATCTCATCATAGCTTCCCCATTGCTCCTGGACAAA
Source organism: uncultured Flavobacteriales bacterium (assembly GCA_937873385.1). Taxonomy (GTDB): domain Bacteria; phylum Bacteroidota; class Bacteroidia; order Flavobacteriales_F; family PHOS-HE28; genus PHOS-HE28. The sequence goes on along the minus strand of CALMYC010000239.1, from coordinate 948 downwards.
GGCATCAATCCCTGCATTCCACCCCCATGCCTCCTTGAGCTTGAGGTCAAACACCCAGGCTTCAGCCACACCCTCCGGCACCAGCCATTCGAACATCTTGGGTACGATCAGCACCAGGCCGATGTCCGGATGGTTGTCGATGTAATGCTGTGCATTGAACAATTTCAGCAATACGTGCCCATAGAGATGGTCGATGGTATTGAGCACCACGATGCGCCTGCACGCCTTGAACACCTTGCGCTGCACGTTGTACCTGTCGGTGCGGGGAACTTGGTACGCCGGGTAGGCAGGCCAATCTTCCGCCAGTCCGTTCGGCGGATGAAAGGGATGCTTGTCGGAAAGGCGCCAAGCCAATGGAAGGTCTATCGTGAACCCTGCAGGCAGGTCGCGTACAAAGGCAAGACCGCAGGCATGGCACCGGTACTCCGCAGCCGTCTGCTTGCCGAGCACCATCACTTTGATGCCCTCAGGTCCCACCGAACCGCACTGCGGGCATGCAAAGTCATTGAAGACTTCAGGTTTCAACGGGATCAAGTGGCGGTCCGGCTTCATGGCTCAGCTTACGTTGCGGATCTTCCAGAAGGAACCGATGCCCTGCATCATCCATTTGAAGTTCGGGCGCGCCTCCTTGAAGAACAGGTCCACAAGGAAGATGCTCACGAAGAAGGATCCGATCATGGCCCAAATGGCGCCAATGGATTGGTATGTGGGAATGAGCAGATAGTTCATGGCTATGTTCAGCACCGCCCCCACCACGGAAGTGACCAAGGAATACTTGAACAGGCTTTCATTGGTGATGAAGCTGGTCTTTGCCACACCCATGTTGGTGAAGAAAAGCCGGATCGCGAACAGGGAAAGGAGATAGCCGGCCATGCGGAACTTTTCGCCAAAGAGCAGCACCATGGCCGGCTCAGCAACGAAATAGAGGGGCACCGAAACAACCAGGAA
>CALMYC010000238.1 GCA_937873385.1 uncultured Flavobacteriales bacterium | reverse complement strand
TTCCTCCAGGAATTTATGGCGGGCCCCCACGGCATCGCTCCACAGCAAGGGCAAGCCCGCCGCGGCATGCTCATGGACCACTACGCCCCAAGCCTCGTACATGCTGGCCAGGATGGATGCGCCGCACTGGCCGATGTACGGGCCCATGTCGCCGGACTGCACAAAGCCCACGTGGCGGACCCGGGGATGCTCGGGCACCTGGCCCTGGAGCTCGCCCGTGCCGATGCACCAAACTTCCCAATCACCGGCCTGGCCCGCCTCGCACAGTTCAATGAACGCCCCTAACATATAGTCATGCCCTTTCAGGCCGATGTAGCGTGCCACGAAGATGAAGCGGTGCGGGTAGCTTGCCGCTTTGGCGGCCTCGAACTCATGCGCCATGCGCATGAACCGTTCCGTGTCAGCCGTATAAAAACCGTGCTTGACGTTGGCGCGCCGGATGCCCAGCCGCGCCACATACTCCGCCTGGGGCGGCCCGGGAACCCATGCATGGCTGAAGGTGCGCGGCAGCCAGAATTTTGCGGCGATCACGGCCACCCATTGCCTGAAACTGCCGCGCCATGTGGGATCGCTGCACATCACCGTGGGCACGCCCCGCTTGCGCGCATCGCGGCATACGTGCAGATAGGCCTTGTCCACCCAGCCGCTGGCAAAGATGAGGTCCGGACGGAGCGCCTGGGCGAATTCCCGCAGCGCTGCCGTGCTGTAGGAGGCGCGTTCATGCACCACTACGCCGGGAATTTCCTTGTACTGGAATGGAGCCTCCGGATTGATGGGCCAGCGCACAATGTGCACTTCCACGCCACGGCCCGTGGCCAAACGTTCAATGCCGGCGATCAGGTAGGGGGAGATCTCCGAGTACAGGAACAGGACTTTCTTCATGCCACGCGCCGCTGCTGCTGTGCGATGCCCGCCTCCAGCAAGGCTGCAAAGGTGGTCATCGGCAGGTCATCGAAAAGCCTGCGCATCTTGGGCATGGTGCTGCGCAGGTTGTGGTAGCTCATGAAGCGGCGCTTGGCGCTCATGGCCAGGCGCGGATGCCCGGGGTCCACCTCGCGCGGATGCAGGTAAAACACCACGGGGCGCTTTTCCGCCAGCACGCTTTTCGCCTTGGCGCGGATGAGGCTGTACGGGAAGAAGCGCAGGTAGCCCCCGCCGAAGAAGTACATCGGCTTGCCGAACATGGAGGAGAGCGAAATGGGAAATTCCGTCAGCGGGCCATGCGCCGTATCGATCACATGCGGAACGGCCTTGGCGCCTGGCAGGCCGCCATGCCCGCGTTCACTGGGGAAGATGGAACTGTCATACCGGTATCCCGCCTCGGCCACGGCATCGAAGAACCAGGGGGTTTCCTTGGTGACGGAAAAACCAGGTGCGCGGTACCCGCGAACGGCGGTGCCGGCTGCCTGTTCAATGATCTCCTTCGCCTTGGTGATGTCCGCGAGGAAGGTGGCGCGGTCCTGCCGGTACACCAGCTCATGCGCGTAACCATGCGAGGCGATCTCGTGCCCGCCCGCCACGGCCTCCCTCACCAGGTGGGGAAAGCGCTCCGCGGTCCAGGCCAGGAAGAAAAGCGTGGTGTGCACGTTTTTCTCGGCCATCACCTCCAACATGCTGCGGAAGCTGGGCTCCACACGGGAAGGCAGTGCCGCCCACTCGCCCAGCGACGGCGTGGAGGGCACGTCAAGGATGTGGAACCATTCTTCCACGTCGATGGTGAAGACGGAGGGGTGCATGCAGGTCACAAAATAAGGTCAACGGCGCTGATCCCCATATCAATGTAATTGCACCGATCTTCGCCGGACTAAATGAGCATCATTGCATCAACAAGGCTTCTGAAGAGCTGGCAGCTATTGCCCATTGCGGTATTCACGTGCATCGCCATACTGCTCTATCTCCCGGACATCCTCTTCCTAGGGCCTTGTGGAATCCACTTTATCCGGCAAACGGATTCCATCTCTTTCATGATGAACTATGGCCACCCCTCCTGGAATTTCTTCACTCCCTCCATATACAGCCTTCGGGAGGCTCCAATGAACGGGCACGCAGTAGCCGAGTTTCCAATTCTGTACTATGTGGCTGCTCTTATAAAGGCGGCATTTGGCATTTCGTATACCTCGCTTCGCTCAATTCATCTCTTCTTCGTTCTCGGTGGCCACGTGCTTCTATCGTACACTGCGGCCCGATGGTTGGGATCCGTTGTAGCGGGCACATTCTTCTCGCTGTGGATGTTTTCCTCTAGCGTGGTGGTGTACTACGCCGCTAATTACCTGCCGGATGCAGCCGCTTATGGGTTGGTGCTCGGTGGACTGTGCATGGCCATTTCAGGTATCGAACGGAACAATTCCAACCAAATCACCACAAGCATCATCTTTTTAACCTTGGCTGGATTGCTCAAAGCCCCTGCATGCCTTTACCTCATAGCCGTTACGTTGACCGGCATTCTGCTCCCTAGGGTTGGCCGAGTTTCATTCAGCCGCGCAAATCTCATTTTGTGTGGGATAGGACTGGTTCTGTGCCTTTGCTGGCATTCGTTCGCCATTCTGTACAACCAAGCACACCACACCCATTACTTCATGACTTGGGCAGAACCCATTTGGAGCATGGATCTTCAATCAAGGCGCAGTACATGGCAACTCGTCACAGACTACTGGTGGACAAAATATCATCATCCGACCACCTGGCACGTGCTGTTGGCTTTGCTTATCGGAGGGGCATTCCTTGCCAGAAGAATACCGCTCCATGTCCGAATACTTCTATCCTTCCTGATGCTGGCTTTCCTTGCTTATGTGATGCTTTTCTTTCGGAAGTTTGCGGACCATGACTACTATTTCCTCACCATATCTCCCATCATCGCATTCGGCTCATTGGCCGTTCTAACTGCAATCCTAAGATTGAGGACCTCCCGGTGGATGGGTGTTGGCATAGCATCTTTGATGGTGTTATTTTCAATTATGGGCATGTCTCTTGCCATGGTCAACTTGGAACGGCGCTATTCTGCACCTGATGCCTTCACGGTTTCCACCATTCTTGAAGGCACCATCGGCCCGGTGCTGCGCAAACATGTCATCCTGAACACATCCAAGGTGGTCGTCATAGGCGATCCAACGCCGGATGGTGCGTTGCTCTTTATGAACATGAAGGGGTGGGCCTACGGTCCGGATGAACGTGTCCCTCCCTTGGATTCGCTGGAAAGTCTTGGCGCTGAACAAGTGCTGGTGCTTGGTGCGACCACAATTGACTTAAGCCGACTTTCAACTATGGACCAGCAAGGCGGTTGGCGGCTATTCAGCTTTGATCACGAAGCGCGCTGATAATATTTCGGCGTTTGCGGTGAGCACCCGGACTATGTAACTACCTGCTGCGAGCTTGGGCATTTGGAATTCCACGGTGTTTTGCCCACCACCTTGGAACCTAGCCACTGAATTTCCTACCAGATCGAACAACTCCGCATGCCATCCCTTTATCAGAGCCCATGAAGGACCCATGCTTACTGTGCTACCGGGGGTTGCCGGATTAGGGGCTAAGTGCAACGCACTCGATGGAGAGGTTTCCTGCACACCCAATGGGTCAAAATCCACCACTAAAGGGCTGCTGATCACATCACCTGCATTTTTGACCACATAGACAGAACCGACGTTTATTCCTGCACCAGGCGTAGAGCCCACCATGACATAACCTCCATCAGAGACCATGTCCATACCCCAACATTGATCCCCATATG
>CALMYC010000237.1 GCA_937873385.1 uncultured Flavobacteriales bacterium | reverse complement strand
ACTTTGCACGTGCGGCGGAAGCCTGCTTTGTGACACAGCCCACCCTGAGCAGCATGGTGAAAAAGTTGGAGGATGAACTGGGCGTGGTATTGTTCGACCGCAGCAAATCGCCGGTGGTGCCCACCGCTCCCGGCGCCATCCTGGTGGAACAGGCCCGTGCCGTGCTCAAGGAGGTGGAAGCGTTGAAGAACCTGGCGGACGAAACCAAACACGACCAAACAGGCGAGCTGCGGATCGGGATGATCCCCACCTTGGCCCCATACCTCCTGCCTTTGTTTTTGGAGGACTTGCTGGGCAAGCATCCGGGGATCCAGGTGAGCGTGGAGGAATTGACCACCGAAGTGATCATCGCGCAGCTTTCCCGGGGCCAATTGGACGTGGGCTTGTTGGCCACGCCGCTGGGTGTTGGCGGATTGCGCGAGGAGCCTTTGTTCACCGAACGCTTCCTTTTGTATGCCTCACCCCGGGAAGGCATTGGGAGGAAGCATTACGTACTGCCATCGGAGATCCGGCCGGAGCGTCTCTGGCTCCTTGAGGAGGGACATTGCCTAAGGTCACAAGTGATGGACTTGTGTGAGTTGAGGGAACAGGGCACCGGCCACGGTAGGTTCTCGTATGTATCGGGAAGCATGGAAGCCTTGGTGCGGATGGTCGACGCGCAAGGGGGCATCACCATCATACCGGAACTGGCCACGGTGGGGATGGGGCATGCGCAGCTATCGCGGATCCGGCAGTTCAAGGCACCGGTGCCGGTTCGGGAGATCAGCATGGTGACATACAGGCACAGCATGAAGTTGAAGTTGAAGCGGGTACTGCACGAATGCGTGAAGGCGGCAGTGCAGCCGTACCTGAAACGGACCCGTGGCACGGTCGTGATACCCGTAAATGGCTGAACCACAATAACAATTTCATGGTGAGTTGTTGGTTTGGCCGCGTTGTACTACTTTCGCGCCCCATTCCAAGTTAGCGATGGCCAAGAAAGGAAACCGCGTACAAGTGATCCTGGAGTGCACTGAGCACAAAACCTCGGGGCTCGCAGGCACCTCACGCTACATCACGACCAAGAACCGCAAGAACACGTCCGAGCGGCTGGAGTTGAAGAAATACAACCCCATCATGCGGAAGATGACCGTTCACAAAGAGATCAAATAGACCATGGCAAAGAAAACCGTAGCATCCTTGAAGAAGGCGGACGCCAAGGTGTTCGTCAAGGTCATCCGCATGGTGAAGAACGAGCACACGGGCGGCTACCAATTCAATGAGCAGGTGATGCCTGCCGAAGAGGTGGACAAGGCCCTGGCCGCGAAGAAGTGAACTGCGCACCAAAGCAGGTGTAGAAGGCCTCCACCTTGCGGCGGGGGCCTTTTCTCTTGAAATACCATGGCATTTTTCGGATTGTTCGGCACGCGGGAAAAGAAACAACAGCTTGATGCCGGGCTGGACCGCTCGCGTACCACGCTATTCAGCAAGCTGACCCGTGCCATTGCAGGAAAGAATTCCGTGGATGATGAGGTGCTGGATGCCTTGGAGGAAACCTTGGTGACCAGTGACGTGGGGGTGGAGACCACCCTGAAGATCATCGATCGCATACAGGCCCGCGTCAAGCGCGAAGGTTACTTGGGAACTTCGGAATTGAACGGCATTCTGCGCGGGGAGATCGCGGAATTGATGCGCGATGCAAGCGGCATCGGTGATCCATTCACCGTGCAAGGCACAAAGCCCCATGTGATCATGGTGGTGGGCGTGAACGGTGTGGGCAAGACCACCACCATTGGTAAACTGGCCATGGCCTATAAACAGGCTGGCAATAGTGTCCTGCTAGGCGCTGCGGACACCTTCCGGGCCGCAGCGGTGGACCAGCTGAGGATCTGGAGCGAACGTGTAGGCGTACCCTTGGTGCAGCAAGGCATGGGCGCCGATCCCGCCGCAGTGGCCTACGATACGGTTGAAAGCGCCAAGGCCAAAGGCGTGGACGTGGCGATCATCGACACCGCCGGGCGCCTGCACAACAAGGTGAACCTGATGAACGAGCTCACCAAGGTGAAGCAAGTGATGCGAAAGGGGATAGATCGGAAGAGCGTCGTGTAGGGAAAGAGTGTAGATCTCGGTGGTCGCCGTATCATTAAAAAAAA
>CALMYC010000236.1 GCA_937873385.1 uncultured Flavobacteriales bacterium | reverse complement strand
GCTGGATCTATGACTTCACAAGGGCACGAGCGAGCCTACGCTCAATTCCACCGCGCGACGCTCGCGCTAGTTCAGGGGACTTGATACATGACTTGGTCCCACCCTTTCGATCGTCTCAGTCATGGCACCAATTGCCTCATTTCTCGAACACTCCCATGCTGGGCTCTAGCACAGCGCTATTACTTTCCTACTAACCGTCCATATTGGATACCTGTGAGAAGATCCGCAATGGTGAGATCTTTGTATGGTTGACCTGGGGCGATGTGTAATCCCATCAAGTTCGCCACAAGGGATGCACCCTCGTGCGGGAAGTAATCTGAGAACTGAAAATTGCCAATATTCACGTTGAACAAAATCGAGTACTTGTCCAAGAAATCAGCGGCATCATCACCGCTTATCCGTAAATCATGATAGAGACGTTCTTCATCCCTTCCTTGACAACGAATGGGCGAGTAGTCATTGATGAGTTTCAACAGATCTTCCTTGTTTTCGCTCGTGACCATCTGATTTTGGTTTATTTAAAGCTGTAATCATTGCGGGCATGCTTCTCCTCATAATATTGACGCATTCCGGCTTGGAAAGACTGATACGTATCGGAAGAATAGATTTCGTAAGCCGTCAATCCCCATCCAGCTATTGGCACCAAGCGACCAGCCACCGCCCCATCCCGGCGCTCGGCTGTTTGCCGAGTGCCTGCCCTCTCGCTGCCTCCGGCCCTTTCAATTCTCATCACCGAACATTTTCAGCACACTTTCCGGATGTGCGCTGCTGTGTGCATAGTGCTCCGGCAAGGTAACAAGGCCTTCCTCAACAGGGTTGTTATGGATGTATTCCACTTTTTGGTCGTACATCCCAGGGCTAACGATCTCGATGGGCCGATTCGTCTTTTGCCAGAACATGTAGGCTTGGTTCTGGTTGGTGCCAGCTGCGGCTTCCTTGAAAAGGCGCGACATCCATTCCCGCCGGCTCTCTCCCTGCTCCGTGATCACCAGATCCAAGATCCTTTTGGCCGTGTAGCTCTTTAGGTCGCGCAGCACATCCGACAAGCGGCCTTCCTGTACCCGTGCGATCATGTGCAAATGGCTCGGCATCAGGCAATAGGCAAATAGTTCAAGCCCCTTATTGGCTTGGCAATAGGCCAAACTGTCCAGCACCACCTCCGCGCATCGGCGGCGTGTGAACACATCCGCCCAACCCACCATCCCGGCGCTCGGCTGTTTGCCGAGTGCCTGCCCTCTCGCGGCCTCCGGCCTTTTCAATTCTCATCACCGAACATTTTCAGCACACTTTCCGGATGTGCGCTGCAGTTTGCAGAATGCTCCGGCGTTCTCAAACCATCCTAAATCTTGAACCCGCCGGAGGCGGATGTACGGTCGGGCATCCCGCTTACAAGCGGGACGCCGGGTTCACGTGTTGACCTCACGTTCACATCCTATCGTCGGAAGGGGGATTATGCGCATTCCTTTTCCATCCCACCGTGTTCATCCTTGCCCCCGCACCGGGTAAGGTCGCCCTGCCTTCGCGCCATCTTTGCCCCGTGAACGTCCTCCGCAAACTTGCCGGCCAAACGGCCATCTATGGGTTGAGCAGCATCGTTGCGCGCTTCCTCAACTACCTGCTTACGCCCTTGTACACCAGCCGGGGCGTGTTCGCGCCTGCGGCCTTTGGCGTGGTCACTTCGCTTTATGCGTGGACAGCTTTTCTGAACGTGGTGCTCACCTACGGAATGGAGACCACCTTCTTCCGCTTCGCGACCAAGCACGCGGACAACAAGCGGGTGTACACCACCATCGCCTGGCTGCTGGCGGGCACCAGTGCACTGTTCATTGCACTGGGGCTGCTGTTCGCGCAGTCCATCGCCAGTGCCATCGACTATCCGGAGCACGTGTTCTCCGTGCGCATGCTCATCGCGATCATCGGCATTGAAGCGGCTTGTGCCGTGCCCATGGCCAGCCTGAGGCTGAAGGAGCGCCCCTGGAAATTTGCGCTGATCAATGTGCTGAGCGTGGTGGTGAACGTGGCCCTCAACCTCTTCATCTTCCTCTACTGCATGCCGCGCTTCGATGCCGGCAACAGCAACGCCCTGATCGCCGCCGTGTACGACCCGGCCCTGGGCGTGGGCTATGTGTTCCTAATCAACCTGATCAGTTCCGGGGTGAAGTTCCTGTTGTTGCTGCCGGAGTGGCCCAAGCCCCGCTTCAGCGGACCTGCGGGCTTTGATGCGAAGCTGCTGCGCCCCATGCTGGCCTTCGGGCTGCCCTTGCTGGTAGCCGGGTTGGCGGGCATGACCAACGAGACCGCCGACCGCGTGCTGATGAAGCACCTGCTGCCCGCCGATGTGGCCGATGCGCAGATCGGCATCTACGGCGCTTCGTACAAACTGGCGATACTCATTACGCTGTTCATTCAGGCGTTCCGCTTTGCGGCCGAGCCGTTCTTCTTCAGCCATGCCAAGGAGAAGGACAGCGGGGAAACCTTCGCCCGGATCATGAACATCTTCGTGGCGGTGTGCATGGGCGCCTTTCTGCTGGTGATGCTCTTCCTGGACCTGTTCAAATGGTTCATCCCCAACCCCGCGTATTGGCCCGGCCTGGTGGTGGTGCCCATCCTGATGATGGCCAACGTGTTCTTGGGCATCTATTACAACCAGAGCGTGTGGTACAAACTGAGCGACCGCACCCGGGCCGGCAGCACCATTTCGATTATCGGGGCGGTGATCACCCTGGTGCTGTTGTTCTGGTGGATCCCGTTGTTCGGCTATTTGGGCGCTGCATGGGCTACCTTCATCTGCTACTCCAGCATGGCCGTCATCAGTTTTGTTTGGGGCCAGCGCCACTACCCGATCCCCTACAACGTGCAGCGCGTGCTGGGCTACATGGCGGCAGGTGTTTTCCTGTGGTGGGGTTGCGAGCAGTTGCCCTTGGAAGGTGCGATGAAGTACGCCCTGCGCGGTACCGTATTGTTGGGCTTTATCGCCGCCGCGTGGAGGTTGGAACGGGTTCGGTCCAATGCCGGCAATGCCTGATCAGGTTCACTTCAGCAACGCCAAGTACTTGTCCTCCTCCGCCCGCATGGCGGTGCGCTTGGCCGCGCTCTTGTCGCTGTGCCCCAACAGGTGCAACAGTCCATGGACCATCACCCGGCGCAATTCCTGTTGCGCGCTTACACCAAAAGCCCGGGCATTCTCCCTGACCCGGTCGTAACTGATCAGGATATCCCCGGAAATGCCCGTGCCGGTTTGGAGGTCGAAGGTGATCACGTCCGTAAACTCATCGTGGTCCAAGTAGCGCTGGTTGTACGGCAACAAGCCTTTGTCGCTCAGCAGTACAAAGGTCACCTCCCCGATGGAATGCCCATGGTCTGAAGCCACGGTGCGCACCCATTTGCGAAGCTCTTCGCGATCACGGAAGGCCTCGGGGACCCCCAAAGCCTTGAACGCGATGGAGCCTCCCCTGGGCATGGCTATTCCGTTGCCGGTGTCAGGTTGAAGCTGATGGCCACTGTAGCGCCATTGTCCGAGAATTCCACGGAATCCGAGAGGGCCCTCATCAGGAAAACGCCGCGGCCGTGGGGCTTTTCAATGTTCTGCGGGTCAGTGGGGTCGGGCAAGTGTTCATGGTCGAACCCGGGGCCTTCATCACTGACGATGAAGGTGGCCTTGTTCCCTTCCATGACGTAGCCGAGCAACACCTGTTTGGCGGGATCCAGGGCGTTGCCGTGGTGGATGGCATTGTTCACGGCCTCCGTCAGCGCGATCAGGATATTGCCGTACAGCGATTCATGCACGCTATAGCGCGCACAGGCCTCATCGATCAGCTTTTCCGCCAAGTGGATGTTTTCCGCCTTGGCGGGAAATTCGATCCGCTGGGTGAAGTGGACGTCCTCGATCAGTGCTCCCATGTTGCTTTCATCGGGTCAGGGTCGGCCAAATGTATCGAAATACTGATCTACCCGTGCCTTGTAATAGGGCTTCAGCCCCGGGGGCACGGTGCGCAGCAGTTCCGCCTCGCGCATTTTATCGCGCTGGTAGTTGAAGAAACGCGCGGGGTCGGGGTGGTCGCGTTCTTGCCCCGGCGTGCTCTGGCGCTTGTTGTCCAGCTCACGTTCGCGCTCCGCCTTTTCGGCTTCCAGCAGGCGCGTCATGATGTCCTTCTGCCGTTTGATGGACTCCTGCGTGAGGTTTTGGTTCACGATGTCCTTTTCGTTCTGCTCCATCTGCTGGGCCAGCTTTTGGAGGCCGTTGCCGGAGCCGCTTCCATCCTTGTTCAGGTCCTGCGCCATCCGCTGCATTTGTTGCCTGAGCGCCGCCTGTTGCGCGGCCAGCTTGGCCAGTTGCTCGCTCATCCCCATGCCCATGCCCATGCCGCCGGGATTCTGCTGGCCGGGCTTTTCGCCCGGTTTCTTGCCTTTCTCCAGGGCCTTCTTCATTTCTTCCAGCTGCTTGGACAAGGCCTCCTGCTGGCTCTTGATCTTCTGCATCTTCTTGCTGTCGCCGCTGCTGCTGCCCATGCCGCCCGGCTTGTTGCAACTGCCCTTGCCCGGCATGCCGCTGGCCTGTTGTTGCTGCATCTGCTGCAAAGCCTCGTCCAGCATCAGGGCCAAATTGTTCAGCGAGGTCATGGCGCGCTGCTGACGGTCCGCAGCCAACGGCCGTTCCCGTTCGTTGGCGCGGGCTTCAGCCAAATGCGAAAGAGCCTGGTCCATGTTGTCGTTCACCGAGTTCATCTCGCGGTTCACCATGGCCTGCAATTGGGGTACGCGCTTGCTGAGCGCGAAGAGGGAATCCTCCACGATGCGGGCGTCATCGCGCAGTTTCTTCTGCTGTCGGCCGATGTCCACCAGGCGCGGGTCCCGCACGGCGGTGGCCTGCAAGTCGTTCATGTTCGCCTCCTGGTCGAAGCTGAGCTGCACGATGTTCTCCAAGAGTTGGCGCAAGGCGTCCATGTCCTCTTCAGCCTGCTGCTGCTGGTCCTGCTGCATGGCACTCCGCATGTCCTGGGCCAGTTGCTGCATCTGCTCGCCGGCCTTCTGCTGGCTTTCGCTGGCCTTCTTGTTCTGCTTCTTGTCCAGTTGTTCCTTGCTGTTCTGCTGATGTTGCTCGATGCCCTTTTCCTGCTCGTCGGTCTTGGGCAGTTCAATGGGTCGTTCCAGTGCTTCGTTCTTCTTGGCCAATGAATCCAGTTGGTCCTGCACGTCCTTGAATTCCTTGCTCAGCGAATCCTGCTGCTGCCTCAGATGGTCCTGGTCCGCCTTGTCATCCTTGGTCTGCTCGCTCAGCTTCTGCTGTTCCCCGGCCAGTTTGTCGAGCTGCTGGGCTATATCCTCCGCCTTCTGTTCCACTTCCATTTGCTTGAACTGCTCCAAGGCCCGGTCCAGCTCCTTCTCGATGTCCTCCTGGCTCAGCTTCATGTCCTGCATCTTTTCCTGCAGTTGGTCCTTGTCGATCTTCTCCAGCATTTCCTGCACCTGCTTGTAGAGCTCCTTCATCTGCTCGCTGAGCACGTTCTCGAAAAGCTCCTGCACCTGCTGCTGCTTTTGCAGGATCCGCTCATCGTTCTGTTTGAAGTTCTGTTGTTCCTGCTGCGTTTGCTTGAGTTGCTCGGTGGCCTGTTCCACCTGCTGCTGCAGTTGTTTCTGGCGGTCCAGGATGTTCTGCATCTTCTGTTTGTCCTGCCAGGTCAGCTCTTTCTTGTCCTGCATGTCCCGGCGCATTTTGTCCAGGTCCTGCTGCAGGTCCTGTGCCTTGCGGATGCTTTCCCGCAGGTCGTCCTTGATGGCCTCGCCTTGTTTGTCCTGCTTCTCCGCCAGTTCCTTCAGCGTGGGCGCCTCGAAGACCTGCGTGGCGCTGCGGGTGCTCTTGCTTCCGTTTACGCCGTCGTTGTCCCACACCTCGAACCAGTATTCCAGCTTGTCGCCCGGCATCAGTTTCAGCGCGCCCAGGTCCTCGAAGTCGAAGAAGCTTTGGCGCACCGTGCCCGGTTGCAGTGCGATGTCCTTGGTCACTTCACGCTTGTCCGCCGCAATACTGTCGCCCCCGGTGGTGAAGCGGTAGTGGAAGGCGAGCCGCTTGAACCCGTGATCGTCGCCAATGTCGCCCTTGAAATAAAGCCTGCGGGGCGAAAGGCTGTCGGCTTTTTCCTCCACGGCGATGGTGGGATACAGGTCCGGCACCACGTCCACGCGGTACTGCAGGGACGTTTGGGCCCGCAGGTCGCCGTTGCCGGGAATGAAGGCGTATGTGCCGCTCCGGAGAAAGCGCTTGGTGGCCGTGAATTGCTGCGCACCGGGCGAAGACGGCATCAAGGTGAACGTGGTGTCGTCAAAGGCGAGGGCCAGCTTGTCGGCGCTGCGTGTTTCAGCGGTCCAGGTGACGCGTGTACCCGCCGGCACGCTGATGTCGCCCGAGTTGCTGCCCACACTGTTCTTCATGCCCAAGTACGGCGGGTAATCCAACGCCACGGTGAGGCCCAGCAGCATGGGGTTGGCTTCGGTGGCCAGATGCAGTGGGGAACTGTTGAATCCGTCCGCTGTGAGCTTGAAGTCCACGGGTTCCTGCACATTGCGGAAGCGGTGGGTGAAGTGGGCCACATCCTGCCGGACCAGTGGGATCCGCTTGCCGTCCTGCTCCAAAAAGACTTGCTGGGGCAACGCATTGCCCCGCATTTCCACCTGCAGTTCGAAATCCTCGTTCTCGGGCACGGTGAGCTGCTTGTTCTGCACCACGAATTGGAATGGTGCTTCCGGCAGGAATTCGGTGCTGTGGGCGATCAGGCGCTTGGCAGGCCCGGTGATCAGGCTGGGCGCGGCAAAGAGCAGGATCAGCAGCACGCCCACCGGCGGCAGGGCATAGCGCAGGTAGCGGCGGTGTTGGGCCCGGGGGGCGGGGGAACAGGCCGGGGCCCGCCAGCAGCAGCATGCGCGAGAAACCATCGGGGTGAATCGCAAAGTCGGTATAGATGGCCCCCGCACCGCCGG
>CALMYC010000235.1 GCA_937873385.1 uncultured Flavobacteriales bacterium | reverse complement strand
TTCCGCTTACTCCGCCGCTCCCCCTTCATCCGCCCGCGAAACACCTTCCGCGTCACCAACTCCAGCCGCTCCAGCTGAGCCATGACATCCGGCGGCAAAAGTGAAGATTGAACCACTGCCATGCGTGTATCAGAAATCATATTGCAAAATGCAAATTGCAAATTGCAAATGGTAAATTGCGGATGAATGATCCTGCATTTTTCAATTTGCAATTTTCAATTTGCATTTTGCAATGTCCCTTCTTCACGCCACCTTTGTGTCCTCAGCCTTCTCCGGCACCTTCTCCAGCACCTCCAGCAGCACCTTATCCGGATCGATTCCCTCCGCCTCGGCCTCGAAGTTCAGAATCACCCGATGCCGCATCGCCGGCAGGAACACGCGCCGCACGTCTTCGAAGCTCACGTTGTACCGCCCGCTTAATAGCGCCCGCACCTTCGCCGCCAAGGTCAGCGTCTGCGCCCCGCGCGGGCTGCTGCCCCAGCGCAGGTATTGATTGGTGATCGGCACCGCAAACGGTCCGTCCGGATGTGTTGCCAACGTCACCCGCGCGATATAATCCTGTACGTGCGGCGCCAGGATCACCTCGCGCACCAACTGCTGCCACTCGACGATCTCCGCGCCGTCCATCACTTTGTCGGCCGTCAGGTTCACGCCCTTCGTGGTCCGCTCAATAATCATATTCAGCTCCTCGCGGTTGGAGTAACCCACCACGAGCTTGAAGAAGAACCGGTCGAGGTGAGCTTCGGGCAATGAGGACGCTACGCTCCATCCTGATCGGCATCGCCGTGGTTTCCGCGGCGTGGGCCTTCGCGGCGGATCAGGACCCCTGCTTCCCGCCCAAGCCCGTGAACGAGGACCACTTGGTGTTCCAGTTCACCAACTTCCTCGATGCACAACAAGCTGCGCAGCTGGATGCGAAGCTGGTCAACTTTGCCCGCGAGACCAGCAACCGGATCGCCGTGGTTGCAGTGGACACCTTGTGCGGCTATGCGCCCTCCGACTTCGCATTTGACCTGGGCGAGGCATGGGGCCTGGGCAAACGGGGCATCGACAACGGCGTACTGGTGCTGGTGAAGCCCAACGGCCAGGCGGGCGATCGCCACGTGTTCATCGCCGTAGGCTACGGGCTGGAGGGCGCCATACCGGACCTCACCGCCAAGCGCATCGTAGAGGAAGAAGTGTTGCCCAGCTTCCGCAACGGCGACTATTACGGCGGCCTGGACAAGGCCACCAATGTGCTGATGGGCCTGGCCAAGGGCGAGATTGACGCCAAGAGCTACGGCACGGAGCCCATCCCTTGGGGGGCGATGTTCCCGATCTTTATTTTTTTCGGTTTCATGGTGCTCGCCATTTGGCTAAAAGTGCGGCGGGCCAAAAAATATGCGTTGGTGAACCATCTGGACTTTTGGGCGGCCTGGGCCTTGTTGAATGCGGCCAGTTCACGCCCCAGCGGCAGCTGGGGCGGTTTCTCCGGAGGTGGCGGAGGCGGGTTCGGCGGCGGTGGGGGCGGGTTCGGTGGCCTTGGAGGCGGCAGTTTCGGGGGCGGGGGTGCAGGTGGTTCCTGGTGACAGATGTCCGGCTACAACAAATGGATCTTCGGCAGCTTGGGCTTTGCGCTCACGGGCACGCCCATTGGCGCAGTGGTGGGCTTTGCCTTGGGTGCGCTCATGGACAATGCCAAGGGCATCACCGTATCCGCTGGGGCACCAGGTCCAAGACCGCAATACCGACCGGCAGGAAGTACATCGGGTGACCTGGCCCTGAGCTTGGTGGTGCTCACCGCTGCCGTGATGAAAGCCGATGGCAAGCCCACACAAGGGGAATTGGGCCATGTGCGCCGCTTTTTCGCGCAACAATTCGGCCCCCAGCACAGTGCAGAACTGTTGCGCGTGCTGCGTGACGTGCTCAAGCGCGAGATCCCATTGCGCGAAGTCTGTGCCCAGATCAGGGGCCACCTCTCGCACCCGGAACGCCTGCAGGTGATGCACTACCTCATCGGCCTGGCCCATGCGGACGGGATGGTTCACCTGTCCGAACGCCGGGTCCTGGAGCGCATTGCCGCCGACTTGGGCATCAGTGACAAGGACCTGGCCTCGTTGGACGCCATGTTCCGCGGTCCTTCCGCAGCTTCAGCATACACCATCCTGGAAGTGGATCCCAAGGCCAGTGATGAAGAAGTGAAGAAGGCATACCGGCGGATGGCCATGAAGCACCATCCGGACCGCGTTGCGCAACTGGGCGAGGACGTGCAAAGAGCCGCTGCGGAAAAGTTCAAGAAGGTCCAGGAAGCCTGGGAGCGGGTTGCGAAAGAACGCGGGATCAAATAGGGCGTGAAGGACCGCCTACGCGCACCAAAGGCACCTCGCGCTGGGCGGTGATCACCAAAGGCACTTTCTCCACCACGCTCACATTGGGGTCCAGCCCCATGGCTTCGCGGTCTCCCTGTGAAAGGCCTTTGAGCAGGAAATAGGCGTCCAGCACCAGGTCGTCCCGCAGGCTGAATTCGTTCTCCACGGAAAGCACACGCTCGGTGATCACATACAGGATGTCCGTATGGAAATCCCCCTTCTTGATGGATTCGTACTTGTTGCGGAACTCCAGTTCATGGTCGGCGTCCAGCTCTTCCAGCACGCGGCGGAAGAGCAAGTTCATGCGCGGCTGAACGCGGAAGCCCAGGTTGAAGTCCACGCGGATCACCTTGTCGTCGATCAACTCGGTGATGCGGTATTCCATCGTGTAGGGCTCGTCGGTGTAGTTCACGTGGATGAACCAATAGATCTCGGCGCGCTTCACCTTGCGCTCCAGCAGGCTGTTGATGATCCATCGTTCCACCTGGTTGGTGCCGTCGGCCTTGGTGAGGTAGGCCAGGTGGGTGGCGTACTTGGGGATGTCCTTGTCATTGCTCAGGTCGCGCAGGGCCTGGGCGTAGTCCATCAAGGGGACAAACTCGATAAAGCTGTTGATGATCTTGCGGGCGCGGTACCAGATGAACATCACCCCAAGCACCAGCACAACGGCCACCAGCAGCAAGGGGAAGTGGACGATCTTCACGGCGTTCGCCACGAAGTTGGCCAGCTCCACGCTGAAGAAGAGGCCGATGAGGGGAAGCACCAGCCAAAGTTGCCAGCGGCGCACGAAGTGCATGTAGCCGAAGAGCAGCACAGTGGTCATCAACATGGCCACCACGATGAAGAACCCATAGGCGGACTCCATGTTGGCGCTGCTGCGGAAGTAGAGCATCACGCCCATGCACCCGGCCCAAAGCAGCCAGTTCACGCTGGGGATGTAGATCTGCCCTCGCACCTCGGTGGGGAACTTCACCCGCACACGGGGCCAGAAGTTGAGCGTGATGGCCTCATTGATCAGGGTGAAGGATCCACTGATCACAGCCTGGCAGGCCACGATGGCCGCCAAGGTGGAGATGCCCACGCCCACCAGGCGGAACCAATGCGGCATCACCTCAAAGAAGGGGTTCAGGTCACCCAGGTCCGAGCCCGTGTGCTTGAGCAGCCAGGCCCCCTGGCCCATGTAGTTGCACACCAGGGCGATCTTTACAAAGCCCCATGTGGCACGGATGTTCCGGCGGCCGCAATGCCCCATGTCATTGTACAGTCCTTCCGCGCCGGTGGTGCACAGGAACACGGCCCCCAACAGCCAGAAGCCGCCCGGGTATTGCGTGAGCAGCATCACGGCATACTTGGGGTTGATGCTGGCCAGCACATGGGGATTGTGCGTGATCTGGCTGACCCCCAAAACCGTGAGCATGGTGAACCACACGAGCATGATGGGGCCGAAGGCGAAGCCCACCACCTTGGTGCCGAAACGCTGAAACAGGAACAGCAGGCTGAGAATGGCCGCCACCACCAGCACCGTGGTGGCGTTGCCGGGTTCAATGATGTCCGCAAAGGCCCGTACTCCACTGAGGCCCTCGATGGCGGAAGAAACCGAAATGGAAGGTGTCAGGATGCCATCGGCCAAGAGCGTTGCGGCACCAACAATGGCAGGTATCCAGAGCCACTTGCCGAAACGACGCACCAGCGCGTAGAGTGAAAAGACGCCGCCTTCCCCCCGGTTGTCC
>CALMYC010000234.1 GCA_937873385.1 uncultured Flavobacteriales bacterium | reverse complement strand
AAACCGGAACTGTACAACCCCATCCTGGACGAATTGGCCACGCTGGACATAGCTTTTACGGAGGAGGAACGCACAGTTCAGAAATGAAGCTCCAGGTCGCTGAGCAGGGCTTGGTAGCCGGGCGAGAAGGCGCCACTCGCCAATTGCACAACAAGCTCCTCCCGGGATCCCGCACCTCCACGTGCCAATTCCACCAGAACCCGCTTGGGCGGCTTGGGCAATTGGTGCCGCACCACGCAAAGTCGCGAAGGTGAAAGGCCGTAGCGGGCCGCTGACCGCTCCAGTTGGTCCTGCCGTTCCAGCGGAACGACCAAGCATGCTCTGCCGTCCGGGACGAGGAGCTGGCAGGTTGCATCCAGCAAGGCGCCCAGTTCCAAGGAGCCCTCATGCTTTGCCGATGCCACGCGCGCGTTGCGTGAAACCGGGTGCCCACTGTAGAACGGAGGGTTGCACAGCACCAGGTCGTAGCGCGCATCAGTGCTCCAATGGCGGATGTCGGCATGGTGTACCGAGATGCGTCCGGCCCATCGGCTTCCTGCCGCATTTTCCGCGGCTTGTTGCGCTGCATCCGGGTCCAGTTCCACCGCGTCGATCAGTGCCTGCGGACAGCGCTGCGCAGCGATCAAGGCCAATAGCCCTGTTCCCGTTCCAATGTCCAGTATCCGGAGCGGCCCGGGTTGGCAAGCCCATGCGCCAAGCAATACCCCGTCCGTGCCCACCTTCATGGCGCACCGGTCCTGGTGAACGGTGAATTGCTTGAAGCGGAACCACGGGTTCGGCATCAATTTCCTGCCGTTTTCACAGGCTGCGGTACAAATCAACCAAGCCGGGCGGCGTGCGCACCACCAAACTTCCGCTTTCCATGTCGATGCCGGTGATCATGTCATCCACCATGGGGATCAGGATCTCGTGGTCCCCTTGGCGCACCACCATCACCGGATGGTCCTCGGTTCCCTCCGTACCGGTGATCGTGCCCAACGGGCCGTGCGCCTCGTCCAATACGGTCATGCCGATAAGGTCCTGTGGATCCAGGTCCTCGTTCTCCGCTTCATCCTCCACGGCCACCGTGGCTTCATGCCCGGGTGGTGCAAACACCGCATGGTTCACCAGGAAGGCTGCACTTCCCGGGTCGTCAAAGTCCTCGAATTTCACTACGGCGCCCACCCGGGGATGTTCACGCAAGTGGCTGACATGGAACGGTACATGCAGGCCGTCCAGTTCCACGAACAGCACGCCGAGTCCAAGGATCTCATCAAATTCGGCCTGTTCAAGCTGAAACGTGAGCTCCCCCCGATGGCCCCATGGTTTGCCCAAGCGGCCCAGATGGCGCAGCGATGCCGTGTTCATTGTACTGGCGTGAAAGATATGGGGTGCCGCCACATGCACTTGTAACGAACGAGCCCGGTACCTCAGGGCACCGGGCTCGGTGGTGGTCTGTGACAGGGTCAGGCCTGTTCCGGGGCAGCGCCCTCGGCAGCAGCGTCATTGGCTGCGGCTTCACCTTCCGGGGCTGGTTCCGCGGCAGGCACTGCGGCGGCAGCCGCCAGCTTGGCCGTAAGCGCGGCAGCCATGTCCTGGGCACGCTTGGTCTCACTGGCCAACCGGTCCTTGAAGCTCTTGTCCGCGGTATCGGCCAGTTTGGCGCGCTTGGCATCCACCT